>NZ_JBIWKX010000062.1:0-44702 GCF_044765885.1 Amycolatopsis sp. NPDC102389
GGCCACCGCTCTCCTCGCTGGCGGCCGCCCGCGCGGCCGCGGCGGGCGCGCGCCCGCGCCCGGCCCGCCACCCCCCCCCCCCCCCCCCCCCCCCCCCCCCCCCCCCCCCCCCCCGCCTGCCACTCACGACCCCCGCGCCCGGCCTCATTCAGAGGACTAAATGCGTGGGCCGGGCGGCGGGCTCAGCCTCGCAGGGTGCCCGGCAGCAGTTCGGCGTCCGGCGGGATCGTCGTCCCGTGGAACCACGCGTCGAAGAACGGCCGCAGATCCTGCTCCGACAGCTTGATCGTGAACGCCTCGAACTCCGCCCAGGTCGCGTTGGCGTTCCGGTGCGCCGCCGGCCAACCCTTCAGCAGTCGCGCGAAAGCGCCTTCGCCGATCTTCCGCCGCAGCGCGTGGACGGCCAGTATCCCCTTGTCGTAGACGCCGTGGAATTCCTGCCCGGCTCCCATGTCGACCAGTTTCGGCTTCCAGAAATCGGTGCTGCCCCGCATGATCTCGAGGGCGGCGCGATAACGGTCGTCCAGGTTCTCGTTGTCCCGCGATTCCTGCCACAGCCATTGCGCGTACGACGCGAGGCATTCGTTGAGGCAGATGTCCGACCACGAATTCAGCGTCACCGAATCGCCGAACCATTGGTGCGCGGTTTCGTGCACGACGGTGATCAGGTCGGCCCATTTCGCGTAGGTCGGCCTGGTCTGGGTCTCCAGTGAGAAATGGATGTCTTCGTTGAGATAGACACCGCCCGCCGCGTCCACCGGGTACGGCCCGAACTTCGTGGTCAGGAAGCCGATGATCTCCGGCAGCCGCCTGCCCGTGTCGCGGCGGTCTTCGGCGCCCGGCGCGTACGCGTTGACCACCGGCGTCCCGTCCGGGAGCGCCATCCTGTCGACGGTGAACTTGTCGATCGCCACCGTGGTCAGGTACGCCGCCACGGGGGTGCGTTCCTGCCAGGACGTCGTGGTCCAGCCGTTCGCCGCGGTCTTCTGGATCTCGCGCCCGTTCGAGATGACGGTCCAGCCGTCCGGCACGCGGGCGTTGAGGGTGAACATCGCCTTGTCACGCGGGGTCTCGTTGACGGGGTACCAGAACGACGCCGAATGCGGCTCGCCGACGATGAACGCGCCGCCGTCCTTCGACTTCTGCCAGCCGTTCTCACTGCCACCTGCCTTGGGGGTCGCCGAGGGATCACCGCCGTAGAGGACCTTCGTGCGGAAGGAGGCCCCGTTCCGGATCGGCTCGGCGGGTGTCACCACCAGCTCGAATTCGCCCTCGCGCGCGAACTTCGCCGGTTTACCGTCCACTTCAACGGATTGGACCGTCAAGCCGCGTAAGTCCAAGTTGTACCGATTGAGGTCCTGGGTCGCTTTCGCGATCACCGTGGTGTCGCCGTCGAGGCGCCCTTTCGCGGGGTCGTAAGTGATCCCGACCTGGTATTCGGTCGCGTCGTAGCCGCCGTTCCCGTCCATCGGGTAGTACGGGTCGCCCGCACCCGAAGCGCCCGGGGCCGGGTTCATCGGCGGCGGAGGGGGCGGGGCCGGGGGAGGATCGGCGGTGCAGCCGATAATCAGGGCGCAGACGACCCCCAGGACCAGACCGGCGACGGGGACACGGCTGCGCATGGAGGGGAGCTTAGTGGTGATCCAGCGCGACGGGTTGGTCACTTTCGGCGGCGACGGGCCGCCGATCGTCCTGCTGCACGGGCTGATGGGCAGGGCGACGACGTGGTGGCGGGTCGCGCGAAGGCTCGAACCGTACGGGCGTGTCCACGGCCTCGACGCGCGCGGGCACGGCCGCGGTCCGCGCGGCGGGCCCTGGCGCACCGAACGGTTCGCCGACGACGTCGCCGAGGTGCTGCGAACCTTCGGCGAACCCGCGGTCCTGATCGGACATTCGATGGGCGGCCTGCACGCGTGGGTCACCGCGGCCACGCATCCCGAGCTCGTCCGCGCCGTGGTCTGCGAGGATTTCGCGCCGGATCAGCGCGGCCGGACCGTGGACACCTGGCGCGGGTACTTCGAGTCGTGGCCGGTCCCGTTCCGGTCGCTGGCCCACGTACGCGAGTTCTTCGGCGACACGGGCGACTACTTCATCGAATGCGTCGAGGAACGCGAAGACGGCTACCACCTGATCGCGTCACTCGCGGACCTGTACGAGATCGCGGCCGAGTGGGGACGGCGCGATTTCTGGGAGTTCGTCGAGCGCGTCAAATGCCCGCTGCTCGCGATCGAGGGCGAACGGACCGCGATGCCGCACGGCCAGCAGGCCGAGCTGGCCGCACGCGTGCCCGGCGGCCTCGGGCGGCATATCGTCGTCCAAGGCGCCGGGCACGTGGTGCACGACGAAGCGCCGGAGACCTACCTCGGTGCCGTCGAAGCGTTTCTCTCCGACGTCATCGGTCAGCCCTTCGCCAGCTGAGCGTCGATCCAGGCGCGCAACCGCGTTTCGCCCGGGTAACCGATGTTCCGCGACGACGGCAGTTCGGCGGCGTTGCGGACACCGACCAGCGTCGGCAGGTAGCGGATGTTGTACCGGTTGGACAGGTCACGGCTCTGGTCGACGTCGACCTCGCCCAGCAGGAACCGGCCGCCGTATTCACCGGCGAGCCGTTCGAGCACCGGCTTCATCTGGCGGCACGGCGGGCACCAGGTCGCGCCGAAGTCCATGATGACCAGCTTTTCCTTCGAAATGTTCATGACCTCGGCGTAGTTGGCCGAAGTCACCGCCATCACGTTCTCGGCCTTCGGTGCGGCGGAAGCCGCGCCGTTGCCGAAGCCGGCGACGAGTGCCAGCACACCGGCCAGCACGCAGACGAACCGTTTGCACTTGGACAAGACGATCTCCTTTCAGGACGAAGACCAGGTCGGAAGATCGTTCGCGACCCAGTCTTCGATGCCTTCGCGGTACTTGCGGACGTTCGTGTACCCGAGCTCCAGCAGGCGCCGTCCGACGAATTCACTGTTGCGGCACGGCGTGTTCGCGCAATAGACGACGATCGCGGCGGCCTTGTCCGGAAGCACCACGGGTGCCAGCCGGTCGGTGAATTCGGCGGCCTGTTCGTACGGGAAACCCGGAATGTTGCGCGCTTCCGGAAGATGTTCCTTGTCGAAATAGGCGACCGGCATCGTGTCGACCACGACCACCGATCCGGACTCCATCCGGGAGAGCAATTCCGTACGGGTGATCAACGGCAGCATGGTGCCCCTTCTTTCGGCGACCGTGATTGACGATTCCCATCGTCGGCCGACCGCGAGGACACGCTCTAGTGCCGCCTCGGGATGCCGAGGGGTTATCCGGCGGCCAATCTGCCGTGGCGGTGCAGCCAGGAGCGGTACGGTGCCGTCCGATCGGCGAGCCGCCAATATCCCGCCCTCGCCTCGGTGGCGAGCTCCGGGACACCGTGGGCGCACGGGCCGTCCTCCCGCCACGCGAGCACGTGCCGCACGCACATCGGCGCGCCCGCCAGCGGCCGGATGGCCAGTCCGTCCGCCGGTGGCCGGGTCGGCTGGATGAGCCCGACGCCGTACCCGCCGCTGACCAGGTCCTCCCGCGCGTTGTCGAGGTCGACGTCGTGGGTGATCCGTGGATCGAAACCGTGCGCGAGACACATTTCGCGGAACACCACGCGGCAGCCGTCACCGCCGCTCGACACGATCCAGTCCTCCCCGGCCAGTTCGGCGAGCTCGATCTCCTCTTCGCCGGCGAGCGGATGTTCCGCGGGGATCGCGACGAACGACGGCTCCTCGACCAGCGTCAGCGTCCGCACCTCCGGCGGCACCGGAAGGCCACGCCTGCCGCAGATCATGATCAGCGCGAGGTCGATGCCCCGGTTCGCGACCTGTGCGAGCAGCCGCGTGCGCGAGGTGTCGGCGCGCGTGCGGAACGGCTCGCCCGGGCGCAGGTCGCGCAGTCCGCCGAGCAGGGAACCCGTGATGGCGCTGTCGTTCCAGCCGATCCTGATCGATTCGCCCGTCTCGGGTTCCTGGCGGTGGAAGTCGTGCTCCAGCTCGTCGAAGGTGAGCACGATGGCCCGCGCCCGGCGCAGGATCAGGGCGCCGAGTTCGGTGGGCCGCACCCCGTGCTGGTCGCGGTGGAACAGCGGACCGCCCACCATCCGCTCGATCCGGCGCAACTGGTGGCTGAGCGCGGGCTGCCCGAGCCCCAGTCCGGCCGCGGCACGGTTGAGGCTGCCGGAGGCGGCGATCTCACAGATCACGCGAAGATGCCGAACCTGAATCTCCATGACTTCGTATACCGCGACCGGTTCGCGCCCGGCACCTCCGAAAGTAGAGACCCGCGATTTCTCATAACCCGATGACAACATTCGACGGCAATACCCGCGCAGGCGTGCCGTGGCTACGTTCGGTCGACGCACCGCAGATCACGCGAATCGGGAGCCGTCTTGCCGCGACCACTGCCACTCACGGAACATTGCGCCGATCCGCTGGCGCGGGCCGAACACGTTTGTCTCGGCGTCAGCCCGTTCAACAGCCATTTCACGGTGGAACGTATCGCCGATCTCGCCCGCTGGGCCATGTCGGCCTTTCGGGGTTTCCATTTCTTCGTCCCGGACGGCCCGTCAGCGTTCACCCTCGAAGCGCTCGGTTACGACTCGGTCCGCGCCGCGCAAAAGGCGCAACGGCAAGGAAATTACACGCGTAACAAGATCATCCGGGCGCTCGAGCAGGTCTACCCCGGGGATGCGCGGACGCTGATCCTCGACGCCGCGGTGCTCGAAACCGATCCCGCGTATCTCGGCCTGCTTTCCGAGGCGCACCAACGGTTCGCCAGTGATTCGGAGTTCGCCGAGCAGTGCCTCGGAGCCACGGGCTGGGTGCTGGACCGGCGGCTGCCGGAAGGCCGGCACCCCTCCCGTGACCAGCTGCGCAGCGCTGTCCGGTACTTCCTCGCCGAGTTGCCGATGTTCGTCGGCACCGTCGCCGTGGCGGGCGTCGAAAGCTCCGTGTTCGCCTATCACCAGCGGGTCGCGTTCCTCGAACGGCTCTATCGCGGCGAACTTTCGTGGCGGCCGATGCCTGGCCAAGGCTTCGTCGTCCTCGAACAAGCCGTCCCGGAACGGGTGGAGTGATCGTGGACCACGACGACTTCTCGTTGCGCCGGGTGCCCGCCGATCGCCGCTACTCCTGGGTTTCCGTCGCGCTGCAACGGTTCGGGCAGGTGTCCTCGTTCCATCAGTTCCTGCTCGGCGCGGTGCTGGGTTTCGGCATGACGTTCTGGGAAGCGGTTCTGGCCATCACGATCGGTTCCGTACTGCTGGAGATCATCACCATCCTGATGGGCGTCGCCGGTACCCGTGAGGGCCTTTCGACGTCGGTGCTCGCGCGCTGGACCGGGTTCGGCACCGGCGGTTCGTCGCTGGTCGGGCTCCTGATGACGCTGAGCCTGGCCGGCTGGTTCGGAGTGCAGAACGACGTCTTCGCCCACGGCCTGCACGCGTTGATGGGCGGCCCGCCGGTGTGGGTGTGGGCGCTCGCCGGCGGCGCGCTGGTCACCGCGATCGTCGTGTTCGGCTTCCACGCGATGGCCTGGACGGCGTATCTGACGGTGCCCGCTTTCCTTGCGCTGGCGGCGTTTTCGATCATCTCCGCGCTCGGCGACCATTCGCTCCCCGTGCTGATGGCCGAGCCGCCGCCCGGGCCGACGATGTCGCTGGCGCAGGGCACCACGCTGGTGGCGGGCGCCTTCATCATGGGCGCGATCATGACGCCGGACATGACCCGGTTCAACCGGACCGCGTCCGACGTGGTGAAGCAGACCCTGGTCAGCGTCACCCTCGGCCAGTACCTGATCGGCCTGATCGGGGTCCTGCTCGCGCACGCGGCGAAAAGCGCCGACGTGGTCGGGATCATCACCTCGTCGTCCGGTGTGCTCGGCACGCTGATCCTGGTCACCGCGATCCTGAAGATCAACGACTGGAACCTCTATTCGTCTTCGCTCGGGCTGGTGAACACCGTGCAGGTGCTGCTGTCGCGGCGGCTGGACCGCACCACCGCGACCCTGCTGCTCGGCGGACTCGGCACGATGCTCTCCGCGATCGGCATCCTCGATCACTTCACCACCTTCCTGACCTGGGTCGGCGTGCTCACGCCACCGGTGGCGGGGGTGGTGATCGCCGAGTACTACGTGGTCCGGCGCTGGAAACCGGATCTGGACGCCACCCGCGCGTCGGGGGAACTGCCGTCCACCTGCCCGGCCTGGGTTCCCGCCGCGCTGATCTGCTGGGTGGCCGGCGCGGCGGCGGGGATCTGGCTGCCGTGGGGAATCCCCACGGTGAACTCCGTTTTCGGCGCTTTTCTGCTGTATGTTCTTCTCGGCAGACGGACCAGGGCCGCGGTGGTTCCCGCGGTCACGACTTCTTCCGGCGGGTCGAAAACCCGTTCGTGACAAAGGAGTTCGACGTCGTACAGCTGGATGTCCACCACCTGCGGGTGATCAGGGCGATCGCGGACACGGGCAGCCTTTCCCGTGCCGCGATCGCGCTGGGCGTCACCCAGCCCGCGGTTTCCGCGCAACTCAAACGGCTGGAGAACATGCTGGGCTACCAGCTGTTCGACCGGTGCGAAGGCGGCGTGACCCCGACGCCGATGGGCGAACTGCTGTTACGCCGCACCGCCGCTTTGCTGCCACAGCTGGACAAACTGCTCGAAGACATCGAGCAGCGCGTCTGCCCCAGCGGACCGCCCGACGTCGTCCGGGTGGCCGCGGTGGCCAGCGCGCTGGTGTCGTGTCTTCCGTCGCTGGTGACCAGGTTGTGGCCGGGAGTCTCCGAGGTGCAGCTCGTGCACGACGACCACCCCGAGCGGCTGCTGCCGCTGCTGGCCCAGCGCCGCGCGGAATTGGCGCTGGTCAAGGATTATCCGGGCTACGAGCTCGAAATCCCGCCGAACGTGGACACCGCGGTGGTGGTGACCGAGCCGACGTTCGTCCTGCTGCCGGAATCCCATCCGCTGGCGCGCGAGAAGATCGTCGACCTGCGTGACCTGCGGAACGAATCCTGGGTGATGGTGTCCGATTCGTCGGCGGCCACGTTCACCAAGTACTTCGCCGACACCTGCGCGCGGCACGGCTTCACCCCATCGTTCACCCATCAGGTGACTTCGCAGCAGGTGGCGCTGTTGGTGGTCAAGGCGGGCGCGATCGGGCTGTCCCAGCCGATCTGCGATCCGGGCGACCACGGCATCGTGACCCGGCCGCTGCGCGGGGATGTGTTGCCGCGCAGGCATGTTCTCGCTTGGAACAAGGAGACCTTCGTGGCGGGACGGCGGGACGAGCTGCTCGCCGCCGTGGTCGAGGCGTACTGGGCCGAGGCCCGGACGGCACCCGTCTACGCCGAATACCTGGCCAGAGACTCATGAGTGGTAAGGATGGTTAGAACCGTCCTTACCACTCACGAGGTCGTTCAGCGCCCGGGGAAGAGGAGTTCGTCCGGCGGCCGCACCGTGCCGTCCAGCCAGGCGCGGTCGAACTCGCCGAGATCCCGCTGCGTCATCGCGGAGACGTAGAGCTCGAAGTCGTGCCAGTTCTGGTTTCCCTGCGGGTTGATCACCGGAAAGCCCGCCATGATCTGGAAGAACGCGTCGTCGCCGATGAGACGGCGCAACGCGTGCACCATCAGCACCGCCTTGGCCGTCGGCGCGAATTCGGTGCCCTTGCCCGGATCGGTGAGCTTCGGCGCCCAGAATGCCGTGTCATCGCGCACCTTGGCGACCAGCTCGCGATATCGCCGATCCAGGTCGACGCCGTTCTTCGCCTCGTCCCACAGCCAGACCGCGTACCGCGCGACGGACTCGGTCATCAGCGTGTCGCGCCACATCTTGCCGCTCACGCCGGCTCCCCACCATTGGTACGCGGTGGCGTACACCAGATCGGCGACGGTGGCCGTGCGGCCGTACACCGGACGGGTCTGGGCGCCGTGCGTGTAGCCGAGCGAGCGGTCGAGGAAAAGCCCGCCCGCCGCCGATTGCGGGTAGTCGCCGAACTTCCCGGTGAGGAATTCCAGCACCTCGGGCAGCCGTCCGCCGATCTTCTTCTTGTCCACGGCGCACGGGTGGTAGGCGTTGATCGCGGTCCGCCCACCGGGAAGCGTGATCCTCTCGACCTCCCAGCGGCCGATGCCGAGCATCGCCGTGCTCGGCGCGAGGGCGGTTTCCTCCGACCAGGTGACGGTGTGCCGCCCGAAGCCCGCAGGCCCGTCGGAGACTTGAAAACCGTTGCTCAGCACGGAGAATTCGTCCAGGACGGTGACGGAGACACGCAGGGTCGCTTTGTCGACTTCGGTGCCGTTGACGGGGAACCAGGTCATCGCGGAACGCGGCTGCCCGGTGGCGACGGCGGAATCGCCGTACGCGGCCAGCCAGCCGACCCGTCCCCGCGTGGTGGCGATCGGCTCCGGACGCCCGTCGTAACCGACCACCACGGTGAACCGCGCGCCTTGGGCCAACGGAGTCCGCGGGGTGATCACCAGCTCGTGTTCGCCTTCCCGGCGGAACGTCGCGGCCACGCCGTCGACGGTGACCGACCGGACGGTGAGACCGCGCAGGTCGAGATCGAACCGGTTGAGGTCCTGTGTCGTTGTCGCGGTGATGGTCGCCTTGCCGCTCAACAACATCGAGTACGGCGAGTAGTCCAACGCGAGTGAGTACTTGTCGACGTCGTAGCCGCCGTTGCCGTCCTTCGGGTAGTAAGGATCGGGTCCGAGGACGGTGCCGTCGGGCGAGACGTGCACATACCCGTCGCTGCCGGGTGACGGCTGGGCCGCGGCCGAGGCCGGGCAGGCGCCGATCATCGTGGTGGCGAGCAACGCGGTGCACAGTGGCTCCTGCCACCGAATCCGCACGGTCATGAACGAGCCTTCTCTCTACGGGGGAGGATGCCCGGTCATCGTGCGTACGCCCGCGCCGCGCGCGGCACTGCCAGCCGGTCATGCCGCCGGGTTATCCCGGCCGATAACCGGGCGGCATACCCGCCGGGGACTACCCGCGCCGCGCGGGGGGACGAGATCGTCGAGGCATGCTGCCCCTCCCGGCGCTGCTCGCGCTGACGACCACGGTGTTCCTCGGCTGCCTCACCGAAGTGCTGCCGGCCGGGCTGTTGCTGGGTATGTCCGAGGAGCTGGGCGTTTCGCCGTCGGCCACCGGGCAGCTGGTGACGGTCTACGCGATCACGACCGCGGTCACCGCCATCCCGCTCACCGGCGCGACCCTCCGGGTGCCGCGCAAACGCTTGCTCCTGGCGCTGATCCTCGGCTTCCTGGTCACCAACCTGGTCATCGCCGTGTCCTCGTCGTACCCGCTGATCCTGGCCACCCGGGTGGTTTCCGGTGCGCTGACGGGGGTGATGTGGTCGCTCGTCGCGGGTTACGCGATGCGGCTCGCCCCGCCGGGACTCACCGGGCGCGCGCTCGCCGTGGCCATGTCCGGCACGCCGATCGGTTTCGCGCTGGGCGTGCCCGCCGGTACCGCGCTCGGTGAGTTCGCCGACTGGCGCTGGGCGTTCGCCGCGATGGCGCTGATCACCGTGCCGTTGCTGGGATGGGTGGCCGTCGCGGTGCCCGCCGTACCCGCCGATCCGGCGGGACCCACCCGGCCGCTGGCCGCGTCACGGCTGCCGGGGATGCGTCCCGTGCTGGCGACGGTGGCGCTGTTCTCGTTGGGGCACAACGTGGCCTACACCTACATCGGGCCGGTGCTCGCCGGGCTGGGCGCGCAGCAGATGCTCGGCGCCGCGCTGCTGGTGTTCGGCTGCGCGACGGTGGGCGGGCTGGTCGCGGTCGGCTCCGCGCTCGACGGCCGCCCGCGCGCGGTGCTCGTGTCCTGCGCCGCCGTGACCGCCGCCGCCATCGTCCTGCTGGGGATCAGCGACGGTGTCCACGGTCTGGTGCTGGCCGCCGCGGCCTTGTGGGGCCTGGGGTTCGGCGGCGCGCCGACCGCGTTCCAAGCCGTCACCGCGTTACTCGCGGGCCCCACGGCCGACGCCGCCCAGTCGCTCACGATCGCGGCCTGGAACGGCGCCGTCGCCGGGGGAGCCCTCGTCGGCGGTCTCTTGCTGCCGTTGGGAACGTCGCTGCTCCCGTGGTTCGCGGCCTCGATGATCCTCGTGCCGCTGCTGTTCAGCCGGCGAGTCGTGCTTTCAGCGCCCGCAGATCGGTGCCGGACCCGACGATGAGCGGCCAGACGTCGGAGCCGAGGAACCCGGTCTCGTCGGTCGCCGCGGTCGCACCACAGGCATCGCGCTCCAGCCCATGCCGGGCCGCCACCGTGGCGACGGCGTCCTTTGTGGACTGTCCGAACAGGCCGTCGACCGGCACGGCGAAACCGCGTGCCCGCAGGAGTTCCTGCGCCGTCCGCACCCGAGGCCCGGTGTCGCCGGGTTTGAGCAGCGGCCATTCCGGCAGATCCACCTTGGGCGACGCGGAGCCCAGCAGCTTGCCGACCTCGGTGCGCAGCTCGGGAAGCCGGTTGTACAGCACGGTTCCCGGGCATTCGGTCGAGTTGAAGTCCCGGTGCCCCTTGATGAACTCCGGCGAGATCCCGTACTGCGACGCGATGTACGCGACCAGTTTCACCAGCGAGTCCCAGAGCGCGGGCGTGACATCCTCTTTGCTGTAGAGGCCCTCGTTCTCGATCCCGATGCAGGTGCTGTTGTTGTTGCCCACGTTCGCGCCGAGCACATGCTGGGTCCCGCCGCGCAGGATCTCCAGGCTGCGGTGCCGCCCTTCGGTGACGTGCCCGCCGCGGCTGTTCGTGAAC
Source organism: Amycolatopsis sp. NPDC102389 (assembly GCF_044765885.1). NCBI lineage: Bacteria > Bacillati > Actinomycetota > Actinomycetes > Pseudonocardiales > Pseudonocardiaceae > Amycolatopsis > Amycolatopsis sp. NPDC102389. The sequence goes on from NZ_JBIWKX010000062.1 coordinate 10,770, forward strand.
TGCTGGCCGGTGTCGACCCAGCCACGGGTGTCCATATGGAAATTCTGGATCGAACGCGACGCCCAGAAGGCGTGTTCGAGCGTGTAGTCGGTGACGTTCCCGGGGTCGACCGTGTGGTGCACGACGATGTACGTCGGTTTGTGGTTCTGCACCTCGATCGCCCCGTTCGGCGGCCGGGCACCCCAGGCCGCCGTGTCGTGGATCTTCGGTTCCGCCACCCCGGAAGCCGCGTTGGCGGCGGAAATGGTCGCTGTCCCCAGTAGCCCGACGGCGCTTACCGTCAGGCCGCCCTTGAGCGCGGTACGTCGGTCGAAGTCGGCCACGGGCGTAACTCCCATCATGCGCGTTGGCCGGAAAACTAACCCGCCATCGCGCCGATGACAACCATTGACCAACTTTTGTCGTAATGCGTTAGTGTTCGCCGGGGAGGGCGAACAGACCGTCCCGGGTCTGCTCCAGGAGGCCGTCGACGAGCAGAGAGTCGAGGCAACGGTCGCGCTGCCCGGATTCGTCCCACACGAGATCGAGCCGCGCCTTCTCGACCGGGCCTTCGCTGCCGCGCAGGACGTCGAGCAGCAACCCGCGCACCTGGCGATCGGTCCCGGCGAACTTCTGGACCTGCTTCGCGGGCCCGGCGTAGGCGGGTTTGCCCGCGTGCTGCCAGGCGCAATCGTCGTAGATCGGGCAGTCCGCGCATCGCGGAGACCGTGCGGTGCAGACGAGCGCGCCGAGTTCCATCAACGCCGCTGAGAGTTTCGCGGCGGGCGCGTCCTCCGGCGGCAGCAACGCTTCGACGTCGGCCATGTCGCGGGTGTTCGACGGCGGCCCGGCGTCACCCGCGCCGTGCACCGCCCTGGCCACCACGCGCCGGACGTTCGTGTCCACCACCGGCGCCCGCTTGCCGTAGGCGAAGGCCGCGACCGCGCGCGCGGTGTACGCGCCGATACCCGGCAACGCGAGCAGGGTGTCCACATCGGACGGAACGACGTCGCCGTGTTCGGCGGCGATGACGGCGGCCGCGGCGTGCAGCCGCAGCGCGCGCCGCGGGTAGCCGAGCTTGCCCCAGGCGCGCACGACCTCGCCCTGCGACGACGCGGCCAGCGCCGACGGCACCGGCCAGCGCGCCATCCATTCGAGCCAGATCGGCTGGACGCGCGCGACCGGGGTCTGCTGCAACATGATCTCGCTGACGAGCACGCCCCAAGCGGAGCATTCCGGCTCACGCCAGGGCAGGTCGCGCCCCACTTCGTCGAACCAGCCGGTCAGCACATCCGCGTCGACGCCCACGGAGCCAGCTTAAAACCCCTACTCGACCTCGGTGAGGCGGCCTAGCTTCACGTCGTAGACGAAGCCGCGCACGTTGTCGGTGTGCGGCAGGAAGTCGCTGCGCCGGACGCGCTGCACCGACCGGCGCACGCTGTCCTCCACCTCGCGGAACGCCTCCACCGACCAGGTCGGACGCAGCCCGCTGGCGGCTTCGAGTTCGTCCTTGAAGTCGTCTTCGGTGACCATGGACAGGCCGCAGTCGGTGTGCTGGACGATCAGCACCTCACGCGTGCCGAGCTTCCGCTGGCTCAGCGCGAGCGAGCGGATCGTGTCGTCGGTGACGACGCCGCCCGCGTTACGCAGGATGTGCGCTTCGCCCTGGATCAGCCCGAAGATCTCGAACACCCGGATACGGGCGTCCATGCAGGTCAGGATCGTCACCTGGAGCGACGGCCTCGGAGACGAACGGTCGCCAGGAGTGACATCGCCCAGCTCCTGGTTGCGCTTGAGCAGTACGTCGATTGAGGTCACGCGTTCATTGGAACCGACCCGCCGGGCGAGGGCAACGTGTACGGGCGCAGATCACGGCCCGAACCAGCGCTCTTCGGCCGTCCGCGGCGGCGCGGACGTGCGCCCGACCCGCAGTTCCGTCTGCAGCGTGATCACCTTCGGCCCGACCCGGTCGGCGGAGCTGAGCAGCAGCTTGCCCGCCGCCTTGCCCTTCTCGAGCACCGGCTGGTGGACCGTGGTGAGCCCGGAGCGTTCGGCCTCGGTGATGCCGTCGAACCCGGTGACCGTCAGATCCTGCGGCACGCGCAGCCCACGGCGCTCCGCCTCGGCCAGCGCGCCGAGGGCGAGGATGTCCGAGGTGCAGATCACGGCGGTGACCTGCGGATACGCGTCGAGCAGCTGGCGTGCGGCCGACGCGCCGTCGTCCACGGTGTGGTCGAAGCGCTCGACCACCGGAACGGTCGCCCAGTCGACCCCGGCCGCCGAGAACGCGGCGGCCAGCGCCTCCAGCCGGATCCGCTGGACGTGGAAGTGCGCGGCGCTCTGCCGCTGGATGGAGACGAAGTCGTCGTTGCGCTCGCGGGCCAGCCGCATGCACAGCACGCCGATCTGCCGGTGACCCAGCGAGATGAGGTGCTCGGCCATGGCGGTGACGGCGGCCGCGTCGTCCGGGCCGACCCGGTCGACGCCGTCCACGCGCGGCTGGTCGACGATCACCGTCGGCACCGGGCGCTCCAGCACGGCGCCCAGATGCGGGTCGTCGTCGGGCACCGAGTAGACGACGAAGCCGTCGACGCCGGCGCGGTGCACGGCCGCGACGTCCTCCCGGCCCGGGCTCGCCGGGACCAGGTGCAGGCCGACGCCCGCGTCCTCGCAGGCGAGCGCGAGTCCTTCGAGCACGCCGACGGCGGCGGGGTCACGGAAGGCGTAGGACAGGTTCTCGGTGAGCAAAAGACCGACAGCGCCGGCCTTGCGCGTCCGCAGTGAACGGGCCACCGGGTCCGGGCCCGGGTAGCCGAGGCGGCGCGCGGTCTCGAGGACGCGGCGGCGCAGCTCAGGGGACAACTGGTCCGGTCGGTTGTAGGCGTTGGAGACGGTGGTCCTCGACACACCGAGCTCTGCGGCCAACGACGCCAGTGTCGCCTGCCTCCTGGTGCGGATAGGACGGCCCATCCGCAAACCGTAACGGTTCAGAACGTTTTGCAGAAGCATCACCCGACGTGTGGCAGGTCTCGATTCAGAGTGACCCTGGGTACAGCTCGCGCCTGGACGGGGAGCGTCGTCATCCGGATGGGGTACAGTTGAATCTGACAACGGTTTCCATTACCCGGCATTGGGGACACCTGGCCAGGGCATCCGCAGGAGTGCAGTAAATGAATTCCCGCCGTACTAAGAGTGTTTTCGCGGCCGTATCGGCCCTGGCCGTCCTCGCGCTCGGCGCGACGGCTTGCGCGTCGAGCGACCAGGCGTCGTCGGGCTCCGGCTCGCAGAACGCGTCCGCCGCGAACCCGGGCGGTGGCGAGAAGATCAAGGTCGTCGCCTCGACCGACGTCTGGGGCAGCGTCGTGACCGCCGTCGGTGGCGACAAGGTCGAGGTCACCTCGATCATCCACGACCCCTCGGCCGACCCGCACTCCTACGAGACCACCGCGAGCGACGCCGTCGCCGCGAAGAACGCGAAGCTGACGCTGTCCAACGGCGGCGGCTACGACGACTTCTTCTCGAAGCTCGCCGACCAGGCCACCGGCGCGCAGAAGCTGGTCGCCGTCGACATCGCCGCGACCGGCAACGAGAACGAGCACGTCTGGTACAGCCTCCCCGGCGTCGAGAAGATCGCCGACCAGGTCGCCGCGAAGCTCGGCGAGATCCAGCCCGCCTCGAAGGACGCCTTCACCGCCAACGCGACCGCGTTCAAGGGCAAGACCCAGGAGCTGCTGAAGAAGGTCTCGGGCCTGAACGGCTCGGGTGCCAAGGTCGTCGCCACCGAGCCCGTCGCGCACTACCTGCTCGACAGCGCGAAGGTCACCGACGCGACTCCGCCCGCCTTCGCCGAGGCCGTGGAAGCGGAGCAGGACGTGCCCGCGGCCGCGCTCAACGCGGTCAAGCAACTGATCTCCGGCAAGCAGGTCAAGGCCGTCGTCAACAACGCGCAGACCAGCACCCCGGTCACCCAGCAGATCGTCGGCGACGCCAAGAACGCCGGGATCGCGGTCGTCGACGTCACCGAAACGCTCCCGCAGGGTGTGACCGACTACATTGCATGGATGACCAAGGAAGTGGACGCGCTGGCGGGAGCACTGAAGTAGTGACCTCCGTACCTGCCGAAGCCCGCCCCGCGGTCCGTGTCCGCGGGGCGAGCCTCGCGTTCGGCACGAGAACCCTCTGGTCCGGGCTCGACCTCGACGTCGAACCCGGCGAGTTCCTCGCGATCCTCGGGCCGAACGGCTCCGGGAAGAGCAGCCTGCTCAAGGTGCTGCTCGGCCAGCAGGGACTGCCCGAGGGCACGGTCGAGATCGCGGGGCGGCGCCCCGGCGGGACGAACCGGCGGATCGGCTACATCCCGCAGCAGCGCGCCCTCGACGAGGGACTCACGATGCGCGGGGTGGACCTGGTCGGCCTCGGCCTGGACGGGCACCGGTGGGGCACCGGGCTTTTCGGGATTTCGAAGCGGCGTCAGCTGGTGTCGCGGGCGATCGAGTCCGTCGGCGCCCAGGCATACGCGAAGCAGCCGGTGGGACGGCTTTCCGGCGGCGAGCAGCAGCGGCTCCGCGTCGCGCAGTCGCTGGTCGGCGACCCCGAAGTCCTGCTGTGCGACGAGCCGCTGCTCTCCCTCGACCTCGCGCACCAGCGCGCGGTCAGCGAGCTGATCGACGAGCGGCGGCGTTCCGCCGGCACCGCCGTCCTGTTCGTCACCCACGAGATCAACCCGATCCTGTCCTATGTGGACAGGATGCTGTATCTGGTGAACGGCCAGTTCCGGGTCGGCAAGCCGGACGAGGTGATGAACTCGGAGACGCTGTCCGAGCTGTACGGCACGCGGATCGAGGTGCTCAAGGTCGGCGGGCAGATCCACGTCGCCGGTGCGCAGAGCGCGTTGTGCGAAGACGAGCCCCACCACTTCGACGAACAGGCCAGTTAGCACCGTGGACGACGAAGTGAGGTCATTCGTGCGGTCCGGACCACACGCCGAACCCGCCCCGGCCGGAGGCCTCGGGATCGGGGCGGCAGGGCGCCTCGGCAGGACAACTCGATCGACGGCGCGAACCAGCGCCCTGGCGACGCGATCCCGATCGCGGGTTCTGGGATAAACACCGTGGACAAGATGTTCGACTTCGCCCTTACCGGCGAGCTCCTCGGCCTCGACTTCGTGCAGACGGCGTTGCTCGCGGCCGCCGTCCTCGGCCTGGTGGCCGGGGTGCTCGGCCCGCTGGTGGTGATGCGGCGGATGTCGTTCGCCGTGCACGGCACCGCCGAACTGGCCTTCACCGGCGCGGCGGGCGCGCTGCTGCTGGGCGTCGGCGTCGAACTCGGCGGCCTCGCGGGCGCGGTCATCGCCGCCCTGCTGATCGGCCTCCTCGGCGGCCGCGAGTCCGAACGCGACTCCGTGATCGGCGTGATCCTCGCCTTCGGCCTCGGCATGGGTGTGCTGCTGCTGTCGTTCTACGAAGGCCGCAGCGCCAACAAGTTCGGCATCCTCGTCGGGCAGATCATCACCATCGACTCGACCAACCTGAACCTTCTGGTCGGTGCCTCGGTCGTGGTACTGGTGGTGCTCGCGGTGATCTACCGGCCGCTGCTGTTCGCCACGGTCGACCCCGCGGTCGCGACGGCGCGCGGCGTGCCGGTGCGGCTGCTGTCGCTGATCTTCGCGGTGCTGGTCGGGATTTCGAGCGCGCTCGGCGTGCAGATCGTCGGCGCGCTGCTGGTGGTCTCGCTGATGGTGACCCCGGCCGCGGCGGCCGCGCGGGTCACGGCGAGCCCGTGGAAGGCGACCGTGCTGTCGATCGTGTTCGCGGAGATCGCCGCGCTCGGCGGGATCATCCTCTCGCTCGCGCCGGGGAAACCGGTGAGCGCGTTCGTCACGACGATTTCGTTCGTGATCTACCTGGTCTGCCGCCTCGTCGCGTGGCTGCGCGGCCGGAACTCGCGGATCCGCGTCGAGCCGGCCGCGACGGCGCAGCCCGCCTTGCGCTAGCGGATCGGGTGCTCGGCTAGCGCCTTCTTGACCGCTTCGAGGAATCCGGGGTCGATGAACGCGAGCTGGCCGCCGGCCACACTGCGTTCCACGGCCTCGACGACCACGACGTTCGCGTTCACGAAAGCGTCGACGGCCTCGGCCTGCGACGTCTTCTGGGTGAAGTGCGCCAGCATCGTCAGGTTCGTGAAAGCGCCCGAGAGATACCGCGAAGACGCCTTGGTGAACGAGTCGCCGTAGATCAGCATCTTCTCGTCCACGGTCCCGATCAGCGGGCTCGCCGTGCGGTAGACGGGCCGGTCGATGTCGCCGTTCGGCTCGCCCGCACGCTCGACGACGCCGTCCGGGCGGAGGCTGTACAGCGTGTTCGTCTTCGTGCCCTGCTTACTGATCAGCGGCGGAAGATCGGCGACGGTGTCGTACTGGCCGACGGGAACGCTGACCCAGGTCTGCGTGACACCCGGTTTGATCGCGTTCGCGATGGCGCGCGTCATCACCAGGGCGCCCTCGTCGGCCCAGTGGGTGTCGTTCGGCGGGTAGATCGGATGCTGCACCCGGCCTTCGGACGCCCGGAGCTCGGGCCGCAGGTCGATCGCGTGCGCGTCCTTGAGCATCCGGTGCCAGGTGGTCGCCTCGGCCGACCGCGAGCAGTCCTTGCCGGGGTAGCTGTCGGGCAGGAACTGCGGCACCATCGTCGACTTGTCCGGCGCGACGACGAACTCGAACCGCCTGCCGGACTGTTCGACCGCGCGCCGAAGCTCGTTGATCTTGGCGATGGTTTCGGGCAGCGGACGGGACGGATCGCATTTCGCGTCGGCGTCGTAGCCGTAGTACAGCCAGCCGTCGCGGCCCTGCACGACCCGGCGGTAACCGGACGCGGCGTTCGGCGTCGGTCCCTGGGTGGGCGCGGTCTTGGACGGGGCCGGCGCGGGCGGCGCGGGGATCGGGCCCGCCTGCTGCTGCGGGGGCGGCTGGTCGAGCGGGGCGCCCTCGCCGAAGACGCCACGGCTGATCGCGTCGGCGGCGGCGATCGCGCCGGGCCGGAACGACAGCTGATCGATCGCCCAGGTCGGCATGTCGGTGAAGAAGCCCCAGCCCCGGTCCAGACCGGGGAAGCTCGCGAGCTTGTGGTTCTCGATCTCGCCCGGCCGGACGCCGAACACCCACAGCAGCGCGGGGGTGGTGAAGAACAGAAGCGCGCTGATCAGCGCGGTCAGCTGCCGCCCGCCGTGGCGGGGACGGTGCAACGCGTGCTCGCGCGGAAGCCACGCCTCGTGGACGGCTGGCAGCTGCTGGGGTTCGGACGCCACCCCTCCACCGTAATCATCCCGTGTCTCCCGCACGTGAGAACCGCCCGCAAAGCGCGTTTAGCCCGCTAAACGCGATCCGCCGGACCTGCTCGCTCCAGGACCGATGCCCCCAATGTCACATTGGAGACGCTCAACGTCCCCAATGTCACATTGGGGGCATGGCACTCCCCGGATCGCGTTTAGCCCGCTAAACGCAGGTGCAACGCCCGGGCACCCAAAGCGCGTTTAGCCCGCTAAACGCGATCCGGCGTCAGTGCAGCATCAGGAGCACCTGCAGCTCACCGACCAGGAAGCCGATGAGCCCGCCGACCGCGATGAGCTTCCATTCGTCCTGCCGGAACGCGGGCCTCAGCAACCCCTCGAACTCCAGCGGCGTCAGTCCGAGCATCCGCCGCTCGACGATCTTCGCGACGTCCATCGCCTCGGTCAGGTAGCCCTCGGCGTGGCGGATCGTCGGCGGCAGCCGCTCCAGCGCCTTCCGCGCGGCCGCCTGCTTGATCTCCTGCAGCCGCTGCCCGCCGACGGCCATCACGACCATCGGTTTCGCGACGCTCGCCTGCTCGTCGACGGCCTGCGCCACGAGCCGCTCGACCAGCGAGTACAGCCGATCCGACCGAGGCCCGCGCAGCACCGCGTCGAGCAGGTTCGGCACGGTGAGGATCTCGTTCGCGATCATCTCGCCGTACTGATGCGCGACCTCGGCCCGCCGCCGCTGGAATTTGCCCTGCAGGATCACCCGGCCGACCCGCACCGGCTCGCGCGGCACGAAGATCAGCTTGATCGCGAGCCAGTCGGTGAACAGCCCGATGCAGCCGCCGAAGATCGGCAGCACCCACGGTTCCTTCGTCGCCGCCCAGACGATCGCTTGCACGATGCCGAGCCCGAAGCCGAAGTAGATCCCCGTCCGCGCGATGAACGCCATCTCCGGCCGCGACGTCTCGCGGATCAGCCGGACGAGCAGCTTCTTGTCCCTGGTGAGCCGCTGCACGGTCATATGCTGGAAGTCGAGCACCTCGTCGAGGTTCTCGGTCATCTCTTCCATGAACTCGCGCACCAGCCGCGGCGTCGACGCCTGGACCTGCTTGATCAGCAGTTCCTGCGCCATCGTCGGCATGACCTCCCAGAGCCTGGGATGGTGCTTTTCGAGCACTTCGCGGGCGACCTCGTCCACCGCCCGCAGCAACGGCTGCTCGATCTCGCGCGTGATGATCACCGGATCGATCCGGCGGAAGACCTCTTTGACGTCCAGCAGATTCGACGTCAGCAGCTCGGTCGCGACGGCGGCCATCCGCCCGCCGTGTTTGGGCACCACGCCCTGCCAGCCGAGGAAGGGTTTGATCCCGACGAACTCGAGCGGTTTGAACATCATCTCGATGGCGACGCGTTTGGTGACGTAGCCGATCAGCGCGGCGACGAACGGGATCGCGGCGTACAGCCACCAATGCCGGGCGAGGTCGTCCAGGACGGCGTCCACACGACCTCCTCGCTTCGCTCAGGGAAGGGGGAAACCGTATCGGGTGGCCGTCAGTGAAGCAGTAGAAGCACCTGAAGTTCACCGACAAGGCCGCCGATCACCGCGCCGACCGCGATCAGCTTCCACTCGTCCTGCCGGAACGCGGGGCGCAGCAGCTGCTCGAATTCGAGCGGGTTCAGCCGCCGCATTCTGTCCACAATGGTGTTCCGGACGTCGAGCGCGTTGACCGCGTAGCTCTCGGCGTGGCGGATCGTCTCCGGGATCCGCGCCGCCGCCTTCGCGGCCGCCGTCTGCTTCATCTCCTGGAACCGCCTGCTCCCGACGGCCATCGCGACGAACGGCTTCACGACACTCGCCTGCGCGTCGATCGTCCGTTGCACCTCGCGGGTGATCATCGCGAACAGCTTGTCCGATTTCGGCCCGCTCAGCACGGCTTCGAGCAGGTTCGGGATGGTGATGATCTCGCGCGCGATCATGTCGCCGTAGTCGGCGGAGACCTGGTCCTTGCGTTTCTGGAACACGCCTTGCCAGGTGTAGAAGCCGAAGAACCGTTTCGGCTCCCGTGGCAGGAAGATCATCTTCAGGGCGATCCAGTCGGTGAACCAGCCGATGCCGATACCGAACAGCGGCAGCACGATCGGCGACTTCGTCAGCGCCCACACCAGCAGCTGCACACAGCCGAGGGAGAAGCCGAACACGATCCCCGACCGCGCGATGAACCGCATCTCCGGCCGCGAGATGTCGCGGATCAGCCGGTTCAGCAAGGCCTTGTCGCGCACCAGGTTCGTCACGACCATGTGCTTGAGGTCGAGGACGTCCTCGATGTTCTCCGAGATCTCGCCCATGATCTTCGTGATCGCGCGCGGCGCCTCCGCCTGCACGCGTTTGAGCAGCAACTGCTGGGCGGTGTTCGGCAGTACTTCCCAGAGCCTGGGCTGGTACTGCTCCATCACCTCGCGGGTGACGTCCTCGACGATCCGCAGGAGCGGCTGCTCGATCTCCTTCGCCACCTGGGCCGGGTCGAGCCTCGCGAAGATCTCCTTCGGGTCGACGAGGTTGTTCGTCAGCATCTCGGTGGCGGTGGCCGCCATCCGCTCCGCGTTCGCCGGCAGCACTCCCTGCCAGCCGAGGAACGGTTTCACACCGACGAATTCCACCGGTTTGAACATCATCTCGATGGCGACGCGTTTGGTGACGTAGCCGATCAGCGCGGCGACGAACGGCATGGTGACGTACACCGGCCAGTGCTCGCCGAGATCGGCGATGACGGCGTCCACTTTCGAGCCCCTCCCGCGTCTTGCTTGAAGGGCAACCTAGCCGCCTGTCCTCAATGGAGGAGTAGCAGGACCTGAAGTTCACCCACGAGCCCGCCGATCACCGCGCCGACCGCGATCAGCTTCCATTCGTCCTGCTGGAAGGCGGGACGGAGGATCCCCTCGAACTCGAGCGGGGTCAGCTGCTGCATCTTCGTGACGATGGTGTTGCGGACGTCGAGCGCGTCAGTGGCGTAACTCTCCACGTGTTTCACCGTTTCGGGGAGATACGCGATCGCCTTTTCCGCCGCGGCCTTCTTCATCTCCTGGTACTGGACCCCGCCGACGGTCAACGCCACCAAGGGTTTCGCGATGCTCGCCTGCGCGTCGATGGTGCGCTGCACCTCGCGGGTGATCATCGCGAACAGCTTGTCCGACTTGGGCCCGGTGAGCACGGCCTCCATCACGTTCCGCACGGTGAGGACCTCGTCGGCGATCAGCGCGCCGTAGTCCTTGGCGACCGCCTGGCGGCGCTTCTGGAACATGCCCTGCCAGCTGAAGAACAGGAACCGGCGCGGCTCGCGCGGGTAGAAGATCATTTTCAGCGCCAGCCAGTCGGTGACGAACCCGGTGACGAAACCGAAGATCGGCATGATCAACGGCTGCTTCGTCAACGCCCACGCGACGAACTGGATCAGGCCGATGACGAAGCCGAACCAGATGCCGGACCGGGCGATGAAGCGGAGCTCCGGGGTCGCGACCTCCTTGATCAGGCGGCAGGTCAGCGATTTGTCGCGGACCATCGCGTTGATCAGCATCTCGTTGACGTCGAGGACCTCGTCGATGTTCGTCGACACCTCGCGCATCAGCCTCGCGACGACCTTCGGCGCCTGCGCGCGGACCTGGTCGACCAGCATGCGCTGTGCCCGGGTCGGCAGCAGTTCCCACAGTCTGGGCTGGTACTGCTCCATCACTTCGCGGGTGACGTCCTCGACCGCCTTGAGGAGCGGCTCTTCGAGTTCCTTCACCACTTCCTCGGGATCGAGCCGGGAGAAGATCTCCTGCGGATCGACGAGGTTCTTGGTCAGCAGGTCGACGGCGGTGGTCGCCATCCGGCGCGAGTTGGCCGGAATGACCCCCTGCCAGCCGAGGAAGGGTTTGATCCCGACGAACTCCAGCGGCCGGAACATCATCTCGATGGCGACGCGTTTCGTGACGTACCCGATGAGCGCGGCGATGAAGGGCATCGTGGCGTAGACGTGCCAGTGCTCGCGGATGTCTTCGAGGATCGCCGAGATGTCCAACCGGGCCTCCCCTGCTTACGACCTGTCAACAATGCAGGATGCCATGCGATCCGGCCACCGCACGCCGAGTGCAGCCGTTTGGCGGTACTGCCTGACGGGTGCCCGCTCATTAAGGTGGCCGCCATGGTCGCTCCTGAGAAGTCGGCGCCTCAGGCGCCCTCAGCGAAATCGTCCCCGTTCGCGGGCGCTGTCCGCGGTTACGACAAGCGTCAGGTCGACGAGCGCCTCGCCGAACTGGCGACCGAACTCAAGCAGACCTCACGCAGCCGCGACGAGGCCGTGGCGACCGCCGGCGACCTCACCAAGGCGCTCGGCCACGCCCAGAAGGAACTGGACGAGACCAAGGCCGCCCTCGTGCGGATGAGTTCGAGCCCGTCCGGCGCCGGCGCGATGGCCGAACGCGTCCGCATGATGATGCAGCTCGCCGAGGAGGAGATCGCCGACCTCAAGGCCGCCGCGGAAGCCGACGCCAAGTCGACACGGACCGAAGCGGACAAGTACGCCCACGAGACACAGCGCGCGATCGAGAAGGCGGCCAAGGACGCACAGGCCCAGCGGGAAAAGCTGCTCGCCGACGCGAAGGCCGAGATCGAGCGGCTGAACTCCGAGGCGGCGCAGAAGCGCAAGGAGCTGGACCTGGAGAGCGTCCGGGCCCGCGCCGCCGCGGACAAGAAGGCCGAGGAGGCTTCGGCGGCTCGTCGCGCGGAGGCCGAGAAGGCGTCCGCGGACAAGATCGCGGAAGCCGACCGGGTGTCGGCCGCCAAACGCGCCGAAGCCGAGCGGATCTCGGCGGACAAGATCGCCAAGTCGGAGAAGGCTTCGGCGGAGGACATCGCCGCGAAACAGGAGCAGGTCGCGGAGGCCCTCACCGACGCGAAGACCCAGCAGGCCGAAGCTCAGCAGGCCCGGAAGCTCGCGCTGGAACTCCGGTCGAAGGTCGCCGATCGGCTCTCCGCCACGGATGTCGCGGTCCAGGAGGCCATCCGGCTGCTGGGTTCGGCCCCTGATGCCGCCGAGCCAGCCAAGCCGGCGGCCGCGCCGAAGCCCGCCCCTACCAAGTCCAACGGCCCACGCCCTTCCTGATCTCTCTCAATGCTGGACGACGGCGAACAGCTCGTCGTCGATCCAGCCTCTGGTGTGCAGCTCGGTGCAGAATCGCTGGTACGACTCGGCGAGCGCGGCGCTCTCGCGCTCGTCGGGCTCGACCAGCGTTCCCGCGCCGAGCCCCGCTGACGCCTCGGTGAGCCCGCCCGGCAGAACCCCCGCCGCGGCGAGCAGCGCGGCGCCGTATCCCGTTTCCGCCTGTGGTGACACCCGCAGACCGAGGCCGGTGACGGTCGCCCTGATCCGTGTCCACAAAGGACTCCTGCTGCCGCCGCCCGCCGCGAGCAGCGGATCGGTGACCGTGACGCCGAGGCGGCGCAGGTGGTCCAACGCGAGCCGCTCGAGGAAGGCGACTCCCTCCAGCCTGGCCCGGTGCAGTTCCACCTCGTCGGCATCGCCGGACACGAAGCCCTCCGCGTCCGGGCTGGCGAACGGGAAACGTTCTCCCTTGCGCCGCAACGGATACGCGACCACCTTCGCCGGACCCAGTGCGGCCGCCGCCGCGTCGAGCTCGGGAAGCCGATCCTGCCCGGCGACGGCCTCGCCGCCGGTGTTCGACGCGCCGCCGGGCAGCCACCAGCCGTCCGGATGACGGTGGCTGTACATCGCACCCGTCGGATCCGGCACCAGCTCTTCGGTGACTCCCTTGAGCACGTACGTCGTGCCGAGGATTCCGACGAAGCTCCCGGGAGTGACCGCTCCGGCCGCGAGCTGGCCCGCGCAGCCGTCGGTCATCCCGGCCACGACCGGGCAGCCCGCCGGGAGACCGGCGACCGGACGAGCCACCTCACCCAACACGGTGGCCGGCGCGACCACCGACGGGAGCAGGCTCTCCGGCACCCCCAAGCACTCGAAGACCTCGTGTGGCCATTCGAGGGAAAGCGGGTCGTAGCCGCTCTTCAAGGCATGCGACCAGTCGGTCGCCACCGGCTCGCCGGTGAGTTCCGCGGCGATCAGATCCGGTGTGTGCCAGATCCGGGCGACGTCGGGGGCGTGCCCGGCCAGCCAGGCGATCCGGCCGAGCGCGGCCGTGGCGGACACGCCGAAGCCGAGCCGCCGCCAGCGATCCGCGCCGAGTCCGGTGGCCTCGCGGTTGAGCTCGGCGCCGCGCCGGTCGTCGTACATCAGCGCGGGGGTGACCGGCTCACCGGAGGCGTCGACCCCGACGATCGTCCCCGACGTCGCGGCGATGGCCACCGCGGCGACCTCGCCGCCCCTGCCCGGCAGCTCGCCGGTGACCTTCGCCAGCACCGTCTTTACCGCCGGCCACCAGGACCGGGCGTCCTGCTCGCTGTGCCCGCGGCCGTCGCGGACCGGCGCGGGCAGCGGCTCGGCGGCCGAAGCGAGGACGGTGCCGCCGCGCACCGCGAGGGCTCGGACCCCCGCGGTGGCGACGTCGATGCCGATCGTGACGGGTTGGTTCACGTGGTGACGACCTTCTCTCCGACTTCTTGCAGACTTTTGTCCTCTTCGATCGCCTTCGCCGTCTCATCGGGCAACTTCAGGTAGCGCACCATGACCGCCGCGACCAGATAGAGCGCGGCGAAGACGATCACCACGCCGGCCGCGCCCAGCGGGCCGAGGAACACGCTGACGATCGCCGGCCCGACGAACGCCGCCGCGCCCGCGCCCAGGTTCAGCAGGGCCATCGCGCCACCCTTGTTCTCCGGGGCGAGGGAGGGGAGCAGCGCCGAGATCGGCACGAACCCGGCGAGCGTGGCGCCGTACAGCGCGCCGACGAGCAGTGCGAGCCAGTAGTACTCGGCGCCCATCGCGATCGGGACGAAGTAGAGCAACAGGATCGAGATCGCGCAGCCGATCGCGCCGAACCAGAAGATCGTGGTGCGCCAGCCGATCCGGTCGCTCAGCACGCCGAAGATCAGGTTGAAGAAGATGTTCGTGCCGTAGATGACCGAGACCAGGAGCAGCCAGCGGCTCTCCCCGAACCCGATGCCCTCGATGAAGATCGTCGGGAAGAACACCAGCATCCCGAACTCGGGCGCGGTGTTGATGACGCGGACGAGCATCCCGACGCCGACGCGGGGCTTCTTCCACGCGATCGACACGCTGGACACCAGGCTCTGCACCGGTTTCACGTCCGGCGGCGCGAGCCGGGTGTACCCCGTCCGCTGCCGGACCCCGAAGATCGCGAGCAGTCCGCCGAGTGCCAGCAGCGCGACCGACACCCAGAGCGTGCCGTACTGGCCCAGCACCGGATTCGTGAAGCTCGCGACGAGCGCGCCCAGCGTCGGCAGCCCGCCGGTGAAGGCGAAGTAGAACCAGCCCACGGCCGCGCCGAGCCTGGCGACCGGTGCCACCGCGGTGATCCAGACCAGGAAGCCGAACGCGAACATCGGATAGCCGAAGCCGCGCAGGCCGTAGAACACCAGCATCAACGGGTAGTTCTCACCCGACACCGCGACCGCGAGGAACAGCACGTCGAACACCAGCCAGATGGCCAGGCCGATCATCATCACGCGACGCGGCCCCCACAGATCCGACAGCGCGCCCGACAACCACGACGCCAGCATCACGGCGACGCCGTACACGGTGATCACATACGAAGCCTTGATCTCGGTGCCCGCGCCGTTGTCCGCCATGAACGGCGCGATGAAGCCCGACTCGACTCCGTCGCCGATCATGAACAGCAGCAGCCCGGCATAGCCGAGGAACAGCGGGGCGGGGAGGCCCCAACGGTTCAGTACGCGGGCGAACCCGCTCCCGGATCGCGATAACGGCGATGTTACCTGGTTCATGCACGCCTCCATGACGTCGTGTTCAGCGTATCATGGATCGTGTTAACTTAACTTTCAAGATGTTACATCGGTGGATTTTCGTGTTAGCCTCGCGCGTTGCCGGTGGGTGTGGTGGCGCGTGAAGGCTCGTGTCGTCCGGTCGTCACGTGAATGCCGGCATCGGTACAGGGGGTGGGGGGGGGGGGGGGGGGGGGGGGGGGGGGGGGGGGGGGGGGGGGGGGCCGGGGGGCGGGGGGGGGCGCCCCGCGCGCCCCGGGGGCGGCGCGGCGGCTCCTCGGCCGCGGCCCCCGCGCGGGGGCCGGCCCGCCCCCCCCCCCCCCCCCCCCCCCCCCCCCCCCCCCCCCCCCCCCCCCCCCCCCCCCCGCCCGGCTCGCTCTGAAGCCTTCAGAGCTCCGCGATGTCCACTTCCACCTGGCTTCGCATCTCCTCGGCCAGGTGCTCTTCCACCCCGTCGTCGACGATCAACACGTCGAAGTCGCTCAACGGCACCAGCCGGTGCAGTGCCGCGCGTTCGGTCTTGCTGTGGTCCATCAGCAGCACCTTCGTCCGGGCGCTGGCCAGCATCGCGCGCTTGAGCATCACGATCTCCGGCTCCTGGTGGAACGTCATCCGCGTGTTCATGGCCGAGGTCGAAACGAAGGTCGCGTCGACGTTGATCCGCTCGATCGCCTCGAGGCTCTGCATGCCGAGGAACGAGTCGTGGGTCGCGGAGTAGTCGCCGCCGATGCAGATGAGCCGCAGGTCGGGGACGCCTTTGAGCAGTTCGATGGCGCCGAGGTAGTTCGTCGCGACGGTCAGCGGGGTGACGCGGTGCAGCAGCTTCGCCAGCGCCAGCGCGCTCGTGGAGTCGTCGAGCAGGATCGACATCCCCGGTTCGATGCGCGCGAGCGCGTGCGCGGCCATGGCCATCTTCTCCTCCGAATGCACGTTCATCCGGTAGTCGGCGTTGCTTTCGAAGACCGTTGACGGCATGGCCGACACGCCGCCCCGGTACTTCCGGAGCAGGCCGCGCCGCGCCAGTTCGTCGACGTCGCGGTGCACGGTCATGGTGCTGACGCCGGTGAGTTCCACCAGTTCCGCGATGCTCGCGGAGCCGGTCGTGAAGACGTGTTCGGTGATCAGCTGCTGACGCGTGTTACGAGAGTGCGCGCTCGCACCGGCCGTCTTCTCATCGCTCATGGTGCCCAGTATCGCGTGCGCGCCGGCTGATTGAGGCGCAGCAGGCCGGTGCGCGTGCCGTCGATCTCGATCTCCGTGACGGCCGCGTTGTCCAGCCGCGGGAACACCGTGCGGTAGTTCCGGAGCGGGATGCCGAGCAGTGCGCACAAGGTCAGTCTGATCAGGGTGTTGTGCGCGACGACCAGCACCGTCTCGCCCGGCACCTCGGCGGCGATCCCGCGCAGTGCCCCGGCTCCCCGGGCGGCCGCGTCCGGCGGCGGCTCCGAACCGGGGAAGGCGCCGGTCACGGGGTCGGCGAGAAACCTCGCGACCGCCTCGGGATCCGCCGCCGCCAGCTCGTCCCTGGTACGTCCTTCCATTAGTCCGAAGTGGACCTCACGCAGTTCGCCGACCACTCGCAAGGGCAGCCCCAGCGCCTCGGCGGAAGGCTCCGCGGTACGGCGTGCCCGGCTCTGCGGCGAGCAGAACACGGCCGACGGCCCGGCCGCCGCGGCGAACTCGGCGAGCTCGTCCGCCTGCCGGAGCCCTTCCTCGGTCAGCGCGACGTCGCTGCTGCCCGCGTACCGGTTCTCGGCGTGCCATTCGGTCTGGCCGTGCCGTGCCAATAACAACCGTGCGACCACGCGTTCCCTCCTCAGGGCTTGTCCAGATCACATCGTCGATGTTAACTTAACAGCATCGATGTGAAAGGAGATGCCGGATGGCACTCGCCGCGGTGGTGTTCGACCTGGACGGTGTCCTCGTCGACAGTGAACACCTTTGGGAGGAGAACTGGGTGGCGTACGCCGCCCGGCACCGCACCGAATGGACCGCTGAGGACACCGCGTCCGTGCAGGGGATGAGCGCGCCCGAATGGGCCGCGTACCTCGCGAAGCGGTCCGGCACCCCGGAAAGCGCGGCCGAGGTCGAGCGTGCCGTGGTGGACGGCATGATCGCCGCGATCGAGGCGGGCGAGGCGCCGCTGCTGCCGGGCGCCGGGGAGATGGTCCGCGAGGTGAGTGCGAAGGTGCCGGTCGCGCTGGCTTCGTCGGCCGCCCGCCGGGTGATCGACGCGGTACTCGACAAGCACGGGCTCACCGGCGAGTTCGCCGCGACCGTCTCCAGTGCCGAGGTCGCCAGGGGCAAACCGAGTCCGGACGTCTATCTCGAGGCCGCGGCCAGGCTCGGCCGGTCCGGTGAGGAATGCCTGGGCGTCGAAGACTCCAGCAACGGCATCCGCGCCGCCGCCGCGGCCGGGCTCACCGTGATCGCGTTGCCGAATCCGGTGTACCCGCCGAAGCCGGACGCGCTGGAGCTGGCCGCCGAGGTCGCGGAGAACAACGACGACGTGCGGCGCAAGCTGCTCGCGTACCTGTCCGGTGAATTCGCGGAAGCGAGCGGGCGATGACAGTCCTCGGTACCGCGGAGACGTTCAAACGCGATTGGCTGGACGGGTTCGTCACCGCCTACGGGCGTTCGGTGCGCAAAGTGCCCGACGCCTATGGCGTGCTGCGGCGGGAAGAATCCGCGCCCAAGGTCGCGGTGGTGATCGGCGGCGGTTGCGGGCACTATCCCGCGTTCGCCGGGCTGGTCGGTCCCGGTCTCGCCGACGGAGCCGTGGTGGGCGACGTGTTCACCAGCCCGAGCGCCGAGCAGGTCTATCGCACCGCGCGGGCCGCGGAGAGCGGAGCAGGCGTGCTCTTCGGCTACGGCAACTACCAGGGCGACGTGCTGCATTTCGGGCTCGCCGCGCGCAGGCTGGCCGCCGAGGGCATCGAAAGCAAAACGATCCTGGTCACCGACGACATCGCCAGCGGTCCCGCCGACGCGCCGGAAAGGCGTCGCGGCGTCGCGGGCGACTTCCTGGTCTTCAAGATCGCGGGCGCCGCCGCCGAACGCGGTGACGATCTGGCCACCGTGCACGCGGTGGCGGAGAAGGCGAACGCGAACACCCGGACGTTCGGCGTCGCGTTCGGCGGGTGCACGCTGCCCGGCGCGTCCGCGCCGCTGTTCACCGTCGGCGAGAGCGAGATGGAGCTCGGGCTCGGCATCCACGGCGAGCCCGGCGTCCGCACGGTCGGCAGGCTGAGCGCGCGGGAGCTGGCCGACGAACTGGTCGACGGTCTCCTCCCGGAACTGCCCGCCGGCGACGGTCGCGTGGTGGTCCTGCTGAACGGGCTCGGCCGCACCAAATACGAGGAGATGTTCGCGACCTACACCCGGGTGCACGAACGCCTCGCCGCGGCGGGGCTCAGCCCGGCGCACACCGAGGTCGGCGAGTTCGTCACGTCGCTCGACATGGCGGGTGTCTCGCTGTCGATCCTGGTGCTCGACGACGAACTCGCCGAGCTCTACGCGGCTCCCTGTGACACCCCTGGCTACCGGAGCACCGGAGCCGCGCTGGCACAGGTGCCGCTTGAGTCCACAGTGGACGCTCTGCTGGCGGAGGCCGAACCGGGGCAGGGCATCGTGGACCGCGCGCTGACGGCGGCCTTGTACGACATCGAGGCCAACGAAGCCGAGCTCGGCAGGTTGGACGCTGTCGCGGCCGACGGCGACCACGGGCTGGGCATGACCAGGGGTATGCGGGCCGCGGTGTCCGCCGCGCGGCGCGACGCGGACTCGCTGTCCACCGCGCTCCTGGCCGCCGGGACCGCTTTCGCCGACGCGGCCGGCGGTGCGTCCGGCGCGCTGTACGGGGTCTTGCTCGCCGAGACCGGCGCGGGACTGCGGGGCCTGGTAGCCGAAGAGGTCACTGCGCAGGCTCTCGCAAACGCGGTCGACGGCGCGGTGAAGGCGTTCGTCGAACTGGGCAAGGCCGAGCCCGGCGAGAAGACCATGCTCGACGCCATCGAGCCGTTCCGGCTGGCGTTGCGCGAACAGGCCGAGGCGGGCGCCGACGTCCCGCAGGCCTGGCAGAAGGCGGCCCAGGTCGCGGTGAGCGCGGCCGAGGCCACGGCGGACCTGCTGCCCGCCAAAGGCCGGGCGGCGCGGTTGGCGCGGCGGAGCAAGGGGCATCCCGATCCAGGGGCCACTTCGTTCGCGCTGCTCGTCACCGCGGTCGGCCAGGCTCTCGGAAAGGAAGACTGAATGCGGATCGTGGTGGCGGCGGACAACGCCGGGGTGGCGCTCAAGGATCAGCTGCGTGAGCTGCTCCTCACCGATGACCGGGTGGACGAGGTCACCGACCTCGGGGTGGCCGACGGGTCCGACGACAAGGCGTACCCACTGCTCGGCCTCGCGGCGGCGGAGACGATCGCGCGGGGCGAGGCGGATCGCGGAGTCCTGGTCTGCGGGACGGGGATCGGCATGGCGATCTCGGCGAACAAGGTCCCGGGTGTCCGGGCCACGGTCGCGCACGACTCGTACTCCGCCGAGCGTTCGGTCAAGTCGAACGACTGCCAGGTGATCACGTTCGGCGCCCGGGCGATCGGCCCGGAACTGGCGAAGAAGATCGTCGCCGAATGGGTCGGTTACCGCTTCGACCCGGCTTCGGCCAGCGCGAGCAAGGTCGCGCACATCACCGAATACGAGCAAGCTCACTGAGATCGCCCGACACGGGCACGGAGAGAGGACGCAGAGTTGCGGATACTCGCTGCGGGAGACCATTTCGTCGGCACCGGCTTGCTGGCCGGCGCCGTCCGTGCCGAGCTCGGCGCCGGGCACGAGTTCACGGAACTGACCCTGCCGTGGCCGGTGGAGCCGTTCGGTCCGGTCGCGAACGTGCACGAGGCCAGCGGCACCGAGGAGCAGGTGATCGAGGCCTTGGCGGGAGCCGAGGTCGCGGTGACCCAGATGGCGCCCTTCACGAAACAGGTGTTCGCGGCCGTTCCGGGGCTCAAGCTCGTGTCGGTGTGCCGGGGAGGTCCGGTCAACGTCGACCTCGCGGCGGCCACCGAAGCGGGTGTCGCGGTGACGTACGCGCCCGGCCGCAACGCCGGTGCCGCCGCCGAATTCGCGGTGGGGATGATCCTGGCCGCCATGCGCCGGATCTCGACCTCCTCGGCCGAATTGCTGGGCGGCACCTGGCGCGGCGACTACTACGCCTACGACCAGGCCGGTCTCGAACTCGACGGGACCACCGTCGGCCTGGTCGGGTACGGCGCGATCGGTGCGCGGGTGGCCAAGGTGCTCGTCGCGTTCGGCGCGAAGGTGCTGGTCTCGGATCCCTTCGCCGACCCCGCCCGGATCGAGGCCGACGGGGCGGAGCTCGTCGAACTGGACGATCTGCTGCGCCGCAGTTTCGTGGTGAGCCTGCACGCCCGGCTCACCGAGGAGACCCGTCACCTGATCGACGCCGCCAAGCTCGCGTTGCTGCCGGAAGGCGCCGTACTGGTCAACACCGCGCGCGGTGGCCTGCTGGACTATGCCCCGCTGCCGGAAGCCCTGCGCTCGGGACGGCTCGGCGCGCTCGCGCTCGATGTGTACGACATCGAGCCTCCGCCCGCGGACTGGGCACTGCGGGACGCGCCGAACGTGATCGCGACCCCGCACCTCGCCGGGGCCAGCAGGCAGACGGCGGAGCGGGCGGCGAATATCGTCGCCGCCGAAGTCGGCCGGTACGCCCGCGGGGAGGCGCTCGCGAATCTGGCGAACCCCGAGGTCCTGCGGCCATGATCATCGGCGTCGACATCGGCACGTCACTGACGAAGGCGGTCGTCTTCGACAAGGCCGGGATGTCCGTGGCGAGCGCGTGCACCACGTCCGAGGTGCACCACCTGCCGGGCGGGCTGGTCGAACAAGACCTCGACCAGGTGCTGGGCACCGTGGCGACGGTGGTGCGCGAGGTCGCCGCCGGGCTCGACGGTCCGGTCACCGCATTGGCACTTACCGGGCAGGGCGACGGGCTCTGGCTGCGAGACGAATCCGGCGAGGCCGTGCGCCCGGCGATCTCGTGGCTCGACGGGCGGGCGAACGCGCTCCTCGCCCAATGGCAGGCAAGTGGCGTGACCAGGGAGGTGTTCCGCCGTACCGCGTCGGGGATGTTCCCCGGCTGCGCGGCGGCGATCATGTCCTATTTGGACACTCACGAGCCGGAGTCGCTGGACAGGGCGGCGGTGGCGGGCTACTGCGTCGACGCGGTACTCCAGCGGCTGACCGGCGAGATCACCGTCGACGCGTCGGATGCCTCGCTGCCCTTCCTCGACCCGGCCACCCGGCGCTACGACGAAGACGCCATCGCGGCCGTCGGTCTCTCCCACCGCCGGAGCCTGCTCGTGGAGCCGGCGGCGCCGAAGACCGTGTTCCGCTTGGACGAACGCGGAGCCGCGCTGCTCGGTCTCCCGGTCGGGCTGCCGGTCACCGCGGGGCCGTTCGACCTGCCCGCGAGTGCCATCGGCGCCGGCGTACGGCGGCCGGGCGACGGCATCCTCACCGCCGGCACCACACTCGCCTGCCAGGTCCTGACGGACTCGGCGGAGTTCGATCCGGAAGGCGAACCCGCCGGGATGTTCCTCTGTACACCGGAAGAAGGTGAGTTCCTGCGGGCGATGCCGGCGATGGTCGGCACGGCGGGGATCGACTGGATGTGTCGCCTGTTCGGGATCGCGGTCGAGGAGATCGGCTCGCTGCTCGACGCGAGCACGCCCGGCGCGGGCGGTGTCCGCGCGCTGCCGTTCCTGTCCGCGTCCGGTGAGCGGGCGCCCTTCGTCGACGCTTCGGCGAGGGCTCAGTTCTCCGGGCTGAGCCTGGAGAGCGAGCGCGGCGACATCGTGCGGGCGCTGTGCGAGTCGATCGCTTACGCGGCAAGGCAGTGCTTCGAGGCGGCCGGGCTCACCGGCACGTTGTACGCCTGCGGCGGCGGAGTCCGCTCGATCGAGTGGACCCGGATCTTCGCCGACGTTCTCGGACGCCCCATCGTGATCCCCGGCGATCCCGGGGTCGGCGCGCGAGGCGCGGTGATCGTCGCGGCGGACGCGCTCGGCGAACCGGTCGACCGGGAGCTCTGGGCGGAAAGCGCACGCGTCGTCGAGGTCCGGCCCGAGAACGTAGGGTTCTACGAGCAGGGCTACGCCGACTATCAGGCCTCACTGGCCGCGGCCCGCGGACTTTGGAGGTTGTGACGGTGATCCTGGCCAAAGAACGTTTGGCGGTCTGCGAGTACGCCCGCCGGATGACCGCCGACGGACTCGTGGTCGGCACCTCCGGCAACGTCTCCGCGCGGCAGGGCGAGCTGGTCGCGGTGACCCCGACGGGGGTCGACTACGCAGGGCTGCGGCCGGAAGACATCCCGGTGGTCGGCCTGGACGGCGATATCGTCGACGGAGCGCTCAAACCGACCAGCGAACTCCCGATGCACCTCACGGTGTACCGGCAGGCGGCGGATCCGGACGGCGAACCGGTCTCCGCCGTGGTGCACACGCATTCCGTGCACGCCACGGCGGTCTCCACTCTCGTCACCGAGGTGCCGCCGATCCACTACATGCTCGCCGCGATCGGGCCGACAGCCCGCGTCGCGCCCTACGCGACGTACGGCACCGAAGAGCTCGCCAAAGCCATGCTGGAGGCGCTGGACGGCCGCCGAGGCTGCCTGCTGGCGAATCACGGCACCACGACTTTCGGCGACAGCCTCGGCTCCGCGTACAGCAGGGCGCAACAGCTCGAGTGGGTCTGCCAGGTTTGGCTGACGGCGCGGGCGGCCGGAACGCCGAATCTGCTCCCGCCCGACGAGATCGAGCACGTCGTGGAGAAACTTCGCGGCTACGGACAGCGCTAGGTCACAGGGAGAACACGCCTTCCCCCGCGAGGCGGACCGGGTTCAATCCGGCGGGGGAAGCCGCAGGGCAGGGGCGGCTGCGATCGTCGATGTCGATCAAGTGATCGGCATCCGACGGTCCGAGGAGCACGCATGACTGTCCACCACCCCACCGCACCAGGGCGGCTGCGCGTCGCCTGGCACAACGCGCACGCCCCGGTGCCCGGAGTGCCCCGGTGGGCCCGGATCGCCGCCTACGCCATCCCGTTCGTCGTGCTGCCCTCCGGCCTGTGGCGGATCATGACCGTCGTCTTCCACGTCGGCGACGACAACACCCACGGTGCGGGCCAGCTCCCGTCGTGGTTGCCGGGGCCGGTGTACATCGTCGGCTTGTCCATCGTCTCCGAACTGCTGGCCTTCACCGCCATCGGACTGATCGCCGCATGGGGCGAAGTTGTCCCGCGCTGGATTCCGCTCCTGGGCGGCCGCCGAGTGCGGCCCTTCGCCGCCATCGTGCCCGCCGCCCTCGGCGCGACGATGCTGACCGTTCTGTGGACCACCGCCTATGTCACCGAGATGTCCGGGCTCACCATCCAAGGCGATCCACTTCCGGCCGACTACCCCTCGAAGGCGCTGCACGGCTGGCAACTCGCCTTCTTCGAACTCACCTACGCTCCGCTCCTGCTGTGGGGACCGCTGCTGGCGGCAGTCTGCTTCGCGTACTGGCGGAGGCGCCGGCACGTTCGCTGACGCCCTAGGATGCCGCGGGCTCGGCCTCGAAGTCCGTGGCGTCCACGGCGTGCACCGCGTCGAGAAGCTCGACGACCGTCGGATCGTCGACGGCTTCCTTGATGCACTGCCACAACTGGAGATTCGCCAACGCCCATCGCGAGTAGTTCTCCGCCGCTTTGGGGTTGTAGAAGTAGTAACCACTGTCGTGGACGTCGCGTTGTTCGCCGACGATCTTGTGCGCCAGTTCTCGGAGGCTCAACCCGTTCTCCCGCAGATAGCGGTGGGCGAGGACGACGGGCGTCACCGGCAGCGCCTTGAACAGCGTGTCGGCGTCGCTCAACGCTTGAGCCTCGAGCGAGATGTGGCGGCCTCTGGTGGCCATTTCGGCCTCGTCGATGATGTCGTCGACCCAGCGGCCCACGTTCTCCTCGACACCGCATTCCCGCAGGATGTCCATCCGGAGGTCTCGTCCGGCGGCCGCGGGGGAGTTCCGGAGCACGATGTAGTTCACATCGTGCACCAAGGCCGCCACCTCGACGACGGTGCGATCCGCACCGTTGTGGTCGGCGAACCCCGCGGCCTTGGCCCGGACGAAACTCACGTGGTGCCAGCCGTGGAACTGCAGTTTGTCCGCATAACGCCAGCATAATCGCCGGACGTGCTGCTCGACGGCGTCGATGGTGTGGGAAGGAATCGTGCTCTTTCGCGCGCGCATACACCTCTCCGATCCCGTTTACAGACGGGTGGAGTAATGGTAAGCGCCTTCGACGTCGGTGTGTAGTTAGATGCGGGCGGCGAGATCCCCCAATCGGACCTCTACCGGAACGTGACGATGTCCTGTTCCGGTCTTCGGGTCAAAGGAAAGGCTGAACTCGCTCACTGGGCGTGATTTCACCAAAAATGTCATAGTCCCTTCGGTGGCCTCGGGAATCCGATGGAACTCGTCCGCGTACATGACGCCTACCGACCCGGTCTGACACAGCGTGCTACGTCGTAACCGAACCGATGTGATCAATCCGGAAAGCTGGTCGCGCAAGGTCGAATAGCGTTCGTGGACGTAGTTGCCACGGAGGATCGTGGTGCAGAAGTGATATCTGTGATTGTGCACGGAATCGGCGTACCCCTCACGCCAGTCCTCGGGTGCCTTGTACTCGTGCAGCCAGATCGAAAAGGGATCGGTCGGGCAATCGAGCAGGCACCAGGCGAAATGGGTGGTGGTCTCCCGGGACCGCTCGAGTACCGCGCTCGCCTCGTCCGGGCTCAGCGAAGCCAAATGCCGCCGGAGGTCGTCGCGCAACTCTGGTCTCGACGTCCAGTCCCGGAAGAGCCCGTCGACGATCTGCCAGTGCTGCGCCGGCGGCAGGTCCGTGGTCCGGAGCAGCGCGGCGAACTGGGTGAGGGGGGACAAGCGAGTGAGCAACTTCAGCTCCTCAAATCTAGTGCTCTGTGACGCCGAGAGGTCAGGGGTTCAACTCGGCGAGTGTGGTGAACTCCTTCCGGAAGGAATGGAATTTCCCTTCCAGTTCGAGGAAGTTCTCTTCGGACAGGGGAGAGCCGGTGATCTTTTCGTACAGGGCGAGGAAATCCGCCCGCGTCGTCGTGGTGGAGATGCGGAAGTGCCGTCCGGACCGCGACTGGGACACGCGCAGGAACTCGGAGCGTTCCTTGTTGTACAGGAAGGAACCTTCGCTGAACCGCAGCGTTCGCGGATATAACGTGGTCGCGCCGCGGATGTCGCTGTACAAGGTCACCCAAACGCTCTCGTCGAAGACTTCGAGCCGGTCCAAGGGCGGGTCGGCGACGACGGTGATGTCCACCAGCGAGCATCGGCTGCGCGCCAGGAACAGCCCGACCAGACCGATGCTGATCTCGTCGTTGAGCCGCGACCGGATCGTCTCGTAGTCCACGCCCGCTTCTTCGCTGCGCAGGAGATAGCGTGCCCTGCCGCCGATCGCGCCCTCGTCGCGAGGGTCGGCGATGACCACGCGAAGCTCTCTTTCGGTGCGGGACAACAGCAATCGGGCCGCCGCGTGCCTGCCGGAGAACCCGCGGAAGAAGTAGTGCCTTGCCACGTCGAGGTCTTCGGTCATGACCCGGTTGAACAACGGATCCGGATCGGTGGTCGCTTCGAAGACGTGGGTGGGGAAGAATTCCTTGTTGAGCGAACGGTATTCGGCACTGAGCGCTTCCAACGCGCGGCGGCTTTCCTCGATCACCGGGGTTACCATCGCGCGCTGTGACGCGGTGGCGGTGATCAGGGTCTGGCCGAAGCCGACCACCGCGGAGATCAGGGTGCCGGTGCCCAGTGAAGTGAGCAGGGTCTTGCCGGCGCCGGGATCCATCATGCTGGAGATCCACAGGCTGAGGCCCGCGACGACGACCAGTACGGTGAGCAGCAGACTCGTCCTGGTCCAGAAGATCTCTTGCAATGGGGTACGGCGGAGCCGGTCGGCTTCCGCGGGCACGAGTGTCACCTCCTTGATCGGCACCCGAACGGACGAACGCAGTGCGTATCTGTTCGAGTGCGGGGAGTTACTCTACGCGCATCGTGACAATGTCGAAATAAGAAATTCGGGGGAAAGGTACCAACAACGAATGTGACGCTCGGCGATGCCGGTTTCGCATCGGAGGTTTCGCCGGATCGCGGAAAAACCACTCACGGAGCGTGCGGAAGGATTCCTTCGTACCACGCGGGGCCGGGCTTCGCCGACGACAAGGTTTCGACGACGGCCGAAGACGGTGTGGTGTACACCGTGGGAAAGTCGATCTCGCCCCTCGACGGGTCCAAGGTCCACGCGAGCCGCTCGTCTTCCGGGTAATTCGCTCGTATGAAAGGAAAGTGCGCGTTCGCGCCATTCTTGTTGCCTCTCGGGTCCAGTCGGATCCACCGGTCCGGACCAGTGAGATACACGGCGTTGAGCCCGTGCAGCACGCCGATCCGCTGATAGCAGAACCCGGCCGGGATACCTTGGCTGCGAAGCAAAGCTGCCAGCAGATGGGCCTTCGCGTAGCAGAGGCCGACCCGCTCGCGCAGAACTTCGGACGCCATCAGGGTGACGCGCGAATCGGCGGCGTCCACCGTATGGGCGATCTCGTCGCGCACGAAGTGAAACATCGAACGCGCCACGTCGATTTCGGTGCCGCCGGTCGGTGACAGTCTGTCAGCCGTTTCGCGGATCAGCGGATGATCGTGATCGACGACCGCGTCGGCGGCGAGATAATCTTCGAGCCGCTTGGATTCGATCTTCAGCGTGATTTTCACGCGACACCACCCAGTACCGTGTCGACGACTTCTTCGAGGAATTTCGGATCGGCTTCGTCGCCGCGCAGGAGCAGCCTGAACCAGATCGCCCCCGCCAGCAGATCCATCACCAGAACCGGATCGACGCCGTCGCGCAGTTCGCCTCTCGCGGTGGCGCGTTCGAAGATCGGCTCTTCGCGTGTCATGCGGTCGGCGAAGAAACTCCGTGCCACATCACCGAGTTCGGGGCGGCGTGGCCCCGCGGTCAGGGTTGCGACGACGGCCGGCGCGGTGTGCTCCGACGTCAGCAATCGGAGGATATGTGTTGCCACGGCGAGGAGATCGCCGCGCAGGCTGCCGGTGTCCGGTACGTCGAGGGCGAACAGTCCCGAGTCGCGCAAAGCCGCCGCCAGTAGCGCGTCCTTCGACGGCCACCAGCGGTACAGCGTCGTCTTGTTGACGCCTGACCGGGCGGCGACGGCTTCGATGGCGAGCTTGTCGTAGCCGTGCTCCGCCAGGAGTTCGAGGGTGGCGGCGAAGATCGCCTCGGCCTTGCGCGGGCCGTTCCGGGTGCTCACCGCCCGAGAGTACAACGCACCGTTGCGTCGTACGGCGATCGCGCGTACTTTGCAACGCAACGGTGCGTTGCATTCAGGAGGTAGTCCATGGCCCCGATCGTCTTCGTCCACGGCATCCGGCTCAGCGGTGCCGCTTGGGCCGAGCAACTCGAACTGCTCGGACATCCCGCGAAAGCAGTCGATCTCCCAGGTCACGGCACCCGCAGGGGAGAGCGGTTCACCCTGGCCGCGGCGGCGGACGCGGTCGCCGAAGCCATCGACGAACCCGCGCTGGTCGTCGGGCATTCGCTCGGTGGCTACGTCGCCATCGCCGCGGCCGCGCGGTATCCGGAGCGGGTGGCGGGCCTCCTCGTCGCGGATTCGACCTTCCTGCCCGGCAAGGCATTGGAGGCTCCGTTTCGCGTGGCGCACCGCTTGCTCACACGGCTTCCGGACCAGGGTGAACGGCTGAACCGATGGCAGTTCCGAAGCGCCTTGCCGCCGAAACTCGCCGAAGCGGTGATCGGCGGCGGCATCGCGACCGAGGTCATCCCGGACGTCGCCGAGACCTTCGCGGACTTCGACGTGCTCGCGGAGCTGGCGGCCTATCCGGGTCCCACGTGGCTCATCAACGGCTCACATGACCACTTCAGGCGTCATGAACGCCGCTTTCTCGACGCCTGCGCCGACGGCAGGCTGATCAACGTTCCGAAGGCTGGGCATTATCTGCCGATGGTGCGAGGCAACGAGTTCGCTCAGCTGGTCTTCGACGCGGCGCGCAGCCTGTCGATCTCGTCGGTCAGTTCGGAACGCAGCGAGTCGTGCTGAGGCCCGAGCGACGCGGCCCAGTTCTCCGCCGAATACCGCCAGACCGGCCGACCGACCACGTCGGCCGGTTCCCAGTCGTATCGCGGCCAGACATGCGCGTGCAGGAACGGATCCGTATTACCGAGGATCTCCAGATTCACCCGGCGGAAACCAGGATCCCTTCGCGCGCAGACGTTTTCGACCGCTTCGCCGAGTAAGTCCATGTCCGCCAGGAACTCCAGCCGCCGCGGCCGCGGCAGATCGGTCAATCTGCCGACGCCGGGGGAATCGGTCAGCAGGACGCAGTAGCCGGGGAGGAACTGCGTATCGCCGACCACCGCGAAGCTCGCGTCCAGCCGCCGCAGCACGGTCGGATTCTCCCCGCGCAGCGCCGAACCGATGCGGTCCCGCTTCCAGCCGTCGGTCATCGGCCCAAACTAGCCGACCGGGAACATCGAACCGCCGGATCCGGTGAACTGGGCGGTCAGGCGGACCGGCTCCGGATGGGGTGCCAGCACGATCGAGGCGAACGGCGTCGCGGCGGCCTGTGACCCGTAATTGGTGTGCAGATGCGCGCTGACGTGGACGTTCCGGTCGGCGGGGATCTCGAACGTGACCGCACCCCAGGAGACCACGAATTGCCTGCCGTCGATGCTGACGAACGGGGCGTACGGCACGGAACTGGAGGGGAACGGGCGCAGTTCGACGGTGAGCAGGCGGCGCTGGCCGTCGTGGTTGTCCACGTAGGGGATCACGCCGGGCTGGCTGGACAGTTCGGTCATTCTCGGCTCCCTCAGAACTGGTAATAGAGGAACGGGCTGAACGTGCCGGTCGCGATCAGGATGGCCGCGTACACCAGCCCGACGGTCATCACGCCGATCCGCAGCGCCGTCGCCGGGCGGCTCCGCGAGGATTCCAGCAGCGGCCCGGTCACCGGATGCGCGGGCAGGAACACGATCGCCAGCGCGCACAGCAGGATGAGCAGCCGCTGGTTGGTCACCGCGCTCTCGACGACGTCGGTGAGGCCGGTGAAGTCCGGCAGCACCATGTGCCCGATCATGCCGAGCGCGTGCGGCAGGTCCTTGGCGCGGAAGAACACCCAGCCGAACACGACGAGCACGAGCGTCAGCGCGCGGCGGCCGATGCGGGCGGCCTGGGTCTTCGGGGTGACGTCGTAGCCGAAAGCGCGTTCCACGATCAGCAGCGCGCCGTGGTAGATGCCCCAGATCAGGAACGTCCACTGCGCGCCGTGCCAGAACCCGGTCAGCACGAACACGATGCACAGGTTCCGGTACGTGTGCCCGGCGCCGGTGCGGTTGCCGCCCAGCGGGATGTAGACGTAGTCGCGGAACCAGCGCGACAGCGACATGTGCCAGCGCCGCCAGAACTCGGTGATGGTCACCGACGAGTACGGTCTCGCGAAGTTCTCCGGCAGCCGGAAGCCGAGCATGCGGCCGAGCCCGATCGCCATGTCGGAGTATCCGGAGAAGTCGAAGAACAGCTGAAGCGTGTACCCGATCGCGCCGAGCCAGGCGATCGCGAAGGTCATCTGGTCCGGTGGTGTGTTGAAACAGGCGTCGACCATCGGGCTGAGCGAGTCCGCGATGATCGTCTTCTTGCACAGCCCGAGCGCGAACCGCGGGAAACCGGCGGCGATGTCGTCGAGGCGGTGCGAGCGCCGCTGCGGCAGCTGGTCGGCGATCTCGCGGTACCGCACGATCGGCCCGGCCACGAGCTGCGGGAACATCGCGATGTACGCGGCGAACGACACCGGATCGCGCAGCGCGCGGCGTTCACCGCGGTAGATGTCCACCACGTAGGAGATGTGGTGGAACGTGTAGAACGAGATGCCGATCGGGATGACCAGGTCGGCCACCGGGAAGCCGCCGCCGAACCAGTGCGTCACGGCCGCGATCTGCTGGGTCGCGAACCCCGCGTACTTCCAGATCAGCAGCATGCCGACGTTGAGGCCGATGACCCCGAGCAGCAGCCGTTTGCGCCGTTTGTTCTGCAGGTCCCACGCGTTCGGCTCAAGCGCCGGGCCGGCCAGGAAGTTGACCACCATGCAGCCGAGCAGCACCAGCGTGTACGGCCCGGCGCCGGTGGCGTAGAAGATCAGGCTGCCGACCGCGACGATGCCGTTCCGCCAGCCGCGCGGGCACACCAGCACGGCGAGCAGGACCGCCGGCATGAAGTACCACAGGAACAGCGGTGAAATGAACGACATCGGTGCGGGGTCCCCCAGGGCGGTTACGCGTTATCCGCTGGTGACCTTAGCCTGCGGGCCCCGCACGTGTGACGAAGTGCGGGGTCAGACACGTCCCGCGAGACGGCGGCGGCGCGCCACCTCGGCCAGCAGTACCCCGGCCGCGACGGAGGCGTTGAGCGATTCGACGCCGGCCGCCATCGGGATCGACACGGTCGCGTCGCAGGTCTCGCGCACCAGCCGGGACAGGCCGCGGCCCTCGGAGCCGAGCACGATGACCAGCGGGTCCGCCGCGAGGTCCAGTTCGTCGATGTCGACCGAGCCGTCCGCGTCGAGGCCGACGACCATCAGGCCGTCGTCCTTCCACGCCTTCAGCTGGCGGGTGAGGTTGGTCGCGACGGCGATCGGCAGCTTGGCCGCGGTGCCGGCGGAGGTCCGCCACGCGACCGCGGTCATGCCCGCGCTGCGCCGCTCCGGCAGGAGGACACCCTGCGCGCCGAACGCGGCGGCCGAGCGGATCACCGCGCCGAGGTTGCGCGGGTCGGTGACGCCGTCGAGCGCGACGAACAGCGGGGTCTGCCCCGAGTCCTTCGCCACGGCCATCAGGTCGCGCGGGTCGGCGTACTGGAACGGCGGGACCTGCAGGCCGAGGCCCTGGTGCATGGCCCGGTTGGTCTTGCGGTCCAGCTCCTCGCGCGGGATCTCCAGGATCGAGATGCCCTTGTCGCCGGCGAGCCGGACGGCCTCGTTGACGCGGTCGTCGATCTCGATGTTGATCGCCACGTACAGCGCGGTCGCGGGCACGTCGGCGCGCAGCGCCTCGACCACCGGGTTGCGCCCGGCGATCAGTTCCGGCTTGTCGGCCTTCTTCTGCCGCGCCTGGTCCTTGCGGTCACGCGCGTTGGCCATCCGGTACGCCTTGTGGCCGGGCCGGTCCTCGGCCTTGGGCGTCGGGCCCTTGCCTTCGAGGCCCTTCCGGCGCTGGCCGCCGGAGCCGACGACCTGACCCTTCTTCGTGCCGGGCTTGCGAATAGCGCCCTGGCGCCGGGAGTTGCCTGCCATCAGTGAGAATCCTTGAGCTAGAAACCGAGTAAGGGTCAGACGTCCTTGACGGTCCACTGTGGACCGTTCGGCGTGTCCTCCACCACGATGCCCGCCTGCTGGAGGCGGTCACGCGCGGCGTCCGCACGGGCGAAGTCCTTGTCGGCGCGGGCCTGCTGCCGTTCGGTCAGCAGCCCTTCCACGAGATCGGACAGCGCCTGCCGGGTGGGCGTCTCATTGCCGCCCGCCTCGGACCAGCGCGCGGAGAGCGGGTCGAGGCCGAGCACGTCGGTCATCGCGCGCACGGAGGCGGCGATTTCGAGTGCCTTGGAATTGTCGGTCGCGTCGAGGGCCGCGTTACCGTCGCGGACCGTGTTGTGCAGCACGGCGAACGCCTGCGGGGTGGCCAGGTCGTCGTCGAGAGCGGCGGCGAATCCGGCCGGGATCTCGCCGAGATGCACGGCGCCGGCGCTGCCCGCGGTCCGGCGGAGGAACTGCTCGATCCGCCGGTAACCCTGCGCGGCTTCGGCGAGCGCTCCGTCGGAGTACTCGATCGTCGACCGGTAGTGCGGCTGGACCAGGTAGTACCGCAGTTCGGGGGCTCGGTAGTTCCGCAGCATCTCCGGGATCGAGACCGTGTTGCCCAGCGACTTCGACATCTTCTCGCCGGACATGGTCACCCAGGCGTTGTGCAGCCAGAACCGCGCGAACGGGTCACCCGCCGCGTTCGACTGGGCGCGCTCGTTCTCGTGGTGCGGGAACACCAGGTCGACGCCGCCGCCGTGGATGTCGAACTCGGCGCCGAGGTACGCGGTCGCCATCGCCGAGCATTCGAGGTGCCAGCCGGGACGGCCGGCACCCCACGGCGTCGGCCACGACGGCTCGCCCGGCTTCGCGCTCTTCCACAGCGTGAAGTCGCGCGGGTCGCGCTTGCCCTCGCCGAGGCTCTCGCCCTGCTGGACCTCGTCGAGCTTCTGCCCGGAGAGGTCGCCGTAGCCGTCGAACGCCTTGACCGAGAAGTACACGTCGCCGTCCGAGGCGTAGGCGTGCCCGCCGTCGATCAGCCGCTGCATCAGCTCGACCATCTGCGTGACGTGCCCGGTCGCCCGAGGGGCGATCGAAGGGGGCAAGCAGCCCAGCGCCTCGTACGCCGACTCGAAGGCGCGCTCGTGTGTGGCCGCCCACTCCCACCAGGGACGATCCGCCGCGGCGGCCTTGGTGAGGATCTTGTCGTCGATGTCGGTGACGTTGCGGACCATCAGCACGTCGAGTCCACTGTGGACGAGCCAGCGGCGCAGGACGTCGTAGTTCAGCGCGCCGCGGACGTGGCCGATATGGGGTACGCCCTGCACGGTGGCACCACACACGTACATGGACGCCGTTCCGCTACGGGCGGGATGGAATTCCCGCACGCTCCGGGTCGCCGTGTCATAGAGGTGTAGTGCCACCCTAAAAGGGTACGGGGTCGGCGTGAGCGGTGTCGCAGTGACCGTATTACAGCACGTTATGGGCGCGCAGGGCGCTCAGCAGGGCGTCCGGCCGCTCCGTCGTCGGCAGCGGCTCTACCAGCGCGAACGCGCAACCGATGTCGCGTGCGGCGCCGTCGGCCTCCTCGCTGTCGCCGACCATGAGCGTCTCCGCCGGGTCGACGCCGAGCCGCTCGACGGCCGCGCGGAAGATCTCCGGCTCCGGCTTCACCGCTCCGACCTCGAACGACAGGATGAACTCGTCGACGTAGGCGTCCCAGCCCCGGCGCCCGAAGGCAGGCCGGATGTCGAAGGCGATGTTGCTCAGCACCCCGAGCTTCACGCCCTTGCCGGAGACTCCCTTGAGGACGGCTTCGGTGTCCGGGTACGGCGTCCACTGGGTGGGATCGATCAGCCGGGTGTAGAGCGCGACGGCCTGGTCGGCGTGCGGGACCCCGGACTGCTTGAGGACCTCGAGGTACACCTTCCGGTGCAGCACCGGATCGCGGTCGCGGTGGTTCCAGGCGTACAGGTGCTCCTCGTCGAGATCGACGACCTGGCCGACCGGCGCGGTCATCCGGCGCATCAGCTCGGTCTGGGCCTCGATGTCCAGGCTCTCGCCCTCGTGGTCGGTGAGGTCGGCGAGCCAGGTCTCGTCCTGTTCGAGCCGGAAGACCGTGCCGGAGAAGTCGAACAACACAGCGCGAAAGGTCACGAGGTCCACATTAGCCGGTTCTCGTGAGTGGCAAGGGCGGTCAGAACCGTCTGTCTGAGTTCAGGACATGTCGGACAGTTGATGTTTCAGGACCTCACGGACACTGACCGGCCTGTCGGCGTGGTGACCAGGGCTTGTGTGGTG
>NZ_JBIWKX010000063.1:0-25009 GCF_044765885.1 Amycolatopsis sp. NPDC102389
CCAGCACACCCCAGCACGCCCACGCCCACCAACAAGATCAACAAACCCCACCAAGATCACCAACAAAACCCACCGGTGGATCCAGGTTAGACGCGGCGAAGGGAGCCTTCATCCCACCATCGGCCCGCCCGAGAACACGCCACGTTTGACCTTCGGCTCAAAAATAGAACCCTGATTGCCACTCACGACCCCCCTCGCGAAACCGTGCAGACTAACCAAACCGGACACTTGTAGTTCAAAAAGTGTCCCCTGTGGACACTCATGGCACGGTCGACCCTCGTCGGTCAGCCCTTCACGGATCCGGTCAATCCACCGACGATGCACCGTTCGGCGAGGACGAGGAACGCGAGAGCGGGGATCATCGACAGGGCCGTGAAGGCGAGTACGCGGGCGGTGTCCAGGGAGCTCACCGTGTCAGTCGTCCAGGGCGTCGAGTACGCGCTTGAGGTCGACGAACTTGAAGTTCGTGGCGTCGCGACCCTCTTCACCCGGCTTGTCGTCGCCGTCCTGGACGACGAGCAGGCCGTTCGGGTACTTGCTTCCCAGTGGCTCGTTGAGGACGGCGGCACCGTCGCTTTCCTCGGTACCGTCGAGGGTCGCGGACGCGGCGGTCACCCGGAAGCCGCCTTCGTACTCGTTGTCGTCGCCGATTTCACGGTCGTAGGCGGCGAAGGTGTTGTCCCCCTGGCTCGAGGCGAGCAGGTAGCCGTCGCCGTCCTTCTGGTTGAGCAGGGTGAGCCCCTCGACGTCGGCCTTCAGGTGCTTGCCACCGTAGCCCGGGTCAGGACCGGAGACGCACTCTTCGGTCGCCTCGTCATAGGTTCCGGGAACGCCGTACTCGCGGACCTTCTCGATGAGCTTCGGAGTGCCTTCGAGGTCGGCGTCCACCCGCCAGATACCGACATCCTCCTGCCCGGCGTAGAGGGTGCCGTTCGCGGGATCGACGACCATGCCCTCGACCTGCGGCAGTTCCCCCGGCTCGGCGCACGGAGTCCACGACTTGCCGTTCGGCAGCCTGAACTCGGACGGCAGCGCGAGGGTGCGCACCTTGCGGTAGGAGACGGTTCCTCCGGCACCCGCGGTCAGCTCCAGCAGGCTGAGCGCCGTGCGTTCCCGCTGACTGACCACTGCGTACGAACGGCCGCTCGACGGGTCGGTCCACGTGGCGAGGCCGTAAGCCGTCCGCTGGTCGTTGACCTCCTCCTGCGACGAGGAGAAGATCGCCGGCGCCGAAGGATCCGTGACGTCGGTGAGCGGGGCACCGGACTTGCCACCGTCGATACGGTAGATCCGCAGCCGGTCACGGCCGCGGTCGCTGGCGACGGCCAGATCGCTCGCCCCGGATCCGACCTTCATACCGTGCACGAGGTCGACGTTGTTGAACCGGCCGGGCGCGTCGTCCGGGCCGGGCGCTTTCGGCGCCGGTATCGACTGCACTTCGCGGCCGTCGAGATCGTAGACCCGCAGGCCGCCCTCCTTGACCGTGGCGACGACGAGGCTCCGATCGGGAGCCGCCGGATTCCGCCAGATCGCCGGGTCGTCGGCGTCCGCGTTACCGCCTGCCTCGTCGTCGTACACGGCAGGGGTTTCGGTCGTCGGCTTCACGCCGGGCAGATCATCGGCCGCCACGGCCGAATGCGGTGACACCGTGGCGAACACCGTGACCAGCACGAGGCCGCCGGCGGCGACACGCGCCCTGGAGCGTAGAGCCATCGAAGATTTCCTTCCCTGGAACGATTCGGACGACCCACTATGGAGTGACCGTGTGACGAGTTACCGGCAAGTAACGGCACCGGCGGGTAGCCAGGACATGAACACGGCAGGCGAGGAGGTTTTCGCGTCAGCGCAAACGTGTTGTCCCACCGAACGGCGGAAGTCATTCTCCGACTGTGCTCAACGGATGAGCACGGAATCGAATATCGAGGAGGACTTCATGACCGGCAAGATTCTGCTTCGGGGAGCGGTCGCCGTCGCGGCACTCGGATCGGCCCTGCTCGCCCCGGCGACCGCGTCCGCCACGGCGCCCTACGAGACGCTCAACGAGGTGTGGACGAACAACCGGGACGGGCAGGCCATCTTCAAACCGCACGGCGAGCACCTCTACGCCTGTGACTGGGCGTTGGACGGCGACACGATCGTGGCGTACGCGAAGGCGAACGGAAAGGTGGTGGCGAAGGCGACCGACAACAACGGCTACCCCGACCCTTGCGGCCACACCAACTTCTCTCTCCCCGAAGGCACCCACGTCCAGATCAAGGTATGCCACAAGGAGGACGGCTACTGCACCAAGTGGAAGGACGTCCAGGACGCCTGAGCGCTCACGCCGGCAGCAGGCTGCCCATGTCGAAGTCGCAATAGTGATCCAGAAGGATCCTGCTGCCGTCGACGAATTCGATCTCGCACAGGACGAGAAACGGACCATAGGCTTCGGTCACGATGCCGAATCTGCCATCGCTTCCCCGTTTACCTTCGAATACCCTGTCGCCCCAGGACCGCCCGAGGTAGAACGACGCCGACTTCACTTCGAACGCGGACACTTTATGCCCGGTCACCCGGATGGCGACAGAGTATTTCTGCCCCGGCTGTTTGGCAGGGCCGAGGATATGCGTCAAGAAGTGGGAACGCTGTCCCGCCTTCCGTGCCGACTGGTAGGCACGGAGGAACGAGGAGTCGACTTCGGCGATCGGACTGGCCAGCCGGGTGACGGAGATCGGCACGGATGGCGCACGCCCGCCCAGCCCCTCCTGCACCTCGATCTCGACGGGATCGGCTTCCTCGTGTTCCTGCTCCACGGGCTCGTCGGCGGGTACGTCGACTTCGTCTCCGGCGGGTGGCGCCTGTGGCAGGCCGGCGGTGTTCTCCTCATAGCCGAGTTCGGCTCCGGCGATCTTCAGCCGGGTGAAGCGGACACCCAGGAGCGCGATGAGAGACGCGACCGCGCCGACTCCGGCAAGGATTCCGGCGAACGGCGCGAGATCGTTGTCCACCGTCACGACGCACCCGACGTCGGCTCTCGCGCATTGTCCGAGGGCGACCTGCTTTTGAGGCGGCGAGACGGCGATCAAGAGCGCGACGCCGAGCAGAGCGAGCCCGACGGTTCCGGCGACGAGCCGTTCGATCCAGCTGAGTGGAGCAAATCCTGGACTCACGGTGACATCGGACATGACGTCGGCGCCTCTCGTCGTCTGTTTTCCAGACTGCCTGCGGTGAAAGGGCACCGATAGAGTCTTTTGTCTCAAACGGACCGACGCCACGTTTGACTTACTTCTAAATAGCTGGCTCGAGGCCTGCCGCGACGAGGATGATGCGCGGCACCGCACCGAGAAAGGAAGCCGTGATGACCGTCGACGCGTCCCGGCCCGAAATCCGCTCGCCTGCCGGAAAATTACGCGGCAACACGGAGCAGGGCACCGCGGTCTTCCGCGGCATCCCGTTCGCCTCGCCGCCGGTCGGCGCGCTGCGGTTCGCCGCACCGCGGTCGGCACGACACTGGGACGGGGTTCGGGAGGCCGTCTCGTACGGCCCGCCACCCCCGCAGGCCGGTGCGTTCGGCATGGAGGCGCTGTCGCGGGACGCGCCGGGTGACGACTGGCTGACGATCAACGTCTGGACACCCGATCCCGGCCCGGACGCGGGACTTCCGGTCATGGTGTGGATCCAGGGCGGCGCCTACGCGATCGGCACTTCCGGCCTCCCCGAATACGATGGCCGGCGGCTCGCTCAGGACGGTGGCGTCGTGGTGGTGACGTTCAACTACCGGGTGGGCATCGAGGGCTTCGCCCAGATCGACGGTGCGCCCGCCAACCGCGGCCTGCTCGACCAGGTCGCCGCGTTGGAGTGGGTGCGCGACAACATCCGGGCCTTCGGCGGCGATCCTCGGCGCGTGACGGTCTTCGGCCAGTCTGCGGGCGGTGGATCGGTCGCCGCACTGCCGGCGATGCCGCGCGCGGCCGGGCTCTTCCACCGGGCCATCGCGCAGAGCGTGCCGGGAACGTTCTTCACGACGGCGCTCGCCGCCGACATCGCCGCGGCCTGTGCCGCCGGGCTCGGGCTGCGTCCCACCGTGGCCGATCTGTCCACAGTGGACCCGGCCTCGCTGGCCACCGCCGGCGACGCCGTCACCGCCAAGATCGGCAACTGGATACCGGCCTGGGGCCAGGCCGCGCACCGGACGATCCCGTTCGCGCCCGTCGTCGACGGGCATGTCCTGCCCAGCACCCCGTGGCAGGCCTTGGCCGAGGGAGCAGGCCAGGACATCGAGCTGCTCGTCGGCCACACCCGCGACGAGCAGCGGCTGTTCACCGCACTCGACGGCACACTCGGCCACGTGACACCTGAGCAGGCGGCGACCGCGTTGGAGGTCTTCGCTCCCGGCCCGGACGGAGCACGACGGTACCGCGACGGTTTCCCGGAAGCCGGGCCGGATGAGCTGTACGAACTGGTCAACTCCGACTGGCTGTTCCGGATGCCGACGGTCCGGCTCGCCCAGGCGCAGGCCACGGCGGGCGGCCGCGCCCACCTCTACGAGCTGACCTGGCCCGCGCCGGGGATGGGCGGTGCTTTCGGTGCCTGCCATGGCCTCGACGTGCCGCTCGTGTTCGGCAACCTCGACAGCGGACTGCCCGCCATGTTGATCGGCGAGAGCCCCTCAGCCGAGGCGACGGCGTTGTCCGCCTGGATGCGCGCGGCCTGGACGGCGTTCGCCACCCACGGTGACCCCGGCTGGCCCCCGTACGACACCGGACGACGGCTCACACAGCTCTTCGACGCCCGACCGGCCGTCACCACGTATCCGGAAGAAACCTCCCGGCTGATCTGGCACGACCACACCTTCGCCGCGCTGCCACTCATCGACCATCGGTGACGCCTGCGCCGGAAAGGGTGGTCACGCGCTCGTGCGGACGGTCGGCAGGGTGCGCGCCGCCTTGACGGCGAGCACGGTGAGCGGTGCCGCTATCGCCAGTACCGCCGTGGCCTGTCCGACGGCGATCGCGATCATGATGTCCAGTTCCGCGGTGCGAGCGGCGAACCGGAGGTAGTCCAGCAGCGTGACGACGCGCTGCCCGAGGGCGGCGAGCGCGAGCAGGGCCAGCGCCGTCGACCAGGACACGGTGGCCTTCCGCCAGCCCAGGCGAGGCACGCTCAAGTACGTGACGGCGGCGGCGAAAACCGCGACACAGACCACGCCCGGCCAGTCCACGAGTGCCGGAACAGTGACATAGGTGAGCAGCAGCGAGACCGTCAGGAGGGCGACGCCGGCGGGCAGCGCGATGAGCCACGGCCGCGCTTTCACCGGCGGGGCCTGCCGGTGGAACGCGGCCAATGCCAGCACCGGCACCGCGTCCAGCAGGAGTCCGGTGGTCCGGGACAGCCCGTACGCGCCCTCGACAGTCACGAGATCCACGCCGAAGAAGACCACGGCTTGGGCGAGCGCCAGCGCCGCGAGCAACCGCGCCGCACGCCACCGGCCGGTCACCAGGGACAGATAGGCCGCCACCCAGACCAAGCCGAGCAGCGCCCCCACGTCGACCGCCTGATCAGCGGCGACCAGGTTCGTCAACCAGGGAGACCACAGCCACGCCCCGATACCGGCCAGCGCCGCCACCGCCTGCACGAGCAACCCCACCAGCGCCAACCGCCGTACCGTCTCACCCCAGGCGAGGTAGCGGGGCGGCGCGCCGTCGCCTCCCAGCCGGAGCCGCACCGCCAGGGCGACGACGCTCGCCACTTCCGGCAGGCTCGGCCGGCCGTAATCGGCGGCGAACTCCGCGTCTTCGGCGTCTTCCGGCTGCTCGCTGAGCAGGAAGGTGGCGACCATGTCCTCCTCCCACGCCTGCCGATAGGAGCGGGGAAGCAGCCGCAGCACGCGCCGGTATCGGTCCTCCAGGCGGTTCACGCCAGGCCCCCGGCATCCGCCGGCCGCCATGCGCGCAGCCGTTCCGAGGCGGCACGGGCGTTCGAGGCCTGCCGTTGGACCTCGGCCGCGAGCGCCGTGCGCCCGTCCTCGGTCAGCCGGTAGTACCGGCGGAGCCGCCCGTTGGCGACCTCCTCGCGATCCGGCTCGACCAAGCCGTCCGCGACCAGCCGATCCAGCACGCCGTACAGCGTGCCCACCTTCAACCGCACGCGGCCGTCCGAAAGGACGCTCACCTCGCCGACGATGCCGTACCCATGACGCGGTGTGTCCACCAGCGCGGTGAGGACGAAGAACGCCTGTTCCGTCATCGTTCGACCAGCCATGGGCACAATATATCGTGAAGCGATATATTGTGCCAGCCGCGGTAGCCCGGTTCGAGTGGCACGGGAGGGGTCGCGGCCGACCGCGGCCGATGCCAAGCCCGGTCCCGTGAAGGCCTCCTTCCCTACCCTCAAGGTAGGAAAGGAGGCCTTCACGGACTACGTGATCGGCACCGCGGCCCCAGCAACACCACCAGCCCCAGCGGCGGCGGCCTGCCGGGGCACCTCTCGTGAGTGGCGTTTCGGATCAGAACCGTCCATACCACTCACGACGCCACTCGAAAATCGTACAGATGACCATCGAACGGAACTCAGACCGCCAGCAAGCGTCCTTTGTGGACACTCGAAGCAGGCGCAGGCTCACAGGAAACCGCCTAAACGACCGGGCTGCGGCGTTCCAGGAAAACGGCGTCCTGCCAGACGCCGTCGCGTCGGGCGATGCGTTCGCGGATGCCGACGGTGCGGTAGCCGGCGCTCTGGTGCAACGCGATGGAGGCGCGGTCGTCGGTGAAGATCGAGGTCTGCAAGGTCCAGATCCCGGCCGCGTCGGCTTCGGTGACCAGCTTGTACATCAAGGCCTTACCGACGCCACGGCCGCGATGGCCTTCCGCGACATGGACCGACGTCTCGGCGACTCCCCGGTAGCACTCGCGCTCCGAAACCGGAACGGCGCCCGCCCAGCCGACAACCTCGCCATCGACTTCCGCGACCCACCGGTGGCCGGTCAGCCAGTTCGTTTCGAACGTGGCGATTCCTTCGCTTTGGATGCGGCGGACCGATTCCCCATCGTCGTCGCCGAGCGCACGGACGACGACGTCTTCCGGCAGGTTCTCCGGACAGCACGGACGCGGGGCGAGCAGCCCCATCACGGCGTCGGCCGCGTGCGGTAGTCCACTGCAGCAGGCCTGGTTGATCGTCACGACCGTGGCCGTGCCCTCTTTGCGCAGGTGCAGGAAGCCGACCTCGGCCAGCTTGCGCACATGATGGGAGCACGTCGACTGGCTGGTTCCGAGGATCTCCGTGAGCGCGCCGACGGTCAGGCCGCGAGGCGAGGTCGCGACCGCGTGCAGAAGCTTGACCCGCATGGGCTCGGCCAGGCAGGCGAACCAGCCGGCGTAGGTCGCGGCTTCCTGCTCGGGCAGGAGTCCACCGTGGGGAACGGGCGCAACCATGGTCATGCCGCACAGTATCGACCAGAATCGATGGTTGCGTCAATCGATCCCGGTCGATACAGTCCCCGCATCGCTTCAATCGAGCTGGATCGATGAAAGGTGCTGGGGATGAACGAGCTGCCTGTCGTGGTGATCGGCGCGGGCCCGGTGGGGTTGGCGGCGGCCGCCGAGTTGGCGGAGCGGGGTTTCGAGCCGCTGGTGCTGGAACGCGGCCCACGGGCGGGCGCGGGGGTGGCCGAGTGGAATCACGTGAGGCTGTTCTCGCCGTGGTCCGAGCTCGTCGCCCCGGCGGCCGGACGGCTGCTGGCGGACACCGCCTGGGCGCGACCCGACGGCGACACGTATCCGACCGGTTCGGACTGGGCCGAGCGGTACCTGCGGCCCCTGGCGTCCGCGCTCGCCGAGCGGGTGCGGTTCGATGCCGAGGTGGTCGGTGTCGCGCGGCGAGGCCGCGACCGCGTCGTGGACAGCGGCCGCGACGAGGAGCCGTTCACCGTGCACGTCCGCGCCGTGGACGGTTCGGAGGAGCGCGTCGCGGCGCGGGCCGTGATCGACGCGTCCGGGACCTGGTCGACGCCGAATCCCCTTGGCGGAGAAGGACTTTCCGCCATCGGCGAGCGGGCCGCAGCAGACCGGATCTGCTACCGGGTCCCGGATCTGGGCGACCCGGCGGTGCGGGCGCGGTACGCGGGCGGGCACGTGGTGGTCGCGGGAAGCGGACACTCGGCGCTGACCGCGCTCGTCGCCTTGTCCGGCCTCGCGAATGAGGCGCCGGATACGCGGATCAGCTGGGTGCTGCGCCGCGGTTCGGTCGGGAACACCTTCGGCGGTGGCGACGCCGACCAGCTCCCGGCGCGGGGTGCGCTCGGCCTCCGGGCGCAGGCGGCGGTGCAGTCCGGGCTGATCACCGTGGTGACCGGGTTCCGCACGGAGGCGGTCGAACGCGACGACGCGGGGCGGCTCAAGTTGGTCTCCTCCGCCGGGCAACGGATCGAGCAGGTCGACGAAGTGGTGACGCTGTCCGGATTCCGGCCCGACCTGGCCTGGTTGTCGGAGCTCCGGCTGGAGCTGGACCCGACCTTGCAGGCGCCGGTCGCGCTCGCGCCGCTGATCGATCCGAACGTGCATTCCTGCGGAACCGTCTATCCGCACGGCACGAAGGAACTCGCCCATCCGGAGAAGGACTTCTACCTCGCCGGGATGAAGAGCTACGGCCGGGCACCGACGTTCCTCGCCATGACCGGCTACGAGCAGGTCCGCAGTATCGCCGCCGAACTGGCCGGCGACCACGAAGCGGCGGCACGAGTCGAGCTGCGCATGGCCGAGACCGGCGTATGCGGTGGCGCGGGGCTGTTCGACGAGCCGGACGACGCGGCGGCCGTCGGGTGCTGCGCTACGCCGGAGCCAGAGGTCCTGACGCTGTCCGCACCCTCGGCCGCGGCGCGCTGACCCGAAGTCGGTGCCGGTCGCGGGCCCCGGTCACTCCGACGGCGTTTTCGCGGTCCAGCTCTTCCGCAGCCGGAGACTCACGTACACCAGGGCCACCAGTACCGGGACCTCGATCAGCGGGCCGACCACCCCGGCGAGCGCCTGGCCCGAGGTCACGCCGAAAACGCCGATGGCGACGGCGATCGCGAGTTCGAAGTTGTTGCCCGCGGCCGTGAACGCCAGCGTCGTGGTGCGCTCGTACGACAGCCCGGACGCCTTGCCGAGCAGGTAGCCGCCGATCCACATGACCGCGAAATACGCCAGCAGCGGCAAGGCGATCCGGGCGACGTCGAGCGGCCGGGAGGTGATGTTGTCGCCTTGCAAAGCGAACAGGATCATGATGGTGAACAGCAGGCCGTAGAGCGCGACCGGGCCGATCTTCGGCAGGAACGTGCCCTCGTACCAGTCACGGCCCTTGCTCCGCTCCCCGACGCGGCGGGACAGATAACCGGCGGCGAGCGGGATCCCGAGGAAGATGACGACGCTGAACGCGATCTCCCACGGTGAGAAGTCGATGCTCGCGGTGTCGAGACCGAGCCATCCGGGCAGCAGGTCGAGGTAGAACCAGCCGAGCACGCCGAACATGATCACCTGGAACACCGAGTTCAGCGCGACCAGCACCGCCGCGGCCTCGCGATCACCGCGGGCGAGGTCGTTCCAGATGATCACCATCGCGATGCACCGGGCGAGACCGACGATGATCAGCCCGGTCCGGTATTCGGGAAGGTCCGGCAGCATCAGCCAAGCGAGCGCGAACATCAGCGCCGGGCCGAGAATCCAGTTGAGCACCAAGGAAAGCACCATCGTGCGCCGGTCCTTGGTCACCGCGCCGAGCCGGTCGTAGCGGACCTTCGCCAGCACCGGGTACATCATCAGCAACAGCCCGAGCGCGATCGGCAGCGAGACCTGTCCGATCTTCACCGCGTCCAGCACGCCCTGCAGGCCGGGGACGACGCTGCCCAGCAGCAGCCCCGCGCCCATCGCGACGATGATCCAGACGGGGAGGAATCGGTCCAGAAAGGACAGTTCATGCAGGACGTCGGCGTCGGCCGAGGTGCGGGTCTGCGTCACGCTGGGTCTCCTGGCTCCGGGAAGTCGTTCAGGCGTCGAGGATTTCGGCGACCAGGCCGCGGACGCGACGGTCGA
Source organism: Amycolatopsis sp. NPDC102389 (assembly GCF_044765885.1). Taxonomy (NCBI): domain Bacteria; kingdom Bacillati; phylum Actinomycetota; class Actinomycetes; order Pseudonocardiales; family Pseudonocardiaceae; genus Amycolatopsis; species Amycolatopsis sp. NPDC102389. Next base: position 10,044 of record NZ_JBIWKX010000063.1, read on the forward strand.
TCTCGTCCCGGATCGGACGGACGGCGTCCACCCCCTGCCCGGCCGGGTCTTCCAGCGGCCAGTCCAGGTACCGCTTGCCGGGGAACACTGGACAGGTGTCACCGCAGCCCATGGTGATCACCACGTCGGACGCCTCCACGTCCACTGTGGACAGCTTGCTCGGCACCTCGGCGGTGATGTCCAATCCCCACTCCGCGAGCGCCGCGGCCGCGGCCGGGTTCACCATGTCGGCGGGCTCCGAACCCGCGGACCGGACGGCGACACGGCCGAGCGAGTAGTGCCGCAACAACGCCGCGGCCATCTGCGAACGACCGGCGTTGTGCACACAGACGAACAACACCTCGGGTGTGCGGGTCATCGGCGGAGTCCTCTCGGCGCGACGGCGGTCGCTGGATCGAAGTCTATGAATCCAAATTCAAAGGCTTGCATCGATGTTTGTCAATCCAGCGGGTACGATCGCCGTCGAAGGTCACTCGGACCGAGGAGGGCACGTGGCGACGGAGAACGGGCGCGGCCGGAAGCCGATGCCCATCACGCTGCTGATGGCCGAGCCCGCGGCGGCCGTCGACCTGAACGAGGCCGAGCGAGCGGCGAAGTTGTTCAAGGCCCTCGCGGATCCGATCCGGATCCGGCTGCTGTCGCTGGTCCGGTATTCGCCCGGCGGCGAGGCCTGCTTCTGCGATCTCGCCGAAGAGTTCGACATGCCGCAGCCGACGCTGAGCCATCATCTCCGGGTTCTGGTCACGGCGGGAATCCTCGACCGGACTCGACGCGGCACCTGGAGCTGGTACAGCATCCTTCCCGAGCCGCTTCGATCGCTGGAGACACTTCTGCGCACCGGCGGTCCGCTGGCCGACCGGACCGCGCCGCTCTGACGAAGGAAAGGCGAACCGGTACTACGCTGGCGGATCCCTGGGCCACGCGAGGAGGCGGCGATGCGCAACGAAGCCATGCGGCGGTTGGACGTCCTGGTCGGATCGTGGCGGACGACGCTGAGCGACGCCTGGTTCCTGGAACCGGCCGACCAGGAGGTGCCGGGTTCGGCGACGGTCGAGTGGCTCGGAGAGTCGTTCGTGGTCTTTCGCTGGACGATGGGCGACGACGACGGGCAAGCCGCGAGCGAGATGGTCTTGGTGCTCGGCCGCAGCGACACCCGCGACGCCTACACGGCTCTGTACCACGATGAACGAGGCGTGTGCCGGGTCTTCAGCATGACCTTCGACGGGTCGCGGTGGAGCCTGAACAGGGAAGACCCCGACATGTTCCAACGGTTCGTCGCCGAGGTCGGGCCGGATCGGATCATCGGGCGCTGGGAGGCGTCCGAGGATCAGGGATCCACCTGGCGCAAGGATTTCGACCTCGTCTTCGAGCGGAGCTAGCGGCCCACTCGTCAGGACCGCGGGTTCACACACTCCAAGGCCACGCTCGGGCCACGAGATTCCGGGTCGTCAAGCCCGCCTTGGTCTTCGGCACGAGCAGGGCCGCGGTGAGCTTGACGGTGCGCTGTTTGGGCATGACCCGAGCGCGATGCTCGGCCTCGTACCGGCGGAAACCGGTGGCCGGTGCCGCCGCGAGCGCGGTGGCGAGGGTGTGCGCACCGGCGATCGCGAGGCTGGAGCCTTCGCCGAGAAGGGAAACACAGGAGGCCGCGTCGCCGACCAAGGCGATCCGGCCGCGGGACCATGACGGGAGATCGACCACGCTGACCGCGTCGAAGAAGACGTCGTCGGCATCCTGGAGGCGCTCGAGCAGTGCGGGCACCCGCCAGCCCATCCCCCGGTATGCCGTCGCGACGATTCGCTTGTGCTGAGCCATGTCACGGTAATCCACACCGTCGATCCGGGCACGGAAGATGAAGGCGACCCCACCCTCGTCCCGCGACGGGTGAAGGGCGACCAGCCTGCCCGGCGTGTTGTAGAGGAGTACGTCTTCGGGATGGTCGGCGGGCTCTCCGAACGAGGTCGTGGCGACGTGGATCCCGGTGGGCCGCACGAAAGAACGCTCGGGCCCGAAGCCGAGCCGCCGGACGGCGGAGTGCAGGCCGTCCGCGCCGATCACGAAGCCGAAGCGGCGTGGTGGCGCCCGGTCGAAGGTGACGTCGACGCCGTGTTCGTCCGGCCGCAGGCCGACGATGGTGTCGTCGAACAAGAACCCGGCCTCACCGCGAGCCGCCTCGTACAGCACGGTGACGAGATCGGATCGAGGGATCTCGAGCTCGTCACCTTTGGCCGCGGGCAGGCCGACGGTGGCGATCCGGCGACCGTCACCGCCGAGCAGACGGACTCTTTTCGTTCTGGTGACGACGTCCCGCAAGCGGTTCACGACACCCATCGCTTCGACGACCGGCATCGCCGGCCCGCGAACGTCGACGGGGTTGCCGCTGGAGCGCATCCCCTGGGCCCGCTCGACGACGGTCACCTCGAAGCCGTTACGCGCCAGCCAATAGGCGAGGGTCGAGCCGGCGACACCGGCACCGCAGATCAGCACGTCCTCCATACCGAGCCAAGCTATCAGCAGTGAGTGCATTTCGGCAATGACTGCAAGTTTGCACTCACTGCCGTCATGCGTATGCTGCCCTGCATGTCCCTCCGTGATCGAAAGCGAGCACGCACGCGCCAGGCATTGATCGACGCGGCGACGGAACTCTTCGAGCGCAAGGGTTACGACGAGACGACGATCGCCGACATCACGGCGGCCGCGGAGATCGGCGCGCGGACGTTCTTCAGCTATTTCGCCAGCAAGGAAGAGCTGCTGTTCCCGGACGCCGGCGAGCGCGTGCGGGCCGCGATCGACGCCATCGCCACTCGCGGACCGGCCGAAGGCCCGGCCGAGGTGCTGCTGCGAGCGCTGGGCGAGGTCACCGCCACCAGTGACGAGCTGGTCAGTCCCCTGGCGGCGCTCCGGCTCCGGATGATCCAGACCGTGCCCGCCGTCCGCGGCCGCGCGCTCCAGGAGCAGCTCGGCGCGCAACGTGAGATCGCGAAACATCTGGCGGCCGCCTTCCCCGACCGGCTCGACCCGGTCGGCGCGGCGGCACTGACCGGAGCGTTCGTCGGCGCGGTCACGGGCGCGCTCCAGGCCCTGCTCGACGACACCGACGGAACCGACCCCGCCGCACTGCGAACCGCCATGAGGACCGCCACCGAAGTGGCGCTCGCGCCGTGGCGGCGCTCGCTGTGACCCGGCCCGCCGCCGACATGGCCCGTGTCGCGAAAGCCACTTTCGCGACGTGTGACGTCTCGAAAGTGGCTTTCGCGACATGATCGCGGACGGCCGGACGGCTACGAGCCCGTCACTTCAGGCCATCGGTGTCGAAGATCCGGCGTGAGCGTTCCACCCCGTCGGGATCGGTGCCGAACGGTGTGTTCGTGTCGGGATCGTTTTCCAGCTGCGAAGCGTCGTAGACCATGGCCGACGGTGGCGGCGACTTCCACCGGCGAAGTCCGGTGCGCCAGTCGCGCACGAGATTGTGCGGCACTCCAAGGTGTTTGTGCCACAGATTCACGCGCAGCGCCATCGAGAACTGGTCGGGCCCCTCCCGCACGAACCCCCGTTCGCCGATGCCCGCCACGATCTCGGTGTCGAAGGTGAAACTGCGGTCGGTGCAGTTGGCCGAGCCGGTGATCGTGTAGGTGTCGTCGAAGATCCACGTCTTCGAGTGGACGTACTCACCCGAGAAGGGGCGGCGTGCGGGGTCCGGGCAGAGTTTGAGCGCGTACATGCTCCACCGGGAGCGGCTCGGGTCGGCGGCGAGCAGATCCCGGCGGTATTCGTTGCGGTAGATGCGCAGCTGCGGGAACTCCTCGTTGGGGATGGCGTCGGAGTTGCAGAGCAGGATCAGCAGGTGCTGGAAGCCGTCTTCCTGGACCTTCTTCACCAGTTCTTCCCGGATGATGCGACTGCTCAGGTACTGGTCTTCGAGGTAGATGGTGTGCCGCGCCTTGCGGATGCCGTCGAGGACCATGTCCAACGCCGAGTGTTCGCCCGCCGTCGCGAAGGAGTAGGCGTCCTGACGGCTGAACTTGCGCATCTCCGCGTAGGTCCGGCCGATCAGGACCAGCCGGTCCGGCACCTTCGCGCCGCGCGGCAGTGTGCAGGTGGGGACACCGGTCGCCACCGGTGGCGTGGCGGGGAAAGCGGTCCGGAACGGGTCCTTCGGGTCGGCGTGGAATTTGGCCACCTCGAGCCCGGCCGCGTCGGGATGGTCGGTCCAGCGCTCGCGGACCGTCCGCAGAACCTGCGCCGCGACCGGCCCGGTCAGCCGGACGTGGACGTCGTGCAACGGTTCGACACCCTGGTTGCTCAGGCGGGTGTTGTTGAGGTCCATGCCTCCCAGGAAGGCGATCGTCCCCGATTCCCCCACCACGACGACGATCTTCTGGTGATGCACGCCCATGCACAGCGACGTGCCGTCCGTCCTTTGTGGACCGGGCAGCTTGGCGTCCGCGATCGCGGCGCCGCGGGGCAGGCCGTTGACGAAGTCCACCCACGGCTTGTTGTCGGGAATGGGCGGCTTGACGAAGGGAGGTTTCCACGTCATGGTGCGGATCTGGGCCGGCGAGGCGGCCAGCAGGTCACTGAGCAGATAGGCGGACTTGTCCGGTGGTAGCGGCCGGTCCAGCAGCCACGTGTCCGTCGCGAGCCACCATCCCGTGACATAGATCCGATGGTCCGCGGAGGTCGCGGTCTTGATGGCCGCGGCGATGTCGTCGAAACAACAACGTCCGTGGACGTAGCCCACCACCTGCCCGGCCGAAGGCGGGAAGTGGCTGCCCGCCCTCGGTTGCCCTCGCTGGGGGCCGGGCTCCGGCCGCGGGAGCTTGGCCAGCTCGGCCGCGTCCCGCGCGCAATCGAGGGTGGGCCGTGCCGCCGGCGCCGAAGGCTTGGCCGGCGGCACGGGTTTGGCGGGCGGCACGATCCGCGGTCGCGCGGGCGGGTCGATACGGGGAGCGTCCATCGCGCGTCAGACCTGCTGGCCGGTCTTCGGGTCGTAATGGACCTCGGCGACGGCGACCTGGTCGGTCGGCACGACTTCGATCCACTGGTCGAAAACCTCGTAACCACGTTCGCTCTGCGCCTTGAAACCCTTGTCCAATGGGTCGAAACCCTTCTCGTGCACCATGTCCGGGCGCAGGTAGTTCAGCGTGACACCGGGTTCGAGCTGCTCGGTGACCACCTCCCTGCCCTCGGAATGCTTCGCCAGGACGGTGATGGCGACGTAGCGCAGGGCGTCGCGGATGGTCAGCTCGGCCGCAGTGAGATCGCGATACCGGGCGGTCAGTGCGGGATCCGTCCAGGGATGGCCCTTCAACCGCGTGAGGATCTTGTCGCTCTCCCCCGCCGCGGCGGGCTGGTAGAGGTCGTCCAGCCCCGCGGCGTTCTCGATGCTGGGATCGGCGAGCCAGTTCAGCGCGGCCAGTTCCCGGCCGGGCCGGATCGGGACGACCGCCTTGACCCAGGGCGCGTTCAGGAAGGCGTTCCGCTGGTGATCGCCGTCGAGCTGGAGGACCCAGCCGAGCGAGCTGCCCATCCGCGCGGGAGCCGAATCGCCGGTGATGAAGTAGTTGTCCGGGCGTTGCGCGTCTTCGGCGTTCGACCAGCCGACGGTGTGCTCGTCCAGCCCGGTGGGGCTGTCGCGGATGACGCGTTCGACCGCCATCCGCATGGCCGGGTCGCGTACCGGCTTCCCGTCCGGTGACTCGAGTTTCGGGTCACCCAGCCGATCGAGCTCGGGAGCGAACGTCGGATGCGCCTCGTGCAGGCGAGGACGCCACCATTCCGGCGCGACGAAATAGAGCATCGCGTCCACATCGAACAGCGAGCCGATCAGCTCGGCGAGTTTGTGCTGCATCACCGGCTGGGTCGGCTGCTTGCCGTCGACCTGCATCAGCTGTTCGAGCAGCCTGCGGTAGACGACGACGCGTTCTTCCTCGCGGAGAACGTCGTAGTCCCGGATCTGGACCTTGCTGGCCGCCCCCACCCGGTCGTGCGCGGCCTTGAGATACGCCTCGCGCTGCTTCTGGTCCAGCTCGAGATCCCGCTTGCCCGCCAGCAGTTTGTTCTGGTCGGTGACCTGCTTGCGCTTCTCCTCCGTCGGCCGGTACGTCACCGGCACGGTGAACGCGAACAATTCGTTCCGTTCGCCGTGCGACTCGTACAGGTAGACCGACAAGGCGGGCTTCCTCGGTTCCGGGATCCCTTCCGGGGCATCCGCTTTCGCCCGGTTGAGCTTGAACTTCACGGCCGCGACCTCTTTGGTCCACTTCGGATCGCCGACCCTGATCGGTTCGTAGCCGTCCCGCGGCGCCAGCTCGACGTCGACGATCCAGAAGCCCAGCCCGGAGCCGCCGACCGGGCGGACGTATCCGTTGAACGGGTAGCCGAACATGACCTTGACGTCCTCGGTGTATTCCTCCGGCGGTGGGAGCTCGTTCGCGGGGGCCACCGCGCTCGCGTCCGGCGGCGCCGCCAGGTGGACCAGTTTGGCCAGCCCGAGCGCCGCGCCCGGGTCGTCGACGAACGACTGCCAGCACAGCTGGGTACCGAGGTCCTGCACCTGGACACCGACCCGGCGCATCTTGCGGCGCAGCTCGTAGTTGATCAGTTTGTCCGTGGTGTTCGCCAGCACGTACCGGCGGCTGGAGGTGTCGGTCGTTTCGGTGACCGTGCGGAAGGTGGTCTTGAAACTGCGCTTGATCTCGGTGCTCAGCCGCTCGCTCTGCTGACGCATCTGCTTGTGCGTCTGCTCGCGGGCCTGCTTCTGGGTGTCGTTCATGTCCATCGTGGCGGTCTCGTTCGCGTCGCCCCACACCCAGCGCTGGTTCGAGGACACCGAGAACCCCAGTTTCGTACTGTGCTCGTTCTCCTCCTTGACCGCCGTGGACACCTCGTCCTCGAGCTTGTTCTCGCTCTCCCGGCGCTGGGTGATCTCCTGGCTTTCCTCGACGGTGCGCTCGACCAGGGTGCGCCGGGTATGCGCCTCGACCAGCTCGACCGAGCCCCCGGGGCTGAGCCAGACGTGCTGCACGGGCGGGCCGAGAAAGGTGTCGAATTCGAAGAAGAACTGGCGGAAGAGGTGCACGATCCCGATCGGCGAGAGGCTGACACGGTTGACCGCCTCGCCCCGGCTGAGCGTCTCCAGCGGATCGAGCAATCGCTGCAGCCCGCGGAACTGGCTCGTGTCCAGCACACCCTGCTCCGGCGGGGAGAACAGGTCGGCGAGCGTCGGCACGAGACCTTGCTCGGCGAGATAGTTCAGGAGCCCCGCGACCATCGACTCCTTCGCCCCCATCTTCTGGACGAGCGCCTTGCGTTTCTCCGGGTCGCTTTCCACGGCTCCGGCTCGGCGGAACACCTCGGTGGCGACCTGGGAGCCGAGCAGGGTGTCCAGGTTCTCGCGCTTCAGCATCGGCGACCAGGTCGCGGGGTCGCGGAGGTTCTTCCCCTTGACCTGCGCCTGGATCAGATCGGCCAGTACCGAGATGATCAGCGGGCTGTACAACCGGTCCGCGGGAGTCCCACCGGTCTTCAGGATGAGCGAGTCGGCGGGCGCGGCGGCGTCTTCGAGACCGATCCCGCCTGGCACGTACACCGCCTGCGGCGCGATGGCCTGCGAAACGGTCGCGAGCAAGGCGTCATCGGCCCGTTTGAGCCCTTGGACGAACCGCGCGACGGTGCGCTGGGAACGCCACCCGAGCAACGGCTGGATCAGGCCGAATGACTCGCTCGCGTAAGGCAGAGTGCCGGCGAACTCCTTGAGCGGCCTGCCGGTCGTCACCCTCCGCTGCCCGGACGGCCCCGGCAAGGTCTGCACCGGCGCGCTCGGCCCGCCCGGTGTGACGGCGAACGGAAGCACGGTCCACGGGCGGCCGGCGCCGCTCGCGCCGACCAGGAACAGCTCCCGGTCGATCTTGGCCGCCGGAGCGACGAACGAGATCGTCTGAGTGCTGCTCAGGGAGTTGATCACCTTGCCCGCGTACTGACGGCTGCCGCCCGCCTCCCGTTCGAGAAAGGCGCCGTTGAGCGCTTGAACGTCCGGATAGTGCCGGGGGTCCTGCAGATCGATGTCCGTAGGCAGCGCGAGAGCGATCCGCTGCCCGGTGTCGATGCCGGTGGGCGGCGTCGCCTGCAGGGTGTAGGTCCAGAGCCGGTAGTACGAGTCCGGCTCGGCCGGGTTCAGCGGAGTCGTCCCGGTGAAGGTCACAGTCAACGCCACGGCGGTTCGCTCCTCGTTCCTGTGCGTGAAAGAGATTTCGATCGTCACGCCGTGAACGCCGGGCCGGAATGTGCGCGGGGTTGGACTAAAGGGCACTCTTCCCCACGCGGAAGCGCAGATGAGTGGCGACCCCCGTGGCGGGTTCGCCCTCCGGGATCAGGTCGCCGAGGTGCCCGGCGAACAGGCCGGTCCCCTGTCCCAGCACCACGGGGGCGAGGTGGAGGTGGACCTCGTCGAGCAGGCCCGCGTCGAGCAGCTGCCCGGCGATGTCCGCGCCCATCACCAGGACGTCCTTGTCCCCTGCCGCGTCCTTGGCGCGCCGGACCGCTGCCTCCAGGCCGTCGAAGGCGAACGTCCCGCCGTTGTCGCCGCGGAAGTCTTCCCTGGTCCGATGAGTGACCACGAAGCTCGGTACGCCGGGCCACGGCGTCCCGCCCCACGGCCGCAGGCCGAGTTCGAAGGTGCGCCGCCCGATGACGGTGGCCCCGACGATCGCGTTCACCTCCTCGAAGGCACGGGCGTCCGGCCCCTCGCCGGCCATCCACTCGTGCAGCCGTTCACCGCCGTCCCCCATCGGCTCCTCGGCTCGCACGTTCGGCCCGGCGGTGAAACCGTCCAGCGACATCGACACGTCCAGCACCACCTTGCTCATCGCAAGGCCTCCTTCGCCTCCGTAGCGCCGCTGTCCGGGCGCTTTCACGGGAGAGTCGGAGCCGATCCGGCCGCCTCGACATCGGTGATTGCGCGATCCGGCCGGCGCGGTCTATCTTCCTACGTGTTCGAATAACGTCTCGAACTGTCCGACTATCGGACACCTCGCCTGAACCGGCCGACGACGAGGAGCAACAGTGACGAACGTGCCCGCCTCGCCCGAAACGGCCGATCCGAGGTCTCGCGATGTCAGCCGGTCGGCGTTCCGGCGGGTGCTGGCGGGCAGTACCGCGGGCGCCGTGCTCGAGTGGTACGACTTCGCGCTCTACGGCATCCTGGCCGCCACCGTGCTCGGCCCGCTGTTCTTCCCGGGCGGCGACGGGTTCGCCCAGCTGCTGCTCGCGCTGGCGACGCAGGGGCTCGGCTTCGTCGCCCGCCCGATCGGCGGCATCGTCTTCGGGCATCTCGGCGATCGCCTCGGGCGCAAACCCATGCTGGTGACCACTTTCCTGCTGCTCGGGTTGTCGACCTCGGCGATCGGGCTGCTCCCCACCTATTCGCAGGTCGGGATCGGTGCGACGATCTCGCTCGTCGTGCTCAGGCTGATCCAGGGGTTCGCCCTCGGCGGCGAGTTCGGCGCGGCGGTGCTGATGGTCAGCGAATACGGGAGCCCGAAACGGCGAGGTTTCTGGTCGGCGTGGCCGCAGGCGGGAGCGCCGCTGGGCACGGTGCTGGCCACGGCCGTGGTCGGCGGGATCGCGTTGGTCCTCCCCGGCGGCGCCTTCGACCAGTGGGGTTGGCGGGTCGGGTTCCTGTTCGCGGTCCCACTCCTGGTCATCGGTTTCTGGATCCGGCGGCGTATCGACGAATCCCCGGTGTTCCAGGAAGCACAGGCACGGGCCACGGCCTCGGCGGACGCCGTCCGGGAGCGGTCGAGCATCCTCGAAACGCTCGCCCATCCCGGTCCCGTCCTGCGCGGCCTCGGGGTGCGGCTGGGCGAAAACGTCGCCTTCTACGTCTACACCGTCTTTGTGGTCGCTTATGCCACGAAGACCTTCGGCTACGACAAATCCGACGTGCTCCTCGCCGTCGCCGTCGGATCGCTGCTGCAATTCGCGGGCATGCTGGCGGGCGGCCATTGGTCCGACCGCGTCGGACGGCGCACCGCGATGCTGGTCCCCGCGCTCGGCCTCGCCGTCTGGGCGCCGGTCTTCTTCGCGGTCGTCCAGGCCGACAATCTGCCTCTGCTCTATCTCGGCGTCGGCGTCGGTGCGGCCCTGCACGGACTCCTCGCCGGACCCGAAGCCGCTTGGATCGCCGAGCTGTTCCCGACGCGCCGCCGTTTCGCCGGGGCTTCCCTGGTGTTCCAGGGATCTTCGATCATCGCCGGCGCGCCGGCGCCCCTCATCGCCGTGTGGCTGGCCGAAAAACAGGGCCCCACCGCGGTCGTGCTGTACCTCGTGGGCACGATCGCCGTCACGCTGGTGGCGCTGCTCCTCAGCACCGAAACGCGTGGAGCGGACCTGAACGCCGACGCCCGAGGCGCTGTCCCGTAAGTCCACAAAGGACACAAGCAGGCGGCCCGAGGTCCGCTTGATGCGTATATGTACGGTTTTCACGTGAGGTCGTGAGTGGCAAGTGGGGTTCTATTGAGGGGTAAGTCAAATATGGCGTGCCGCGCGCCCTTTGTGGCCCGGGTCCGCACTGACCGACGAGGGCCGATCGCGCGATGAATGTCCACGGAGGACACTTTTCGGGCTGCCAGTGTCCGATTTGGGGACTTTGCGCATCTTCGCGCGGAGGTCGTGAGTGGCAAGTGGGGTTCTAACCCCACTTGCCACTCACGACCCCACGGAAAACCGGTCATGCGAGCATCAAACGGGCATTCGGTCGCCAGCAACAGTCCCATGTGGACACTCAAGGTGCGGCAGTGCGCCGTCGGCGCCCGTGCCTCGCGCCGAAGGCCTCCTTGCTCGCGATCTCACCACGACACGTTTGACTTTTGGCTCAATAGAACCCTCAACGCCACTCACGACCCCGGCCAGAGGGCGTACATATAGATATAAATCGGACATCGCATGGTCGGAAAGTGTCCCTTGTGGACATTCAGCGACGCTTAGATGTCAGCGAAGAGGGCCCACGTCACGTTTCCTCGTCCCCAGATGCCAGTGGCTCCGACCAGCAGCTATGCGACTTTTCCGGGACCCTGCCTCTGGCGCGTGCATGACGACCGAGGCCTAGGGAGGGCGGTCAACGTCGGATGAGGCCCAGGTCGGTCGCGGTGGCGACGGCGGCCGTGCGTGAGTCGACGCCGAGTTTGGTGTAGCTGCGGGCCAGGTGGGATTTCACGGTGCCTTCGGTCAAGTGGAGCCGCTCCGCGATGGCCCGGTTGGACAGGCCGTCGGCGACCAGCATCAGGACTTCGATCTCGCGCAGCGTCAGTGCGGTGGTGGGCATCCGCATCCGGTTCATGAGCCGGTCGGCGACGGTCGGGGCGAGCGTGGTGCGTCCGGCGGCGGCGGTGCGCACGGCTGCCGCCAGTTCCTCAGGAGGGGCGTCCTTGAGGAGATAGCCGGTGGCGCCCGCTTCGATGGCGGGCAGCGTGTCGGCGTCGGTGTCGTAGGTGGTGACGATCAGGACGCGCGGAGCGTCCGGCCGCGCCGTGATCACCGCGGTGGCTTCGGCGCCGGTCATGCCGGGGCCGAAGCGCAGATCCATCAGCACGACGTCGATGTCGCCTTCGGCCGCGCGGGCCACCGCTTCCTCCGCGGTGGCGGCTTCGGCCGAGACGACGAGACCGGGTTCGGTTTCCAGCAGGGCGCGGAGGCCCGCCCGGACGATCGGATGATCGTCGGCCAGCAGGAGCCGGATCGGGGGTGCGGTCACGGACGTTCCTTGGATTCGACGGGCAGCCGCACGGACAACTCCGTGCCGTGGCCGGGGGAGGACTCGACGGCGAGGGTGCCATCCAGGGCTTCGGCTCGGGTGCGCATCGCGGTCAGGCCGAAGCCGCTGTGTTCCGGGTCGAAGCCGACGCCGTCGTCGACGACGTCGAGGGTGACGTGCTCGTCGAGGTAGCACAAGGTGACGTCGGCGGTGGACGCGCCGGAGTGGCGGACGGTGTTCGCGAGGGCCGCCTGGCCGATGCGCAGCAGGGCGACCTCGTACGCGGTCGGCAGGGGAGCGGGACTACCGGTGAGCCGGAAACGCGCGGCGATCCGGTGCCGGGCGCTCGTGGTGGCGCACAGCCGTTCCAGCGCGTCGACGAGCGTGGTGTCGTCGAGCGCGGGCGGTGACAGGGCGACGACGAAGCGGCGAGCCTCGGCCAGGTTGTCGGCGGCCGCTTGCCGGGCCTGTTCGACGTAGCGGGCGGCGTTCCCCGCGGTGTCGGGCAGCGTCCTTTCCGCGGCACGCAACAAGAGTTGGATGCTCGAGAGTCCTTGGGCGAGGGTGTCGTGGATCTCGTGGGCCAGCCGTTCCCGCTCGGCGAGCACTCCCGCCGCGTGCTGGGCTTCGGCGAGATCGGCGCGGGTGGCGGTGAGCTCCTCGATCAGGTTCCGGCGCCGTTCGCTTTCGCGGTACAGCGCCTGGTAACCCCAGACGACGGCGACCGCGACGGCCGCGCCCAACGCCGGGCCGATCGCCGCCGCCGGGACGAAGGAACCCTGGTGGGCGGCGAACGCGATGATCGCCGCCAGCGCGGTCGCGATCACCGCGAGCAGGCCTTGGCGGCGCGGCAGCAGATGCAACTGCAGGAAGTACAGCGGGAAGGCGACCCAGACGCCGTCGGCGGTCAGCACCAGGAGGACCAGCCACACGAGGCCCACCGCGATGAGCCACCACAGGGCGGCCTGCCGAGACGTCCTGACTCGCGGTAGGAGCGGGCCGGCCGCGTACACGAGCGCGCACGTCAACGCCGCCGCGACGACCGCCCCCGCGTCGGACGAGCCGTCCGCCATCGCACGGACGGCCGCGAGTGCGAGCAGGGCGATGAGCAGCAGGTGCAGACACCAGGTCAGCACCCTGCTGGTCGGGGTCAAAGCGGGAGCGGTGGTCACAATGCGTCCAGATTACGGAGCGGGACCGGCGGGCGCCTCTATCCAAAGGTAGAGGCGGCGTGCCGTCTTCCGGCGCTCGAAGTGCCATCTCAGGCCAGATGTCGTCGAGGCCGACGGCGGCGATCGTGGAGAGGTAACCAGCCCACCCGCCCGAGAGGACAGACCGAAACCGTGTTCGTCGCCTGGAGAGATCTGAGATTCGCCAAAGGGCGGTTCGCCCTGATGGGGGCCGTGGTCGTGCTGATCACCCTGCTGGTCGGCCTGTTGTCCGGGCTCACCGCGGGGCTGGGTGAGCAGAACACCTCCGCGATCACCGGCCTGCCCGCCGACAAGATCGTCTTCGCCGCGCCTGGTGACGGACAGAGCCTGTCCTACGCCAATTCCGCGATCACCGAGACGCAGCGGCGGCAGTGGGCCGAAACCCCGGGCGTCACCGGTGCCGAACCGCTCGGCATCTCCACCACCAAGGCCACCGCGGGGAACCGCAGCGCCGGGATCTCCGTCTTCGGCGTCCGGTCCGGTTCGCCGCTCGCCCCGGACAGTGGAAAGATCACCGGCGACTCGGTGGTGCTGTCGACGCCCGCCGCCGACGATCTGGACGTCCGCCCCGGGGACACCGTCGCCGTCGCCGGGCGACCGCTGACGGTCTCCGCCGTGACGGGGGACGCCTGGTTCAGCCACACCCCGGTGGTGTGGGCCGGTCTCGAAGTCTGGGCGAAGACCGTGCCGCCCGCGGGCGGCGAGCCGAGCGCGACGGTGCTCGCGCTGACCACCACGGCCGGCGCCGATCTCGCGACCACCGACCTCGCCGCCGGCACGAAGACGCTCTCCAAGAGCGACTCGCTGTCCGCGATCGGCTCCTACACGTCGGAAAACGGTTCCCTGCAACTGATGCGCGGTTTCCTGTTCGCCATCTCCGCCCTCGTGATCGGCGCCTTCTTCACCGTCTGGACCATCCAGCGCAGCGGCGACATCGCCGTCCTCAAGGCGCTGGGGGCGAGCACGCCGTTCCTGCTGAAGGACGCGCTCGGCCAGGCTGTCGTCCTTCTCGTCGGCGGCACCGCCGTCGGAACCGGGCTGGCCGTCGGCCTCGGCGCGGTCGTCGCCGGATCCGCCGTGCCCTTCCTGCTGACTCCGGCCACCGTGCTGGTCCCGGCCGCCGTGATGATCCTGCTCGGCGCTCTCGGGGCCGCGCTTTCCGTCCGCCGCATCACTTCCGTCGACCCGCTGACCGCGCTGGGGAGTGCCCGATGAGCCTGAACCTGACCGGCGTCACCCTCACCTATCCCGACGGCGACTCCCGCCTCACCGCACTCGACGACGTCACGCTGGATGTTCCGCCGGGAACGATCACCGCGGTCGCCGGGCCCTCCGGCTCCGGCAAGTCCAGCCTGCTCGCCGTCGCCGCCACCCTCATCGCTCCGGACCACGGGACCGTCACCATCGACGGCACCGAGACCACCGGGCTGACCCGCGGCGAACTCGCCGGGCTGCGCCGCCGCAAGATCGGGATCGTCTTCCAGCAGCCCAATCTGCTGCCTGCCCTCACCGCCGCCGAACAACTCCAGGTCATGGCCCGGATCGACGGCAGGTCCCCGGCCGGAGCACGTGACGTGGCCATGGACCTGCTCGACGCCGTCGGGCTCGGGCCGCAGGCAGGACGTCGCCCGCATCAGCTCTCCGGTGGTCAACGGCAACGGGTGAACATCGCCCGCGCCTTGATGAACGAGCCCACCGTGCTGCTGATCGACGAACCGACGAGCGCTCTCGACCATGACCGCGGCGCCGCGGTCATCGACCTGATCACGCGGCTGACCCGTCAGCGGGCCACCGCCACCGTCCTGGTCACCCACGACCGCGCCCATCTCACCGCGGTGGACCGGATCGTCGAAGTCCATGATGGACGGTTGAGCAGTCCGGAAGCGGCACGTCTTCAGTCCAGTTAGCGAACCGAAGTGCATGAAGGCCCCCATACATTCGGCTTAAGCAAGGTAAGGGGCCCTAAAGAAAATAGAGCGGGAACGTGGAATTAGGTAGCCCAG
>NZ_JBIWKX010000063.1:25019-43703 GCF_044765885.1 Amycolatopsis sp. NPDC102389
TGCTTGGGCGTCCCGCCCCTCTTATACCTTCTTGTCCGCCACCCCTTCGCCCCCCCGCCCCGCCCCGTCGCGCCACCCCCTCGGCGGGGCCCCTCCCCCCACTTCGAGCGGGAAGGTGCATTTCGGTCGCCGAGTGCGCCATGGTCATTTTGACGGGTTTCTCCCGGCTGTTGGACACGTAAAAGGATCTCGTAATGTCCGGCGAGTGAGGGAATTCATTCCGTTTTGTCACGCGGTCGTTTTCCCGAATTTCGAAGTGACTGCGAATACATCATTCTTCTGACCTAATTCCATCGAACTCGGCTGTTTGCCGCCATAACCTTGCGCACTGTCGCAGGGTTATGGCCTGCGAGAAACGGGCCATCGATCTTTGGTACTTACGGAGGTACCCGTGGAATGTGTCCCGCACTACTTTTCAAACCTGTCATCTCAGCCAGGGCATCTTGTCCGGCAGGCACTCCCGAACTCTGTCGTATATCCAGCCGAGAATTCGGCCACTATGGCGACCTATTAAGGAAAATGGTGAATTCTTCCCCGAAACTCGATGTCGACCCCGACCCGCCTTTGCCGAAGACGCGAAGCGAAGGTCTGGTCATACGAAAATATGGTGGCTCGTCGCTGGCCACAGCGGAAATGGTGAACAAGGTGGCCGCCGAGGTGGCCGCGATCGCCGAAGCGGGAGATCGGGTGGTCCTGGTCGTCTCGGCGATGGGGGACAGCACGGACCGGTTGATCGCGCTGGCCGGGGAGTTCGCCGAACCGCCCGCACCCCGGGAGCTCGATCAGCTGATGGCGACAGGTGAGCAGGTGTCCGCGTCGGTGCTGGCCATGGCACTGGCCGAACGCGGGATCGAGGCCGTCTCGTTGTCCGGCGACCAGGCGGGGATCGAGGTCGCGGGCGAACCGGGAGCGGGGACCATCGTGCGGGTCGACCCCGGCAAGATCGTCGCCCGGTTGCGTGACGCGCAGGTCGTCGTGGTCGCCGGCTTCCAGGGGCGGGACGCCGACGGCGAACTGCTGACCTTGGGCCGAGGTGGTTCCGACACCACCGCGGTGGCGCTCGCGGCCGCGCTCGGTGGTGCCGAATGCGAGATCCGGACCGACGTGCACGGCGTTCGCACGGCCGATCCCCGGATCGTGCGGGACACCCGGCCGGTCCGGACGATCTCGTACGACGCCATGGTCGAGCTCGCCGGGCTCGGCGCCCGGGTACTGCATCCCCGATCCGTCGAGCTCGCGCGCCGTCACGGAGTGGCGGTCCGGGTGACGCACGCGTCGGCCCCCGGTCCGTCGACCGTCGTGACGGACGAAGACGAGTCACTGGAAGGCACCCCCCGCGTCATCGGTATCGCGCACGAGCGCGACGTGCGGCTGGTCCGGGTCGAGGTTTCGTCCTCTGGCCCGGACCATTACGCGCGCGTACTCGCGACGCTGGCGGGCTGTGGGCTGAGACCGGACAACCTGAGCTGGCCCGATCCCGGCGAACTGCGGTTCACCGTCCGGGGGTCGGAGCCGCTCGGCCCGCCGATCACCCGGCTCGCGATGGAGCTGGACGCCCGCTCCACGGTGTTCGAGGAGCTCGGCTCGGTTTCCGTGGTCGGTACCGCGCTGCTCGATCCGCCCGGTTTCCTGCCCGAGGTGCTGCGTGTCCTCGCCGACCATCGGGTCACGGTGCCCGCGATGACGACGTCGCAGTCGCGCCTGACCGCCGTGATCCCCGCCGACGCCGTCGACACGACCGTCCGCGCCTTGCACGACTCGTTCGGCTTGGCGGTGGACAGGACATGAGCCCCTACGGACAGCCGTCGGGCCAGTTCACCACCGACGGCCTGGTCCTGACCTGCGACGGTCACGACCAGCGGGTTCGATGGCAGGCGGGCGAACGGCTCGAGCAGTTGTACGAGCGGCTCTGTGACCGGTTGCGCGCCGACGGCCTCGGTGACCGCCTCGCGGTGGACGCCGAGGGCGAGAAGCTCACCTTCGACGGCTTGGACGAGCGGGCCAATCGGCTCGCCCGGCACCTGCGCGCACACGGGGCGCGGCCCGGAGATCGGATCGGCTTGTTGTTCGCCGAACCGGTTCATCCCTACGTCGCGATGCTCGCCGTGCTCAAGGTCAACGCCGCGTATGTGCCGCTGGACGCGGGTTTTCCGGACGACCGCCTGGCCTACATCGTCCAGGACGCCGGCGTCCGGCTCGTGGTGTCGACCGGTGCGTTGCGCGACCGGTTCGGGCCGGGCAGCGTCGATCTGGTCTGTCTCGACGAGGACGCGGATCGCATCGCCGCGCTGCCGGGCGAGCGGCTCAGCGCGGCCGAGCGCGGCACTCCGGCCGACGAACTCTGTTACGTCGTCTACACGTCCGGCTCGACGGGGCGGCCGAAGGGCGTGACGATCGACCACGCCTCGATCTGCAACTTCGTCCTGGTCGCCGCCGACGTCTACGGCGTCCAGGGCACCGACCGGGTCTACCAGGGCATGACGATCGCGTTCGACTTCTCGGTCGAGGAGATCTGGGTGCCGTTGCTGAGCGGCGCGACGCTCGTGCCGAAACCCGGCGGCGCCGCCCTGGTCGGCCACGATCTCCTCGAATTCTTGCGGGAAAACAGGATCACCGCCCTGTGCTGCGTCCCGACCCTGCTGGCCAGCCTCGACGAGGACCTGCCGCTGCTGAGGTTCCTTCTCGTGTCCGGTGAAGCGTGCCCCGAAGACCTCGTGCGCCGCTGGTATCGGCCCGACAGGCGGTTCCTGAACGTCTACGGCCCGACGGAAGCCACGGTCACCGCGACGTGGTCGGTGCTTCGGCCGGATCGGCCGGTGACCATCGGCGTGCCCTTGCCCACCTATTCGGTCGTCATCCTCGACCCGGACGAGCCGAGGGCACTGGCCGCGGGCGAGCTGGGCGAAATCGGTATCGCCGGGATCGGGCTCGCCGGGGGATATCTCAACCGGTCCGACCTGACCGAGCGCGCGTTCATCCCGGACTTCCTCGGCATCGGGCAGAACCCGTCCCGCCGCATCTACCGCACCGGTGATCTGGGCCGGATCACCCCGGACGGGGAGATCGAGTACCACGGCCGTGCCGACACCCAGGTGAAGATCCGTGGCTACCGCGTCGAGCTCACCGAGATCGAATCGGTCCTCCTCCAGATCCCGGGAATCGCCCAGGCGGTGGTCGAAACCCATCGTCCGGAACCAGGCACCGTCGAACTGGTCGCCTACTACAGCCTGCGACGCGGCCAGGCGGACATCGATCCCGGCGAACTCCGTCGTCGCCTTGCGGAGCTGCTGCCGGGTTACATGGTGCCCGCCTACCTCGAACGGCTCGACCACATCCCGCTGACCCCGGCGGGCAAGGCCGATCGCCGGCATCTCCCGGCGCCCAGCGGTCCACGAAGAGCGGGAAACGACGTCGGCTACGTGGCACCGGCCACCGAGACCGAACTCCACTTGGCGGAGGCGTTGGGCGGCGTCCTCGGGATCGAGCGGATCTCGGCGACAGGGCACTTCTTCGACGACTACGGTGCCGACTCCCTGCTGCTGGCCAAGTTCTGCGCCGTGGTCCGGGAACGCGGTGACGTCGCATCGTTGTCGGCCAGGGACGTGTACCTCAACCCGACCGTTCGCGGTCTCGCCGAGCTGACCACCGCCGCGCCTCCCGTCACGGTCGCTCGTGCCGAAGAACCACGCCGGGCGTCGAGCGTGGCGTACGTCCTCTGTGGAGTGTTCCAGGTCTTGGCCTTCCTGGCCTACGCCGCCGGTACGGGCTGGATTCTGGACGCCGGATTCGGCTGGATCTCCGCCGCGACGGGTTTCGCGGAGAGTTACGCACGCGCCACCGGACTCGGGCTCGTCGTCTTCGTCATCCTGTCCGTGGTGCCGGTTCTGGCGAAGTGGGTGATCGTCGGCCGGTGGAAGCCGGGGGAGATCCCGCTGTGGAGCGTCGGCTACCTGCGCTTCTGGACGGTCCGGACCTTGGTCAGGTTCAGCCCGCTGATGCTGTTCGTCGGGACGCCGCTGTACTCGTGGTACCTGCGGATGCTCGGCGCGGACATCGGCAAAGGCGCGGTGATCCTCTCGCGGAACCCGCCGGTCTGCACCGATCTGTTCAGCGCCGGCGCCGGGGCGGTGATCCGGAAGGACGCGTACTTCTCCTGCTACCGCGCCAGGGCCGGCCGGATCCAGACCGGCCGGGTCACGGTGGGAGACAACGCCTTCGTCGGTGAGATGACGGTGCTCGACATCGACACGGCACTCGGCCGCGACGCGCAACTCGGTCACTCCTCGTCCTTGAACGCGGGCCAGTCCGTCCCCGATGGCGAGAGCTGGCACGGGTCACCCGCACGTCTCTCCACTGTGGACTACCGAGCGCTGGGAACCGTCGCGCGCGGCAGGCTCAGGCCGATCGTGTTCTGCGCGTCCAGCCTCCTGCTCCTGCTCTTGGTGACGCTTCCGGTGACACTGGGCGGCGCGGACGTGTTCGCCGATCGCTGGCTCACCACGACGGCGGACTTCACGAGCTGGGCCTTCTATCGCGGCCGGATCGCCGACTCGGCCTTGCTGTACTTCGGGGCGTTGCTCGCCGGGCTGGTGGTCGTCGTCGTGATCCCGCGCCTGCTCGGCCTGTTCCTCCGGCCGGACCGCGTCTACCCGCTCTACGGCAGGCATTTCGCGCTCCAGCGGTTGATCGCGCGGCTGACCAACATGCGTGCGTACACGTACCTGTTCGGCGACAGCAGTTACATCGTGTACTACCTGCGCGCGCTGGGATACGACCTGTCGAAGGTCCAGCAGACCGGATCCAACTTCGGGGTGGAGGTCAAGCACGAGACGCCGTTCCTCAGTACGGTCGGCACCGGGACGATGGTCTCGGACGGCCTGTCGATGCTGAACGCCGACTTCTCCGCCTCGTCGTTCCGCCTGCGCAGGACGTCCGTCGCGCCGGAGGCGTTCCTGGGCAACGAGATCGCCTTTCCGCCGGACGCGCGGATCGGCCGGAACTGCCTGCTGGCCACCAAGGTCCTCGTTCCCTTGGACGGACCGGTCCGCGAGGACGTCGGCCTGCTGGGGTCGCCCGCGTTCGAGATCCCCCGGACCGTCCGCCGCGACACCGGATTCGAGCACCTCGGCACCGGGGACGCGCTGCGCCGGGGCCTACGGGCCAAGAACCGCCACAACACCGTCACCATCCTCGTCTACCTGCTCGTGCACTGGTCGCACCTGCTCGGAGTACTGCTGATCGGCACGGCGGCCGGTGTCCTGCACGAGCGGCTCGGCCCGCTCGCCGTCGGCGGTGGCATCGTGGCGACCTTGGTGTTCTCCGTCGCGTACCTGATGCTGGCGGAACTCGCCGTACAGGGCTTCCGGGCGCTGCGGCCGAGATTCTGCTCGATCTACGATCCGGTTTTCTGGCGGCACGAACGATTCTGGAAGCTCAGTCCCGCCCGCTACCTCGCGATGTTCAACGGGACGGCGTTCAAACCCTTCCTGCTGCGCCGCCTCGGCGTCCGGATCGGCCGGCGCGTCTTCGACGACGGATGCGCGATCCCGGAACGGTCGTTGGTGAGCATCGGCGACGACTGCGTGCTCAACCTGCACACCGTCGTGCAAGGACATTCGCTCGAGGACGGCACGTTCAAATCCGACTACATCGGCATCGGCGCGGGATGCACCCTCAGCACCGGCTCCTTCGTCCACTATGGAGTGACGATGGCGGACGGTGCGATCGCCGAAGCGGACGCCTTCCTGATGAAGGGCACCACGGCACCGGCCCGGACCCGCTGGCACGCCAATCCGGCTGTCGAACTCGACACGGCGGAAGAGATCACCGCGGCAAGGAGGCTGCCATGACCAGCACCCCCACGGCGAGACCGGAACTGGCACCTCGCGTCGAAGGCGCACTGCCCGGCCCGCGCTCGGCCGAATTCCTCGAACACCAGAGACAGTGGGAGTCCAGCGCACGGGCGTATCCGCGCCACCTGCCGATCGCCATCGCGGGCGCGCAGGGCAGTTACCTGTGGGACATGGACGGGAACGTCTTCGTCGACTTTCTGGCGGGCGCCGGTGTGCTTTCCCTAGGACACAACCATCCCGAACTGGTGCACGCGGCCACCGAGCAGTTGCACGTACTCACCCACGGCCTGGACTTCCCGACGCCGGCGAAACGCGAGTTCGTCGACGCCCAGCTGTCCATGCTGCCGCCGGGCCTGCGCTCGCGGATGCGGATGCACTTCTGCGGCCCCGGCGGTGCCAACGCCGTGGACGCCGCGATCAAACTGTGCAAGACCGCGACCGGGCGCGGTGACGTGGTGTCCTTCCAGGGCGGATTCCACGGCTCGAGTCACGCCGCGATGGCGTTGACCGGTCTCGTCGCCCAGAAACGGCCGATCGCCAACGGCATGCCCGGCGTGCACTTCTTCCCGTACTCGTACTGCGCCCGGTGCCCGGTGGGTCTTGCGCGGGACACCTGTGAGACCAACTGCGTCGGCCTGCTGGAACGGTCGTTGCGAGATCCCAACGGCGGCATTCCGCTGCCGGCCGCGGTGATCCTGGAAATGGTGCAGGGCGAAGGCGGGATCATCCCGGCGGACCGCGATTTCGTGCGACGGGTCCGCGCGCTGACCGCGGAGCTGGACATCCCGCTCGTCGTCGACGAGGTGCAGACCGGTTGCGGCCGCACGGGAACCTGGTTCGCGTTCGAGCACTACGACATCGAGCCCGACGTGATCATCGCTTCGAAGGCCTTGAGCGGGATGGGACTTCCGGTGGCGGTGATCTTCTACGACCGGCGGCTGGACGGCTGGGCGCCCGGCGCGCATACCGGCACCTTCCGAGGCAACCAGGCCGCGTTCGCCGCCGGTGCGGCGGCGGTCCGCGTCGTCCGGCGTGACGACGTGCTGGGCAATGTCCGGCAGCGTGGGCGCCAGCTCGCACAACTGCTCGACACCCTGCGCGGCGACGTCTGGGTCCGTGAGGTGCGCGGCCTCGGCCTGATGTGGGGGATCGAGCTGGCCGATCCACGCGATGGCCGTCCGGCGGGCGGATACGCGCGCGCCGTGCAGGCCTACGCGTTGCAACACGGGCTGATCATCGAACTCGGTGGCCGCGACGACAGCGTGATCCGCCTGATGCCGCCGCTCACCGTGACCGCCGAGGAGATCGAACTCGCCTGCGCGATCCTGCTGGACGCCATCGAGCGCTCCGGCCCGGAACAGTAGGAACGCGGCGATCACCGCGGCTGGTATTATTATACCGCCCAATGCTAGGGTGGCGGTATAATAATACCAGCCAGTGACACGAGGATCCGATGATCGAACTGAAGACGCCCGCCGAGATCGAGCGCATGCACGTGACCGGGCGGTTCGTCGCCGAGGTGCTCACCGAGGTCGGCGACCTCGCCGACGTGGGCGTGAACCTGATGGACCTGGAACACCACGCGCGCGGCATGATCGAACGTCGTGGGGCGGAGTCGTGCTACTGGGACTACGCGCCTTCCTTCGGCAGAGGCCCGTTCCGCAACGTCATCTGCTTGGCGGTCAACGACGCCGTCCTGCACGGGTTGCCTCACGACTACACGCTGCGCGACGGAGACGTGCTCACCGCGGATCTCGCGGTGAAGATCGACGGCTGGGCGGCCGACTCGGCGCGCACGATCATCGTCGGGACGCCCGCCGAAGAGGATTCGCGGATCATTCGCGCCACCGAGGAAGCGTTGGAAGCCGCGATCGAGGCCGCGCGTCCGGGCAATCGCCTCGGCGACATCTCCGCGGCCATCTGGGCGGTCGCCCGTGACTACGGCTATCCGGTGAACACCGAGTTCGGCGGCCACGGCATCGGCCGCACCATGCACGAGGAACTCCACATTCCCAACAAGGGCAAGGCGGGTCGCGGCTTGAAACTACAACCGGGGCTGACCGTCGCGCTCGAACCCTGGTTCGCCCGCACGACCGACCGGATCGTCTTCGACGACGACGGCTGGACGATCCGCTCCGCCGACGGTTCGCGCACGGCCCATTCCGAGCACACGGTGGCCATCACCGAAGGCGACCCGTTGGTGCTCACCCGCCGCGAGTACGAGACCACCGCCGATCGCTTGTCCGCAAAGGGTTCTTGAGCACGCCGGGGGTGATCTTCGGCACCTCGGTTGCCTCTTCGGACAGCGTGGATGTCCGCAACAGGCAGCCTCCCCGGATTTTCGTCCTTCGCCGCTCCTGCGTGGATAGTCTCGCTTCCGCCCAGCCGGGCGACTATCCCCGCGAGGAAGGAATCCAGCCATCATGCGAAAGGGTCTCAAGAGGCTTTCGGTCGTCGGTGCGGCCGCCGTCGGTCTGCTCGTCGCGGTTCCGGCGAGCCCGGCCTTCGCCATCGGGGAGGTCGCCTGCGGCAACAGGGACGACTTCGTGAAGCTGGACATCTCGTTCGGCAACGGGATGGGCACCAACCGGTGCTTCGCGAACGGCGGCGTCACCGGCACGAACATCGGCGGGGTCTACAACATCTACTCGGGCAACAACAAGGTGACGGTCAACTACGAGCGCGATGGCCGGTATGAATCGTCGACCCTCGGATACTGGCAGGGCGTCGGTTTCGCCGGGACCGTCCGGGTGTACGAGGTGCGCATCTGGTGACGGTCGCCTCGGGAGAGCGACCAAAACTCCGGATACGGCCCGTGATCAAGACGCGGCCGTTAGAGTGAACAGTCGCTGTAGTCGTCACCCCCGAGGAGTAGCAGTTCATGATCGCCGAGAGCGCGAACCAGCAGAGCGTGACCTTCCCGCAGGAAGCTACGCCGATCTTCGACCTGGTCGCGAAGATGGTGTCGCGGACGCAGGCGGAGGACGAGCACGACTTCGATCGCGAAGCCGGTCTCGCGACCTCGGTGTAGCTTCCCGCGCGGAGGTCATTCAGGCGGCGTGCCCGCGTGGACCCGGAGTTCCGCGGCTGTGCGGCGAGCATGAGCCAAGCCGTCGAGGATCCATTGCGGGGGCTGCCGGTCGTTGGTCGCGATCCGCTCGTAGGCGGCGACGAGCCGTTCCGCGATCTTCAGCCGGGCGTCCGCGGCCGCCGGTTCGCGCCCTGGCTCGGTTCCGCCCTGCTCAGCGGGGATCGCGACCAGAGCGAGGTGCCCGGCCGGCGAGCGAGTCGTTCCCGCCGCGGGCTCGGCGGGTGTGTCGGAACGTCGGTCCGGGGTAGGCAGCCGGCGAAGATGGAAGGCCGCCTGCTCCGTATGTTCTGGTACGCCCTCGTGCCGGGAGTCCTGTGAGGGGAATGGATCCGCCCGGAACCGCGCGACCGCGGGCCAGTACCGGGTTCGCGCGGACTTCGGCGTCTCCCCGTCCAGCCCGCATGCGATCTCCTGCCAAGTCTTGCCGTCGAGGCGTGCGGCGACCACCGCCGCTTCGACGATCTGCTGCGCCATCCCGATCAGGCTCGCGTGGTCCGGGGTGGAGTGCCCGTCCTCCCGGGCGGCGTTCGCCGCGAGATCGGCCAGTTCCGCCGAGTGCGCGGCGAGGGCCAGATGGGCCCGGGCGGCCGCGGTGGGGATGGAGTGGCGTGTGGTCACCGTCCGCTCCTCGTGACAGACCGGGGGCTCGACAAGAGGCTCGCGGAATCCCGCATGCCGTGACTCACAGGTGTTCTCACCTTCTCTGATATGCAGACTTGCATAAATATGCAATTAATGGATGTGCGGTGGTGCTCAAGAACCGCGAGTTGTGCCCTGATCGGGTGTGGTCGTGGCCGTTCTATGCGGGGTGAGGTTCGGCGACCCTGGTTTTCGGGCACGATCAAGGGGGTGCGGACGGCAGGGTCTGCGGGGAAGGGATGCCGATGAACAGCCCCCTGTATCAGGCGACGGCGGAGTTCTTCAAAACGCTGGGGCACCCTGTCCGGATCCGCGTGCTCGAGCTGCTCAGCGAGCGGGACCATCAGGTCTCGGAGCTGCTCGCCGACCTCGGTATCGAGCCCGCCAACCTGTCCCAGCAGCTCGCCGTCCTGCGCCGGGCCAACCTGGTGGTGCCGCGCAAGGACGGCACGACCGTCTCCTACTCTCTGACCAGTCCGTCGGTCGCCGAACTGCTCGCCGTCGCGCGCGGGATTCTGACCGGGGTGATCACCGGCCAATTGGAGCTACTCGACGATCTGCAGAATTCCGCCGGGGCGCATTCACCTGATTCGGGATGAAATGTGCCGATCGGGCCATTTCGGATATTCATGGCCGCGCGCTGATCGTCATTTACTTTCCTGGCCGGCGTCAGTGCGCTGCTCGCTCAATTCGGAATGGTCTTCGCCGTCCCGGGAGTGCGCGCCATTTCCGGCGGCCGCCCTCCTGGTCTCCTCGACCAGAGAGTCGAAGATGGGGGTTCCGCACAGCTCCACATGGTCCTCCGTCGCGCCAGTCCTCGTGCCCGGGCCATCTTGCCTCGGAACGGCTTCTTCGATCCAGTTCCGCTGGGCAATGCACTCGATAGAGCTCACCCTTGGGGGTGAGCCATTCACCGATGCGAAAAGCAAGTGTAGGACATGCCTCTTTCCGGGGTGCACGCTCGGTGTGCCACCCTGCTTGCGGAAATATTGATTCCGCTTTCTCCTCGCGAGTGAGAAAAGGATTTCTCACTCGCCACGTGGCTGGTCAGCGCGGAGCGGAGAACTCGATCCGATAGCGGGTCGGTGTCGTGCCCAGCGCGGTGGCGAAATGCTCGCGAAGCCGGGCGGGCGTGCCGAAGCCCGCCTGTGCGGCGACGGCGTCGACGCCGAGCTCGGTCGTTTCGAGTAGCTGCCGCGCCCGCGCGAGCCGTTGTGCGACCAGCCAGTGGTGGACGGTGGTCCCGGTGCGGGCGCGGAACGAGCGGGTGAACGTACTGCGGCTCATATGCGCCCGCGCGGCGAGGCCGTCGATGCTGTGCCGCGTGCCCAGATGGGACAGCGCCCAGCTCATCACCTCGGCGAGCGGATCCTCGTCCGCGGCCGGTACGGGAAGTTCGATGAACTGGGCCTGACCGCCGGGACGATGCGGTGCCGCGACGATCCGGCGGGCGACGCGGTTCGCGACGACCTGGCCGGATGTGCGGGCGAGCAGGTGAAGGCAGGTGTCGATCCCGGCGGTCGCACCCGCGCCGGTCACCACGTCGCCTTCGTCGACATACAGCTCCTCGGGGCGCAGTTCGACCGAGGGGAAGCGCCTCCGGAAGGTTTCGACCCATTGCCAGTGGGTGGTCGCGGCGCGCCCGTCGAGGATGCCGGCGTCGGCAAGGGCGAAGACCCCCAGGCAGAGCCCGACCACGAGTGCTCCGCGTTCGTGCGCGGTCCGCAGTGCGGCCGAGACGGGCGCTGGCGTCGAGGTTTCCGGGTCGGACCACCACGGCACGACGACGATGTCGGCATCCGCGAGGGCGTCGAGACCAGCGGGGACGTCGATCGCGTATCCGGCACTCGTGGTGAGCCTGCCCGGCTCGACGGCGACGGCCGTGAGCGGCCACGGCTCCATTTCGCCGGTCGGGGATTCCGGGCCCCACACGAGCGACGGCACGGCGAGGTGGAACGGGCTGATCCCTTCGAACGCCAGGACGGCCACTCGCGGAGCGTTCATCGATCCCTCTTCCCGTGATGTCGGCCGATCTCGACCAAGGCTGACCCGAATCCGTATCTCGATATCGAATCGGGTCAGCCATGATGGTAGCCGTACCGACGGAAAGCGAAGGAAACACGATGACCAGCACCACTCTCCGCGAGATCAGCACTCTGCCGACGACGCCCGCCGCGCTCTCCGACGCGACGGTGATCCTCGTCGACTACCAGAACACCTACACGCGAGGCGTGATGGAGCTCGACGGCTGGGAAGCGGCGCTCGACGAGGCGGCCACGTTGCTGGCGCGTGCCCGGGCGGAGGGCGCGACGGTCATTCACGTTCAGCACGACGGAGGCGAGGGCAGTCCGTACGACCTCCAGCAGGACATCGGCCGGATCCACGAGCGCGTCGCACCCGGCCCGGGTGAGGAGATCGTGGTGAAGACCGCGCCGAACTCGTTCGTCGGGACCCGCCTGGGGGAACTGGTCGACGCCGCCGGGCACCAGAACGTCGTCGTGGCCGGGTTCATGACCCATATGTGCGTCACGTTCACCGCGGAGGGCGCGTTCCTGCGGGGGAACACCCCGACCGTGGTGGCCGCCGCCTGTGCCACGCGCTCGCTCCCGTCCGTCGCCGGCCCGGTGACCGCCGCGGACCAGCATCGGGCGGCGCTCGCCACGATCGGCGATCTCTACGCCGTCGTCGTCGGCTCCTCGGCGGAGCTCGGCTAGACCCTGCGAAGCGGCGCGTGCACGTGGATCATGAAGGTGTTCTCGCCGCCGAAGTTTCGAAGGGGTCGTGATGGCCAAGCCCAACGTCGCCGAGCAGTTCGTCCAAGTCCTGGTCCAGGCCGGGGTGGAACGGATCTACGGCGTGGTCGGAGACAGCCTCAACCCCATCGTCGACGCCATCCGCCGGACCCCGGGCATCGAATGGGTGCACGTACGCAACGAAGAGGCCGGCGCGTTCGCGGCGGCCGCCGAGGCCCAGCTGACCGGACGGCTCGCCGTGTGCGCCGGCAGCTGCGGCCCCGGCAACACCCATCTGGTGCAAGGACTTTACGACGCGCACCGCACGGGAGCCCCGGTTCTCGCACTCGCCTCGCATATCCCGTCCGGTCAGATCGGGACCGGGTTCTTCCAGGAGACCCACCCCGAACGGCTTTTCGTCGACTGCAGCGGCTATTGCGAGCAGATCAGCGGGCCCGCTCAGATGCCGAGGGTGCTGCGGATCGCCATGCAGCACGCGGTGTCCCGTGGCGAGGTGTCGGTGCTGGTGTTGCCTGGCGACGTGGCGCACCTGGACGCCGTTTCGCCCACCGGCAACGGGGCGCCGGTCACCGAGCACGGGACGGTCGTGCCACCCGAGCCGCAGGTGGCACGGCTCGCCGAGCTGATCAACGACGCCGAGACCGTCACGTTGTTCGCCGGTGCCGGGGTGCGCGGCGCACACGCCGAGGTGATGGAGCTGGCCGGGGCCGTGCAGGCGCCGGTCGGCCACAGCCTGCGCGGCAAGGAGTGGATCCAGTACGACAATCCCTTCGACGTCGGAATGAGTGGACTGCTCGGCTACGGCGCCTGCTACCGGGCCATGAACGACGCGGATCTGCTGATCCTGCTCGGCACCGATTTCCCTTATGACTCCTTCCTTCCCCAGGCGCGGACCGTGCAGGTCGACCACGACGCGACCCGGCTGGGCCGTCGCACCCCGCTGGAACTGGCGGTGCACGGCGACGTGCGGGAGACCCTGCGCGCCGTGTTGCCGCTCCTGCGGCGCAAGAACGACCGCACGTTCCTGGACCGGATGCTGCGGGAGCACTGCAAAACGCTGGAACAGGTCGTCGACGCCTACACCCGCAACGTCGAACGCCATATCCCCATCCACCCGGAATTCGCCGCGGATCTTCTCGACGAACTCGCCGCGGACGACGCGATCTTCACCGTCGACACCGGCATGTGCAACGTGTGGGCGGCCCGGTACCTCACGCCCAACGGGCGCCGCCGGGTCATCGGGTCGTTCCTGCACGGCACCATGGCCAACGCCCTGCCGCACGCGATCGGCGCGCAGTTCGCCTATCCGGGGCGCCAGGTCGTATCGATGTCCGGCGACGGGGGACTGGGCATGCTGCTCGGCGAACTGCTCACCGTCGCCTTGCATGATCTTCCGGTCAAGATCGTGACGTTCAACAACTCCTCGCTGGGCATGGTGAAGCTGGAGATGCTGGTGGACGGTCTCCCCGACTATCAGACCGACCATCGCCCGGTGGATTTCGCCGCCATCGCCAGTGGCGCGGGACTACGCGCCGAGCGAGTGACCGACCCGACCCGGCTGCGCGCGGCTCTCAAGGAAGCGCTGAGCCACGACGGCCCCGCGCTGGTGGATGTCGTGACGGACCCGAACGCGCTGTCGGTCCCGCCGCATATCACCGCCGGCCAGCTCGGCGGCTTCGCCTTGGCCGCGAGCAAGGTCGTACTCGAAGGCGGGGTCGGCCGGATGATCGACCTCGCCCGCGCCAACCTCCGTAACATCCCGCGACCGTGAGGACGGCACGCCGACTTCGCACGATCGTCCACTGTGGATGGTCAGGTGCGGTCGTTGCCCATCCCTCGCCAGAGCAGGTCGAGGAGGCTCGCGACGTCGCGCCGCCATTCGCCTTTCGGGTCGAGGTACAGCAGGCCGCCCAGGCCACGCAGGACGGTCTCGGGTTCCAGGTCCGCGCGGACGGTGCCGGCGTCGATATTCGCCTGCAGCAAGGTGAAAACCGCGCGGACCATGTCCTGGTAAGCCCCCGCCGGCAGTTCTCCGCGCGACGCCGTCGCGGCACGCAAGGCGTCGGCAAGGCCGCGTTTGGTCATCATGTAGTGCGCCAGATGGTCGGTCGTCCAAACCCGGAACGCCTGCTCCGGCGGGTACTTCTCGAGCAGGCTGGGCACGATCTCGACGAGCTGGCGCACCTCGCGCCGGTACACCGCCAGGATGAGGGCTTCCGGGGTGGGGAAGTGCCGGTACACCGTGCCGACGCCGACCTCGGCCTGTTTCGCGATGGCGTTGAACGAGACCTCGCCGGAGCAAGCCAGTGACTTCGCCGCGGTGGCGAGGATGCGCTCGTGGTTGCGCCGGGTGTCCGCACGCCGGGGATTGACCGAACCCGTCGTCATCTTCCCTCCTGTCCGCCGATCCCGTCCTCCGGTTGAATGTAGCCGAGACGACGGGGAAACCTGGAGCGACTCCAGGGGCGAGCATCGACCTTGCCGGGCGGATCGCGATCCGCTAACTTGAAATGAAGCGGATGACTATCCGCTTCATTTCACGAACGGACTCCCACCACCTCAACCTACGCCGTCCGGGCCGCGGCCCGGACGATCTGCGGAAAGAGATCCAGTGGACATCTCACTCGAAGTCAATGGCAGGACGGAACACCTGAGTGTCGATCCCGGGGTGACGCTGCTGGACACGCTGCGGGAACGGCTCGCCGTCACGGGGCCGAAGAAGGGCTGCGACAGGGGGCAGTGCGGCGCCTGCACGGTGCACGTCGGCGGACGGCCGGTGCTCTCGTGTCTCACCTTGGCCGCCACGGTGAAACAGCCGGTGACCACGGTCGAAGCACTGTCCACTGAGGACGGACTGCACCCGGTCCAGCAGGCGTTCGTCGACAAGGACGCCCTCCAGTGCGGATTCTGCACGTCCGGGCAGATCATGTCGGCGGTCGCCGCCGTCGAGCAGGGCGTCGAGGACGTCCGCGAGTTCATGTCCGGCAATCTCTGCCGGTGCGCGGCGTACCCGAACATCATCGCGGCGGTCGAACAGGCGAGGAGGGCCGATGCGTCCCTTTGAGCTCCTCGCACCCGAGACCGTCGAAGACGCGGTCGCTTCGCCCGGTACCTTCCTCGCGGGCGGAACCACACTCGTCGATCTGATGAAACTCAACGTCCTGACACCGCACCAGGTTCTGGACATCAACGCGGTACCGCTGCGCGGCATCGACACCACCGACGGGCTCCGCTTCGGCGCGCTGGAGCGGATGGGCGACATCGCCGGGCATCCCGGTGTGTACCCGGCGATCTCCCGGGCTCTGCTGCTCAGCGCCTCCCAGCAGATCCGGAACATGGCCAGCATCGGCGGAAACCTCATGCAGCGCACGCGCTGCTCGTACTTCCGGGACGTCGCCATGCCGTGCAACCGGCGGGTACCCGGCAGCGGCTGCCCGGCGATCTCCGGCGCCAACCGGATGCACGCGGTGCTGGGCACGAGCGATGCGTGCGTGGCGACCCACGCCAGCGACGTCGCCGTCGCCCTGGTCGCCCTCGACGCGCGTCTCCGGCTGGTCAGCGCGACCGGGACACGCACAGTCGAGCTGGCTTCCTTCTATCGGCTGCCCGGCGAGACCCCGGAGGTCGAGACCGATCTGCGGCCCAGCGAACTGATCGCCGAAGTGGTGGTCCCTCGGCTGGACTGGGCGTCGAACTCCACCTACGTCAAGGTGCGTGACAGGCAGTCCTACGAATTCGCGCTGTGCTCCGCGGCGGTCGCGTTGCGGATCGAGGACTCGCGCATCGTCGACGCCCGGGTCGCGGCGGGCGGCGTGGCGACCGTGCCGTGGCGGCTGCCCGCCGTCGAGGGGGCCCTGCGAGGTGCGCCCGCAACCGTCGCCGCCTTCGAGGAGGCCGCGTCGCTGGCCGCCGAGGGCGCGCGCCCGGTGGCCGGGAACGCGTTCAAGCCGTCGTTGCTGCGGCGGACCATCGTCCGCGCGCTGCTCGAACTGACCGAAGGGAGCCGCTCATGACCAGCAGGGTGGACGGACCGCTGAAGGTCACCGGCCGGGCCGAGTACGGGGCGGACCACACCTTCCCCGGGCTGGTGCACGGTTACGTCGTCCTGAGCACGATCGCCCACGGCGAGATCGACACGATGGACGTCACGGCGGCGAAGGGTGCGCCGGGCGTGGTCGGTGTGTACACGCCGTTCGATCCGCTGGAGTTGCACACCCCGGCCACGCCGTTCATGGGTGAGACCTGGGTTCCGTTGCAGGACAAGGAAGTCACGTACTACGGCCAGCCGATCGGGTTCGTGGTCGCCGAAACCTACGAGCAGGCGCGCGACGCGGCGATGCTGGTCGAGGTCTCCTACCTGACCCGGCCTGCCTTGACTTCGCTACAGGACGGCCTCGCCTCGGCCGAAGAAGCGCCCGAAGGCCGAGGTGGCCCATCGTCCCTCGCGATCCTCGCCGAGGGTGTCGAATCGATCGAGGACGCGCTCGCGGAGAGTCCGGTGGTCGTCGAGGCGACGTACTCCACCGCGACTCAGCACCATGCCGCGATGGAACCGCATTCCGCGGTCGCGGTCTGGGGCGCCGACGGCCTCACGATCCACAGTGGCAACCAGGGATCCGATCTCCAGGCGGCGGAGCTGGCGATGGCACTGGGCACGGAGCCGTCGAAGGTGCACGCGGTGAACCCCTTCGTGGGCGGTGCTTTCGGTGGCAAGGGCCATACGTCCACCCCGGCCTTCCTGGCCGCGGCGGCGGCCAGGGCGCTGGACCGGCCGGTGAAGGCCGTGCTCAGCCGCGAACAGGTCTTCACCGCGACCGCGGGCCGCGCCGCGACGGTGCAGAAGATCTCCCTCGGCGCGGAACACGACGGAACGCTCAACGCCCTTCAGCACGACTCGTGGTGCAGCACGCCCATGGACC
This sequence comes from Amycolatopsis sp. NPDC102389, assembly GCF_044765885.1. Taxonomy (NCBI): domain Bacteria; kingdom Bacillati; phylum Actinomycetota; class Actinomycetes; order Pseudonocardiales; family Pseudonocardiaceae; genus Amycolatopsis; species Amycolatopsis sp. NPDC102389. Next base: position 42,274 of record NZ_JBIWKX010000063.1, read on the forward strand.
GGTCGTTCGTCGAGCCGACGTCGCACGGCACTTCGCGCGAGTGGTACGCCACCCGCAACCTGGCCATCAGCCAGAAGATGGTGCCGCTGAACATCCCGCCCACCACGTTCATGCGGGCGCCGGGGGAGGCACCCGGGTCTTTCGCGCTGGAGAGCGCGATCGACGAGCTCGCGGTCGCGCTGCGCATGGACCCGATCGAGCTGCGACAGCGGAACAACTCGACCGCTCCGCCCGGCAAGGATCTGCAGTGGTCGAGCAAGCACCTCGACGAATGCTTCCGGGTGGGCGCGGAGCGGTTCGGCTGGGCGGATCGCGCACCCGACGGGCGGACCGACGGCGACTGGCTCGTGGGCATGGGCACGGCCACCGCCATGTTCCCGGCGCTGCGGTTCCCGGCCACGGTCGAGATCACCCTGCTGCCCGACGACACGGCCGCGGTCGCGACCAGCGGGGCCGACCCGGGAACGGGTCTGCTGACCGTGCTTTCCCTGATCGGCGGCGAGTCGCTCGACATCTCACCGGATCGGGTCGCGCCGCGGCTCGGTGACTCGGCCCTGCCGCCCGGAGGCATGTCCGGCGGTTCGACCGCGACCGCGAGCGCGGGGACGGCCATCATGATCGCCGCCGCCAAGGCGATCGACGAACTGCTCGAACTGGCGTCGGCCCCGGGCGCGCCGTTCGAAGGCATGGAAGTCGCCTACGCCGACGGTCGCGTGCAGGCAGGCGAGCGGACGATGACCTTCGGTGAGCTGTTGCGGGCTCTGGACCGGCCGGCGCTCACCGTGACCGGTTCTTCGGCGCCCGGCGAGGAGCTGACGAAGCATTCGTTCAGCTCGTTCGGCGCGCAGTTCTGCGAAGTGCGGGTGCACAAGTGGACTCGCGAGATCCGGGTGTCCCGCATGCTCGGGGTGTTCGACGCCGGGCGGATCATCAACCCGACGGCGGCGCGAAGCCAGATCGTCGGCGGCATGATCTGGGGTGTTTCGGCCGCGCTGCACGAGGGGCTGGAGATCGAGGAGAACGGGCGACTCGCCAACGGGGATTTCGCGAGTTACCTGATCCCGGTGAACGCGGACATCCCCGAGGTCGACGTCCACTTCGTCGAGTACCCGGACACCCTGCACAACTCGGTCGGCGCGAAGGGGCTGGGCGAGATCGGCATCGTCGGGATGGCGGCGGCGGTCGCGAACGCCGTCCACAACGCCACCGGCATCCGGGTCCGGCACATTCCGATCCTGATCGAGGATCTCCTCGAGGAGTCTTAGTGAGGGGTTAGGGCTGCGGTGGCGTGGACCTCTTCGCCGGCGTCTATTGAGGGGTAAGTCAAACGTGGCATGGTCGGTGCGGGTGGGGGGGGGGGGGGGGGGGGGGGGGGGGGGGGGGGGGGGGGGGCCCCGCCCCCCCCCCCCCCCCCCCCCCCGCCGCCCCGC
>NZ_JBIWKX010000064.1:0-43510 GCF_044765885.1 Amycolatopsis sp. NPDC102389
CTCAACCGAGCAGTACGCTACCAACCACTCAACACCAAACTGTCCGACAAGTCCTGAAACACATCTGTCCGTGAGGTCCTGAAACAGCACATCGGCTTCTAACCCGAAACGCCACTCACGACCCGCTTGACCCACTCCTCGCAATGTCGCGAAAGGAAGTGCTGTGCGCAGCAGGTCAACCCGGATCAGTGTGCTGTCCCTGACCATCGCCGCCGGTGTCCTCGTGCCCGTTCAGACCGCTTCGGGCCAGACACCGGCGACCGACTACAGCCTCGCCGTGGACGCGGCGGGACGCGGTGCCACGATCGACCGTTCGATGTACGGCGTCTTCTTCGAGGACATCAACCGCGCGGCGGACGGCGGACTGTACGCGGAACTCGTGCAGAACAGGTCGTTCGAGTACGACAAGGCGGACAACGCGTCGTACACCCCGCTGACGTCGTGGGCACCCACGTCGCTCAATGGGGGAACCGGAACGGCGACGGTCGCCGACGACGGGCAGCGGCTCAACGAACGCAACCGGCGCTATCTCAAGCTGGACCTCGCTCAAGGCGAGTACGGCGTCGCGAATTCAGGCTACAACTCAGGAATCCGGGTCGAGAAGGGCAAGCAGTACGACTTCTCGGTGTTCGCCCGGACCGATCGGGCGGCGGGCACCCCGCTGACGGCGGCCGTCACCGATCCGGCGGGCAAGGCGCTCGCCGATCCGCTGCGGGTGCAGGTCCGCGGCGACGGCTGGGTGAAGTACACGGGGACCGTCCGGGCGCGGGAGTCGAGCGCGCTGGGCAGGCTCGCGCTGACCGCGTCCGGCGGCGGGACCCTGCGGCTGGACATGGTGTCGCTGTTCCCGCGCGACACCTACAAGAACCGGCCCAACGGCATGCGGGCGGACCTCGCGGAGAAGGTCGCCGCGCTGAAACCGGGTTTCGTCCGGTTCCCCGGCGGCTGCCTCGTCAACACCGGCAGCCACCAGGGTTACGAGGCGCCGAATTGGGAGCGGAAGCGCTCGTACCAGTGGAAGGACACGATCGGGCCGGTCGAGCAGCGGGCCACGAACGCGAACTTCTGGGGCTACAACCAGTCCTACGGTATCGGCTACTACGAGTACTTCCAGTTCTCCGAGGACGTCGGCGCGATGCCGCTCCCGGTGGTGCCGGCGCTGGTCACCGGCTGCGGGCAGAACAAGGCGACCGACGACCCTGCGCTGCTGCGGCGGCACATCCAGGACACCCTCGACCTGATCGAGTTCGCCAATGGCCCGATCACCTCGACCTGGGGCAAGAAGCGGGCCGAGATGGGACATCCGGCGCCGTTCAACCTGACGCATGTCGGCGTGGGCAACGAAGAGAACCTGCCCGACGAGTTCTTCGCCCGCTTCACCGAGTTCCGCAAGGCGATCGCGGCGAAGTACCCGGGGATCACGGTGATCAGCAACTCGGGACCGGACGACACCGGCACGACGTTCGACCGGCTGTGGGACCTGAACCGGAACGCGAAGGTCGCCATGGTCGACGAGCATTACTACAACAGTCCACAGTGGTTCCTCCAGAACAACCAGCGTTACGACACCTACGACCGCAACGGCCCGAAGGTGTTCCTCGGCGAGTACGCGTCGCTGGACAACAAGTTCGGCAACGCGCTGGCCGAGGCCACGTACATGACCGGGCTGGAGCGGAACGCCGACGTCGTCAAGCTCGCGTCGTACGCGCCGCTGCTGGCGAACACCGACTACGTGCAGTGGAAACCGGACATGATCTGGTTCGACAACCAGCGCTCGTGGGGTTCGGCCAGCTACGAGACGCAGAAGCTGTTCATGACGAACGTCGGTGACCACGTGGTTCCGAGCCGGGCCTCCGCCACGCCGTCGACTGTCGCGCCGATCTCGGGCGCGATCGGACTGTCCACCTGGGCCACGAGCGCGGCCTACGACGACGTCAAGGTCACGTCGGCCGACGGCGCGCAGTTGTTCTCGGACGACTTCTCCGGCGACGACTCGCGCTGGTCGAAGGTGGCCGGACGCGGTTCGTGGGCGGTGTCGAACGGCGCCTACGTGCAGTCGGACCAGGCCGCCGAGAACACCCTCGTGACCGCGGGTGATCCGTCGTGGAGCAACTACGACTTCTCGGTGAAGGCGACCAAGACGGGCGGCAAGGAAGGCTTCCTGGTCGCGTTCGGTGTGAAGGACACCGGCAACAACTACTGGTGGAACCTCGGCGGCTGGAACAACACCGTCTCGGCCGTCGAGAAGACCGAAGCCGGCGGCAAGCAGACCCTGCTCCAGAACGACACCAAGATCGAGACCGGCAGGCAGTACGACCTGCGGGTCGAGGTCCGGGGCCGTCAGGTGACGTTGTTCCTCGACGGGCAGAAGTGGGGCTCGTTCACCGACGACAAGCTCGCCGAACCGTTCCGCCAGGTCGTCACCCGCGACCTCAAGACCGGCGAACTGGTGGTCAAGGTGGTCAACGCGCAGGCCTCGGCCGCCCGGACCCGCGTCGATCTCGGCACCCGCGTTCAGCCGGGCTCGACCGCCCGCGTGACGACGCTGCAAGGCGCACCGGACGACGTCAACACCGCTTTCGCCACGCCGATCGCACCCCGCGAATCGCGGTTCTCCGGCGTGTCGAACACCTTCACCTACACCTTCCCGCCGAACTCCGTGACGTTCCTGCGCTTCCCGGCCCGAGTGAGGGGATGACCATGACCATCGACCGTCGTGACCTGTTCAGAGCGGGCGGCGGCTTGCTGGCCGCCACCGCCGTCGGCAGCCTGGCACCGGGTACGGCTCAGGCCGCCGAAGCCGCTCCCACCTCGTTGACCACCCGCAATCCGCTGGTCGAGCAGCGAGCCGATCCGTTCATCACCCGGCCGGTGGACGGGATGTACTACCTGACCGGGTCGGTGCCCGAATACGACCGCATCGTCGTACGCGGCGCCGCCACGATCGACGGCCTGGCCACCGCCAGGGAGACGACGATCTGGCGACGTCCGTCGTCCGGGAAGATGGGCGGCCATATCTGGGCGCCGGAACTGCACCGGATCGACGGGCGCTGGTACGTCTACTTCGCCGCGGGCGACTCGGACGACGTGTTCCGTATCCGGACCTACGTGCTGGAGTCCACTTCGGACGATCCGCGCACGGGTACGTGGGTGCTGCGCGGGCAGATGGTGACCAAATGGGACACCTTCACCCTCGATTCGACGACGTTCGAGCATCGCGGCAAGCGGTACTTCGCCTGGGCGCAGAGCGAACCCGGGATCGCGACCAACAGCAACCTGTACCTCGCCGAGATGGCGTCACCGCTCGCGCTCAAGGGTGAGCCGGTCCGGCTCGCGGTGCCGACGCTGCCGTGGGAGATCCAGGGGTTCAAGGTCAACGAGGGGCCGGCGGTGCTCGTCCGCAACGGGCGGGTGTTCATGACCTACTCCGCGAGCGCCACCGACGCCCGGTACTGCATGGGGTTGCTCACGGCGGACGAACGGTCGGATCTGCTCGACCCGCGTTCGTGGACGAAGTCACCGCAGCCCGTATTCACCACGAACGAGGCCACCCGGCAGTACGGGCCCGGACACAACTCGTTCACGGTCGCGGAAGACGGCTCCGATGTGCTGGTCTACCACGCCCGCGACTACCGCGACATCACCGGCGACCCGCTGTACGACCCGAACCGGCACACCCGGGTGCAGCGGCTGTACTGGAACGCCGACGGGACGCCGAGTTTCGGTGTCCCGGTCGGCAAAGGCGGCCCGTGCGTGCGACTGTCCCCATTGGACGATCCCGCGTTGTTCGTGCGGCACTTCGAGTACCGGCTGACCGCCGATGGCGATGTCCGTGAGCTGGCCGACTCGCAGTTCCGGATCGTCGCGGGTTTCCGTGGGGCGGGCACCGTCGCGCTGCAGTCGGTGAACTTCCCGGACCGGTACGTCCGGGTCGTGGACGCCACGACCGTGCGGATCGATCCGTACGACGAAAGCGACGCCTACGGCCGGGCGGCGAGTTTCACCCAGGTGCCGGGTCTTTCCGACCGGCTGGCGGTGTCGTTCCGCCTCTCGGGTGATCCTGCCACCTATTTGGCCCACGACAAGGGAAGGATCTTGGTCTTCCGTCCCGGTACCGCGGTGCGGGATCGTCAACGGGTCAGCTTCCGGCTCAGCTGAACTCTCTGGGAGGTCGAACGCAGTGCTGCGAACACGCCCCATGGTTCTGGTCCTGGCGATGCTCGCCGGGACCCTCGTCGCGACCGGGTCTCCGGCGGCCGCCGACGTCCAGTCCTATCTCGACGATCCACGAAAAGTCTCCGAAGGACAGGAGCCTCCGCACGCATTCCTGCGTCCCTACGCGGACGTCGGTGCGGCGGCTCGCCGCGACGAACGCGGTCCGTACACACAGTCGCTCGACGGCAAGTGGCGGATCGCCATGGCGGACAACCCCTCTCAGGTACCGAAGGGGTTCCACGACGACGGCTACGACGCGTCGAGCTGGCGCGAGGTATCGGTGCCGCACACCTGGCAGACGGACGGTCTGGACCACCCGATCTTCCGCAACATCGCCACCGAGATCCAGCCCGACGACCCGCCGCGCGTGCCACGGGACGTCAACCCGACCGGCGCCTACGTCCGTGACTTCACCCTGCCCGCCCAGTGGTCGGAACGCGAGACCTTCCTGCGCTTCGACGGCGTCACGTCGGCCTACTTCGTCTGGGTGAACGGAAAGTACGTCGGCTACGACCAGGGCGGTTACACGCCGGCGGAGTTCGACATCTCCTCCGCGCTGCGGCCGGGCCCGAACCGGATCGCCGTGCAGGTGCACCGCTGGAGCGCCGGTGCGTACCTCGAGGACGTCGACCAGTGGCGGTACTCGGGCATCTTCCGCTCGGTGACCCTGCATTCGGCGCCGAAGACCTTCATCCAGGACGTCGGGCTGACGACCGACCTGGACGCGACCTACACGGACGCCACCCTCAAGGCCGCGGTCGAGGTCGCCACCAAACCCGGCGGGACCACGGGCAAGCACCGTGCCGGGCTGAGCCTGCGCGACGCGGCGGGCAAGGAGGTCGGTAGCACGAGCGGGGAGGTCGACGCGGGCGGCAAGACCGCGTTGAGCCTGCCCGTCCGGAACCCGGCCAAGTGGACGGACGAGACACCGAACCTGTACACGGTCGTCCTCACGCTGACCGCGCCCGATGGCCGCGTCACGCACATCACCAGTGAGACGGTCGGATTCCGCGAGATCGAGATCCGCGACAAACAGCTACTGGTCAACGGGAAACGGGTGCTGTTCAAGGGCGTCAACCGCGCCGAGACAGATCCCGACCACGGCAGGCACGTGCCCCGGCGCGCGCAGGAACGCGATGTCGCGCTGATGAAGCAGCTCAACGTCAACGCGGTCCGCACCTCGCACTACCCGTCGGATCCCTATTTCTACGAACTGGCCGACCGGCACGGGCTCTGGATCGACGACGAGATCGATATCGAGACCCACAACCACGAGAACTGCGCGCGCTATTGCCAGGCGAACGATCCCGCCTGGCGGGACGCGTTCTTCGACCGCATGATCGGCATGGTCGAACGGGACAAGAACCATCCGAGCGTCTTCCTGTGGGACACCGGTAACGAGGCCGGTCTCGGCGCGCATCACTTCGCGCTGGCGGAATGGCTGGACGCGAACGAGCCGACCCGGCCGATCTACCACCAGTCGAACAGCCCGGACGGCGACGCGCCGTTCGCCGACGTCTGGGGGCCGCGGTATCCGTCGCCGGAGAAGTTCGCGGAGCAGGCGAAGAACACCACGAAGCCGCTGATCTTCGGCGAGTACGCCCACGCGATGGGCAACAGCCTCGGCAACTTCCGGGAATTCTGGGACACGATCCGGGCGAATCCGCAGACCCAGGGCGGGTTCATCTGGGACTGGGCGGAGCAGAACATCCGGCAGCCGATCCGGATCACGCCCGATACGTCGGGCAACGACATCTCCGCGCATATCAGCGGAAAGCCGGATCTTGTCGAAGGGCATCGCGGCAAGGCGCTGGCGTTGTCCGGACTGGACGATTTCGTCGAGGTCTACCGCGACCGGAAACTCGACATCACTGGAAAGGCGCTCACTCTTGACGCCTGGGTGAAGCCGGGCAAATGGACCGGCGACTTCCGCATCCTCGGCAAGGGCGACCACCAGTACGCGCTCAAAATGAAGACGCAGGACACGCTGGAGTTCTTCATCCACAGTGGAACGTGGCAGGCGGTGCAGGCGAAGGTGCCCACCGACTTCTACGGAAACTGGCACCGGGTGAGCGGCACCTACGACGGCACGGCCCTGCGGCTCTACCTCGACGGCAAGGAGGTCGGCAGCAAACCGTTCACCGGCGCGATCGACTCGTCTTCGGCGGAGGTCAACGTCGGCCGCGACTTCGAGACGTCGTGGAACGACCCGTCGAGCATCGGCTGGATGGGCCGCGGCGCCGTCGACGACGTCCGCATCTACGACAAGCCGTTGTCCGCAGAGGAGCTGTCCGGCGCCACTCCGGCGGGCGGGGCCCTTCTGGCACTGGATTTCGACAGTGTCAAGGATCAGGGGAGCCACCTGTCGTACGGCTCCAGTCTGTCCGGTGTGGACGGTCTGATCGGCTCGGACCGTTCGGTACAGCCGGAAACCGCTCAGATGGCGTGGGCGCACCAGCCACTCCGGTTCGCCTACGCCGGCGGCACGGTTTCGGTGACCAATGAGCGGCAATTCAAGGGCACCGACGAGCTGAACCTGCGGTGGCGGATCCAGGAAGGCTCACGGGTCGTCGCGCGCGGCGAGCAGCCGTTGCGGGTCGGCGCCGCGTCGACCGGAACCGTCGCCGTCCCGGTGCCGCCGAATCCCGCGGACCGTGAACGGTTCCTCACCGTCGAGGCGGTGACGACCCAGGGCGAGCCGATGCTCGCGCGGGGACATGTCCTGGCGCACGACCAGTTCTCCCTGGGCGGGAAACGGGTTCCGGGCCTGGACCGGACGCCGCTCGACGGGAAGTCCGTGGGCGTCGTCGAGGACGCGGGTTCGGTCACCGCGTCGGCGGCCGGCGTCACGTACCGGGTGGACAAGGCGACCGGCACGCTGACGTCGATCCGGCACCAGGGCAAGGAACTGCTGAGCGGCGGGCCGAAGCTCGACGCGTGGCGGGCACCCATCAGCAATGAGACCTTCGCCTGGGGCCGGGCCGAGGGCGAGGACTGGCGCAAGGCCGGGCTGGACCGGTTGAAGACCACGGTCACGGGTGTCCGGGTCGAGAAGGACGGCTCGCGCGGCGTCCGGGTGATCGTCGACAGCAGGGTCGCGGCGCCGGACGTCGCCGGGGCGTGGTTCGACCAGACGATGACCTACGCCGTCGACCGGACCGGGACGCTGAGCCTCGGCAATCGGGTGATTCCGCAGGGGAGCGTGCGCACTCTGCCGTATCTGCCGCGGATCGGTGTGTCCCTGGCGGTGCCGGACCGATATGACCGGTTCGCCTGGTACGGAAGGAAAGCCGAGAGTTACGTCGACCGCAAGGACGGGACGCCGATCGGCGTGCAGTCGAGCACGGTGGACGAGCAGTACGTCGAGTACCACCGGCCGCAGGATCATGGCAACCACACCGACAGCCGGTGGGCGCTGCTCACCGACGGCCGGACCGGTGGCCTGCTGGTCGGAGGCGCGAGCGACGTCAGCGTGACGCCGTTCGACGATCTCGATCGGGCGGCGTACCCGTTCCAGCTGCGGCGCAACAAAGGCTGGTTCACGCTGCACGCGAGCCACGCGGTGACCGGCGTCGGGGACACGCCCAACCCGGTGCGGGAGCGCAGCCAGGTCCAGCCGGACAGCACTTACGAGTACACGCTGTCGCTTCGGCCGTTGACGCAGCAGGAAGCGCGGGCGGGGCTGCCGACCGGCGGCTGACCCTCGGGCCTCGTGAGTGGTAAGGACGGTTGGAACCGTCCTTACCACTCACGAGTTGCGGCAGTCGATAGTCTTGATTTTCGACTGCGAGGGAGAAGGAATTCATGGCGGAATGGGCCGATCTGGTCGCGTTCGTACGGCACGAATATCGGGTGGTAAAGGATGAACCGGACGAAATTCGCATCCGGTTGTCCTACGGCGACGACGATTACGAGGAGCGGGCCCAGACCGTCGTCATCGCGCGGGAGATCTTCGACCGTCGCGAGGACTGGGTGCAGATCGCGACGCCTTTCGCCCGGGTCGACGAGGTCGACCTGGCGACCGTGCTGACCGAGATCGGCAACACCATCGTCGTCGGCGGGCTGGTGGTCATGGGAGAGCACCTGGTGCTGCGGCATTCCCTGCCGTTGGTGAATCTCGACATCAACGAATTCACCGACCCGCTCGAACTCGTCGCGGGTTCGGCGGAGCTGCTGGAACAGCAGTTCACCGGACGCGACGACTACTGATCCGGGTGACCTCCTCGAAGGAGGTCACCCATTCGCATTCCTCTTCGGTGAGCTTGTTGATCGCTGCCCGGTACGCCTGCGCTCGAGCCGTGCCGGGCAGCTCTCCGCCGAGGAGGGACGGAAGCCCGAGTTCGAAACCGCAACGGGCGCGAGCTCCGTATCGATGCCGGGCACGGGCGACCGCGGTGGCGACGCGGAGCCCGTGCTCGGTGCCCGGCGGAGTCGCGGGGCGGTCGGTTTCGATGGCCGCGAAGCGGAATCCGTCGGCCTGGTCGCATTTCTCGCAGCCGACGGGACCCGAGCCGAGGCGGCTGCCGCAGCCGGCGCAGGTCAACCTGTCGTAAGCGGCGTCGACCACCCGCCACTCGAAAACGGAAGTGTCGGCGACGACCGATTCGGCGAGGCCGGTCTCCTCTTCCGATCCGGCTGCGACGCCGTATTCCGCGAGGAACGACCGCCACCGGTCCTCGATGCTCGCTTCGACGGCGGCCAAGGCCTCGGCGGGTGCTCCGCCGCGCGGAAGTGCGGTCATGGCAAAACCCTAAACCGCGATCGTCGTTAAGGTGTGCGCTATGGGTCCGTCGAAATGGGGTGGGCTCGCCGCTCTGCTCGCGGGCTTCTTCGTGCTCCTGCTCGACACGACCATTGTCGCGGTGGCGAGCCCGAGCATTCAAGCCGATCTCGGCGGCGACGTCGCCGCGCTGTTCTGGGTGACGGCGGGCTACCTGCTCGCCTTCTCGGTCCCGCTGCTGGTCGCCGGGCGGCTCGGCGACCTCCTCGACCCCAAGCGGGTCTACCTTTTCGGGATGGGAGGCTTCGGGGTCGCCTCCGCGCTGTGCGGGCTCGCGCCGTCGATCGGCTGGCTCATCGTGTTCCGGATCCTGCAAGGCCTGGCGGCGGCCGCGATGTCCCCGCAACCGCTGACGTTGATCCGGCGGCTGTTCGCGGACGACGAGCGAGGTCGTGCGTTCGGTATCTGGGGGTCGGTCGCGGCCGCCGCGACGTTGCTCGGCCCCATCTTGGGTGGACTGCTGACGGCGAGCCTGGATTGGCGCTGGATCTTTTGGGTCAACGTGCCGCTCTGTGTCATCGCCGTCGCCATGGGCGTTCGCCTGATACCGGGAAGCCGGGGCGGCGCCACCCGCTTCGACCTGCTCGGCGCCGCGTCGAGTACGGCGGGTTTGAGCCTCCTCGTCTGGGCGTTGCTGTCCTGGAGCCCGCTTTCGTTGCCCGCGGCCGCTCTCGCCGTCGTTTTGCTGGTCGGTTTCTGGTTCCGAGAACGCGGGCAAGGCGCGGACGCGCTCGCGCCCCTACGCCTCTATTGCTCATCCGGATACTTGTTCGCGAGCCTCGCGATGGCGTCGCTCGGCGCAACAGTCCTCGCGATGGCACTTCCCATCATGCTCTACATCCAAGAAATGCGTGGCTTCGGGCCGGTCGAGGCCGCGATGGTCCTCGCGCCGGACGCCGTCGTCGCGATCCTGCTGTCGCCACCGGCGGGTCGCTGGGTCGACCGGGTGGGCGGGCGCCGGCCGGCGATCCTCGGCATGGGCCTGCTCGCGGTGAGCCTGCTGCTCATCGGGCTGGTCGTGGTTCTGAGTCTGAATCCTTGGTGGATCTCGGTGGGGGCCGCGCTGCTGGGCGCCGCCAACGCGATGGCGTGGTCGCCGTTGTCCGCGATCGCGATGGCGTCCGTCGATCCGGATGCGGCCGGAGGCGCCTCCGGCCTGTTCAACACGGTCAGGCAGGTGGGCGCGGTGGCCGGGGTGGCGGTGACCGGCGCGATCCTGGCGGGACTCGAAGCAAGGCCGGCGTTGGGTTTTGGCGTTGTGTTCGGGACCGTTGGCCTTGTTGCGGTTGGGGGTCTTGTGGCGGCGCTTCGGCTTCCGGGAAACGTGGGGTGATCGAGCCGGTCGCGGCGGACTGATTCGAACACGTGGCGGCGACCGGCGCTGGGTTTGGTGTTGTGGCTGTGCTACGACTTTCGCGGAACGTAAGGGTGACCGCGGAGGTCGCCGCGAACTGATTTAAAGCACCCTTTAGTGGTAAATGCACGCTTTGAATGTCGCTTAAAAGTGCGAACACATGTTCGGCAGGTTTGCGGTATTATGGGGGTGTGTCCGAGACCTTCCTCCCCGAGTTGCCGCAGGAGTTGTGGCGCGCTGGCAAGCTGGAGCTTGCCCAGGGTGTGCAGCAGTCCTTGCAGGTGATTCGGATGGCGACCGCCGGGTTGGGGCAGTTTCTGGCGGAGATCGAGGCTCGGGGCGCGAAAGACTTGTACGGCTACGGGCGGACGGCTGCTTGGTTCGCCGATATAGCGGGGTTGTCGGCCGGTGAGGCGAGTGTGGTGGTGAAGCGGGCCCTTGCCCTGAATCCGACGCGGGCATTGGACGGCACGGAGCTTCCGCCTGTCGCTCCTGCGACCGCTGCGGTAGCTGCGGAGGGGTTGGTCGGGGATGAGCGGATCGATCAGATCCTGGAGATCTTGAAGAGACTCCCCGCCGACACCTCTACTGAGGATCGAGAGAGTGCTGAGAAGATCCTGGCGAACCTGGCTCCGAATGCCGGTCCCCGTCAGCTCGCCGACGCCGAAGCGAACCTGCTGGGCTGGCTCGACCCGGACGGCAAGGAGCCCAAGGATCCCGAGCCCAAAGAGCCGCGCCGCGAGATCACCCTGGAACGCCGCAAGGACGGCTTCTGGAAGCTGACCGGCCTGCTCGATGACGAGACCGGTGCCCGCACCGCCGCCGTCCTCGAGGCCTACGCCCGGCCACGCCCCGTCGACGAATTCGGGCAAGCCGATCTGCGGATGAAATGCGAACGTATGGGCGACGCGTGGGTCGACATCCTCGACCTGGCGATCGCCTGCCCGGACCAGCCCGGCACCAACGGCTACCGCACCCTCCTGCATGTCACTATCGGGCTTGAGGAACTGAAATCGGGTCTCGGGACAGCGTGCCTCGACTTCGTCGGGACGATGACCGCCCGGGAAGCACGGCTCGCCGCCTGCGACTGCCTGATGTTGCCGGTCGTGATGAGCGCGGCGGGTGAACCGCTGGACGTGGGTCGCCTGCGACGGTTCGTCACCCCGGGCCAGAGACGCGCGTTGAACATCCGGGACGGGGGTTGTGCGTTCCCCGGGTGTCATCGGAAGCCGAAGAACTGCCACGCCCATCACATTCATCACTGGGTGGACGGTGGGCCCACGGATCTGCGGAATCTCGTGCTGCTGTGCGGTTTCCACCATAGGTTGATTCATCACGGTGACTGGGAAGTACGGATGGCGGCCGATGGATTACCGGAGTTCATCCCACCCCAATACCGGGACCCGCTGCGAAAACCCCGGCGCAACACCCTGCATCACGTCTGACCACCGAGGAGCCCGCCAGCCACATCGGCGACGGGCCCCTCGGCATGCCCAACGGACAACACAAGGGTCATGAGTGGCGATTCGTCTTCTCTTGAGGGGTAAGGCAAACGTGTCGTGTCTTGGGCGAGACGGTGGGCTGGGGTGACGTGACACCGCACTCGCGTGCTCAGACCCGGATCTCGCGTGTTCGTAGACGGAACTCGCGTGTTCAGACTCCGCACTCTCGAGTGCGGCATCCAGACACGCGAGTCACGTCCCCAAGCACGCGAGTCACGCCTTACTTCACGACCGGCCGCCGAGGTCACAGCCGCCCCACTGTCACCAGGAATCACATCCGACGGTAGCGAAAGCCACCTTCACTACCGTCAGAGTAGGCAAGGAGGCCTTCACCACCAGGAGAACGCGTACGCAGGAGCGACACTGACCCCGCGCCACGACACGTTTGACTTTCGGCTCAAATAACCCGAATCGCCCTCACGACCGACTCGGTACTGACGCCCTCGCGGCCGACCGCAGCCAAATCCGGTAGATACCGAAGAACCCCTCGGCTGGCGACCGAATCGCCAACTGCGACCTAAGCAGCGGAATCCCACCAGTTCAGCACCCGGGTGCCATAGAGCGTCAGCCACTTCGAAGGCTCGCCCGCCGCGACGTCGACCACGAACCACACCCGCCCGGCATGCCGGTGGGCTTGCAGCCAGGTCCCGTCCGGCTGCCGCGCGGCACGGATGCGTTCGACGGCTTCGGCCATCCGACGGTCCGGAGCCGTGCCGTCGTGCAGCGAAGCCTCGCGGAAGTAGTCGGCCGCGTTCAGCACGTCGTAGAACCAGCGGAACGGGTAAGCGAAGACCGTGATCCACGGCGCGATGACCGAGCCGGTCGACAGCCGCCGGAACAAGCCTCGCTCCAGCAGATACTCCTCACCCGAGCGCCGCGCGGCCCGCGAAGCCGGCGTGCCGCCGGTCGCGGACTCGAAGGCGAGGAGGCCCTTGAGCGAGTTCAGGGTCGAGTGCACGGACGAACGCCGCGTTGATGCAGCAATCGACCTCGCCACCCCGGTACGGGAGATCGTCGTACTCCCACCGGCTGTTCTCGGCGAGGAGTTCGGCGGTCCCGCGCAGGGCCGCGGCGTTCATGCCCGACTCGCGAAGGGTGTTCCGAAACCTCAGGCCTGATGCCGCCGCGCAAGCGCCTCCGAACCTTGAGCGAGCAGCGTGACATCGGCGCCGACCAGTACGAACGAAGCGCCGGCGTCGAGGTAGCGCTGAGCCTGTGCCGGGTCGAAAGCGTTGACGCCGACCGGTTTTCCCTGGGCGCGGACGGCCTCGAAGGTGCTCAGGACGGCCGCGGTGACATCGGGGTGCGTCTGTTTTCCGAGCAGGCCCATCGAGGCGGCCAGATCGGACGGTCCGACGAACACCCCGTCGACGCCGTCGACAGCGGCGATCTCGGCGGCGGCCGCGACCCCCGCCGTCGACTCGATCTGGACGAACAGCGACGTGAACTCCTCTGCCTTCGCGAGGTAGTCCTCGACCCGGTTCCAGCGCGCGGACCGGGAGAGAGCACTGCCGACACCGCGTACGCCTCGCGGCGGATAGCGGACGGCCCGCACGACGGCCTCGGCCTCCTCCGCGCTGTCGACCATGGGCACCAGCAGGTTCTGCGCGCCCAGGTCGAGCAGCTGCTTGAGGGCGACCGCATCGCCGGACGGAGCGCGCACCATCGGGGTGATCGGATACGCGGCGATCGTCTGCAACAACGACTGCACGGTCTCGAGCCCGGCAGGGGAGTGCTCGGTGTCGACGAGCAGCCAGTCGAGCCCGGATCCCGCGCAGATCTCGGCGACGACCGGGCTTCCCGACGTGACCCACATGCCGATCCGCGGCCGCTCGGCTAACTGTGCCCGGAACGGCGGGTCTAGACGAAGCGGCATGTGATCGCCCCCAGGTTCCGGTAGTCGGCGGTCACGGTGTCGCCGGGGTGCACCCACATCGGCCGCGTGAACGAGCCTGCCAGCACGATGTCGCCCGGGTCGAGCTTGTCGCCGTGCTGAGCGAGTTTGTTCGCCAGCCAGGCGACACCGTTCGCGGGATGGTTCAGCACCGCGGCGGCGACGCCGGATTCCTCGATGGTTTCGTTGCGGTACAACAGTGCCGAAACCCAGCGCAGGTCGATGGCGTCCACGGCGACCGGGTTGCCGCCGTAGACCATCCCGCCCATGGCCGCGTTGTCGCTGATCGTGTCCACGATGGTCCGCCCCGCCATCTCGATCCGCGACGACAGGATCTCCAGCGCGGGCACGACGTATTCGGTCGCCCGCAGCACGTCGAACACCGTGGTGTCCGGGCCGGCGAGGGAATCACGGAGCACGAAGGCCAGCTCGACCTCGATGCGCACGTTCGAGAACCGGCTGTGCTCGATCACGGAACCGTTCTCGAACACCATGTCCGCGAAGATGGCGCCGTAGTCGGGTTCGGTGATCCCGGTGGCGGCCTGCATGACCTTCGAGGTGAGCCCGATCTTGCGGCCGACCGGACGACGACCCGCCGCGATACCCCGCCGCCGCCATTCGTTCTGCACGGCGTACGAGTCCTCGACGGTCATGTCCGGATAGCGCGCCGTCAGCAGCGGGATCGTCTCCCGGGCTTCCTCCGCGGCCGCCAGCTCGTCGGCGATCGCGGTGATCGTTTCCTGTTCGAGCATCGTCCCCGCCTCAGAGCTGGTTGCCGAGTTTGTACTCGCCCTGTTTCCAGGCCGGCAGTTCGCCTTCGTCGTCACCCTTGCGGGTGTAGGAGAAGCCGTCGGCGCCGATGGTGACCTCCAACTCGCTGTCCTCGGTCCTCGCGGCCACCGGCTGCGGTTTGCCGTCGAGGTCGAGCACGAGGGAGGCGTCGGTGTACCACGACGGGACCACCGGCGTGCCCCACCAGTCGCGGCGCTGGTTGTCGTGCACGTCCCAGGTGACCACCGGGTTGTCGGGGTCGCCGGTGTAGTAGTCCTGCGTGTAGATCTCGACGCGGTGCCCGTCCGGGTCGCGCAGGTACAGGTAGAACGCGTTCGAGACGCCGTGCCTGCCGGGTCCGCGCTCGATGTGGTCCGACATCCGCAGCGAGCCGAGTTTGTCGCAAATGGACAGGATGTTGTGCTTCTCGTGCGTGGCGAACGCGACGTGGTGCATCCGCGGCCCGTCGCCGCCGGTCATCGCGGTGTCGTGCACGGTCGGCTTGCGCCGCATCCAGGCCGCGTACGTGACGCCCTGGTCGTCCTGGATGTCTTCGGTGACACGGAAGTTGAGGTCTTCCATATGCTTGACCGCGAGCGGGACGTCCGGGGTGACCTGGTTGAAGTGGTCGAGCCGGACCAGCGCGCCCGGGACGTGCAGGTCGTAGCGCCAGCTGAGTCTGTCGACGTGCTGGACGTCGTGGAAGAACTCGAGCGGGAAGCCGAGGGGGTCCTGCACCCGCACCGAGTCGCCGATGCCGTTGGTGAACCCGTTCTCGTTGCGCTCGACCCGGCAGCCCAGCTCCGTGTAGAACGCGACCGCCTTGTCCAGGTCTTCCGGCGACCGCACCCGGTACGAGAAAGCGGCGACCGCGGCGACCGGTCCTTGGCGCAGCACGAGGTTGTGGTGGATGAACTCGTCGATCGTGCGGAGGCTGACCGTCGTTTCGTCCTCTTCGGTCACCGTCAGTCCGAGGACGTCGGCGTAGAACGCGCGCGAACGCGCCAGATCGGTGACGACGAGTTCCATGTACGCGCAGCGCAGGACGTCCGGTGGCGGCGAGGACGGGGTGGGGATCTTGTTCATGACAGCATCCTTTGTGGACGGGGGACCGAGGTCAGCCCTTGCCGAAGGCGGGGTTGTGCACCTCGCCGAGATTGATGTGCACCGCCTGCTGGTCGGTGTAGAAGTCGATCGAGCGGTAGCCGCCCTCGTGCCCCAGTCCGGACGCCTTCACCCCACCGAAGGGCGTGCGCAGATCGCGGACGTTGTTCGAGTTGAGCCACACCATGCCCGCCTCGACGGACTGCGCGAAGTTGTGCGCCCGCTTGAGGTCGTTGGTCCAGACGTAGGCCGCGAGCCCGTACTTCGTGTTGTTCGCGAGCTCGAGCGCCTCTTCCTCACTGTCGAACGGCGTGATCGCGACGACCGGGCCGAAGATCTCCTCCTGGAAGATCCGGGCGTCCGGTTTGACGTCGGCGAACACCGTGGGCGCCACGTAGTTCCCGGTCGGGAAGCCGTCCGGACGGCCGCCGCCGGCGACCAGCCTGCCTTCGGTCTTGCCGATCTCGATGTACTTCATGACCTTGTCGTAGTGCTCGGGGTGCACCAGCGCGCCGACCTCGGTCGCGGGGTCGCTCGGGTCGCCCACCTTGACCCGCTTGGCCTGTGCGGCGTAGCGCTCGACGAACTCGTCGTAGATCGCGCGCTCGACCAGGATCCGGCTGCCCGCGGTGCAGCGTTCGCCGTTGAGCGAGAACACGCCGAAGATCGTCGCGTCGATCGCGGTCTCCAGATCGGCGTCGGCGAAGACGATCGCGGGCGACTTGCCGCCCAGCTCCATCGACAGTCCTTTGAGGAACGGCGCGGCGTTGCCGAAGATCAGGCTGCCGGTGCCGCTCTCGCCGGTGAACGAGATCAGCGGGACGTCCGGGTGCTTCACCAGCGCGTCACCGGCGTCCTCGCCGAAGCCGTTGACGAGGTTGAACACGCCCGCCGGCAGCCCGGCCTCCTCGAAGATCTCCGCCCACAGCGACGCGGAAAGCGGGGTGAACTCCGCGGGCTTGAGCACGACGGTGTTGCCGGTCGCCAGCGCGGGCGCGAGTTTCCACGACTCCAGCATGAACGGCGTGTTCCACGGCGTGATCAGCCCGGCGACGCCGATCGGCTTGCGGTTGACGTAGTTCACCTGGCGGCCGGGCACCTTGTAGGTGTCGTCGGCCTGCGCGACGATCAGGTCGGCGAAGAACCGGAAGTTCTCCGCCGCCCGGCGCGCCTGGCCGAGCGCCTGCGAGATCGGCAGGCCCGAGTCGAAACTTTCCAGGGCGGCCAGCCGCTTGTCCCGCGACTCGACGAGATCGGCGATGCGGTTCAGCACGCGGGATCGCTCACGCGGCAGCAGCTTCGGCCACGGTCCTTCGGTGAACGCTTTCCGCGCGGCGGCGACGGCGCGGTCGATATCGGCCTTCTTGCCCGCGGCGGCCTGGACGTAGACGTCGTTGGTCACCGGGTCGAGCACGTCGAAGACGGCGCCGTCGGCCGAATCGACGAGTTCGCCGCCGATGTAGTGCCGGATCCGCTCCGGGACACCGTCCGGGATCGGCCGGGGAGTCGTGCTGGTCAAGATTCCTCCTCAGTCAACGCTTAGCGCGCTCTCGAGCGTCCAAAAAGGCCTGCATGGTGGCCCAGCGGTGATTGCGCGCGGCGAATTCGATGTCGAGCGGATCGGCCTTCTCGGAGATCAGCCGGAGGATCTCTTCGTGTTCCTCGACCGACCGGTGCGCGCGGTCGGGGACGAACGCGAACGTGGAATCGCGCAGCCCGGACAGCCTGGTCCAGCCCTGGTGCACGAGATCGAGGATCTGCGGGTTGGGGCAGCATTCGAAGAGCAGCGAGTGGAACTGCTGGTTCAGCGCGGTGAACTCGTGCGCGTCGAAGTGGTCCAGGAGCGCGATCATGCGCTCGTTCACCCTGCGCGCCTTCGCGATGTCCGCTTCGGTCAGTCCCGGCGCGGACAGCGCGGTGGCGACCCCTTCCACCACGCCGAGGGTCTGCATCGCGTGGACGTACTCGTTCTGGTCCACCATCGCCACGCGCGCGCCGACGTTGCGTTCGAAGGTCACGAGCCGTTCGGCCTCCAGCCGCCGGATCGCCTCGCGCACCGGGACCACGCTCATGTCGAGCGCGCCGGCGATCTCGGCGAGCACCAGCCGGTAGCCGGGTCCGTACTCGTGCCGGGCGATCCGCTCACGCAGCCATTCGTAGGCGAGTTCGGACTTGCTGGCCGTCTTCACTGCTTCTTCTGCCATGCCTCATACCTTTCCCGCCACAACGGGTTCAGCGGGAAGAGCCCCTCGATCGGGCGGCCCTGTCCGACCTGCTCGGCGATCCAGGAGTCTTCGTCTTCCTGGACGAGCGCCGCGTCGGCGATCTCTTCGGCCAGCGACGGCGGGATGACGACCACGCCGTCGTCATCGCCGACGATGATGTCGCCGGGCAGCACGGTGGCCCCGCCGCAGGCGACCGCGACGTCGGTGTCCCACGGCACGTGCTTGCGGCCGAGGACCGCCGGATGCGGGCCCTGCGAGAACACCGGGAGCCCGGTGGCGGCGACGGCGTCGAAGTCGCGGACCCCGCCGTCGGTGATCACCCCGGCGGCGCCGAGGTACCGCGCCCGCAGCGCCAGGATGTCGCCGAGCGTTCCGGAACCCTTGTCACCGCGTGCTTCGATGACGATCACCTCGTCGGCACCGACCGAGTCGAAAAGGCGCTTCTGCGCGTTGTAACCGCCACCGTGGGATTTGAAGAGGTCCTCGCGGTTCGGGACGAAACGCAGGGTCCGTGCCGTGCCGACGACCTTCGAGCCGGGCAGATTGGGCCGCACACCGTCGATCGCGACGTTGTTCAGCCCGCGTTTGCGCAGCTGGGCGGACAAGCCCGCGACGGGGGCACGAAGGAGCTTGGTGCGTAGTTCCTCGCTGAGCGCGGGAGCGTCCTCTTCGGCAGGTTCCTCGACCGGCGTGCCCCAAGCCTCGGCGCGCTGCTTGTCGTCGACCTCGGGAAGGCTGCCGATGTCCGAAAAGGACCGGATCCCCTGGGTGACCGTGGTGTGAAGCCGCCCGCTGCTGGCGGAGGTGCCGGGAACGTCCACTTCGACCACGACGACGTCGCCGGGGGAGACCACCGTCGAACCGGCGGGGGTGCCGGTGAGGATGACGTCGCCCGGTTCGAGGGTGAAGTGCTGGGAGAGATCGGAAACGAACTGCCGCAACGGGAACAGCAGTCCGGCCGTGGTGTCCTCCTGCACCAGGTCGCCGTTCACCCAGGTGCGGACGCGCAGCGAGGACGGATCGATGTCGCGCGCGTCGATGAGGCCTGGGCCGAGCGGGGTGTAGCCGTCACCGCCCTTGGACCGGACGTTGGAGCCCTTGTCCGCCGCACGCAGGTCGTAGAGGCCGAAGTCGTTCGCGGCGGTGACCGCGGCGACGTGCTCCCACGCCTTGTCGGGCTTGACCCACCGGGCGGTGGTGCCGATGACCAGCGCGATCTCACCTTCGAAGGCCAGCAGTTCGGTGCCCGCCGGGCGTTCGACCGTGCCGCCGGACGTGCCGATCGAGCTCGACGGCTTGAAGAAGTACGACGGGTTCGCCGGACGCCGCCCGCGCTGCTCCGCGCGTGACGCGTAGCTGAGATGGACGGCGATGATCTTGCCCGGCCGGGTGTCCAACGGACCGGACGTGCGGCCGGAAGGCGCTGATGCCTCGTAAGTGCCCATGTTCCCCTGAATCCTCGACCCTTGCTTCGTATCTAATAACGTATATGATTCCGTGCCACAGTGGCAAGGTGGCCGACGACAAAGGAGTCCACGTGTCGAACCCAGCCCAGGATGAACGCACGACCGGTCGGACCGCCCCACCGTCCTCCGACCGGCGGCGGGTCGCCTTCGCGACCGTCGTCGGTACCACGGTCGAGTGGTACGACTTCTTCGTTTACGCGTCCGCCGCCGGTCTCGTCTTCGGCAAGCTGTTCTTCTCCGGCCTCGGCGCGAACAGCACTCTCGTTTCGTTCGCCACGGTGGGCGTGAGCTTCCTCTTCCGCCCGCTCGGCGCGTTCCTCGCCGGGCACTTCGGTGACAAGTACGGCCGCCGGGTGGTCCTGGTGCTCACCCTGATCCTGATGGGCGCCGCGACCACGCTGATCGGCGTGCTCCCGACGTTCGGCCAGATCGGTGTCCTCGCACCGGTACTGCTGATCCTGCTGCGGGTCCTGCAGGGTGTTTCGGCGGGCGGGGAATGGGGCGGAGCCGTCCTGATGGCCGTCGAGCACGCGCCGTCCAAGCGACGGGGACTCTTCGGAGCCTCACCACAGATCGGCGTCCCGCTCGGCCTGCTGCTGGCCTCCGGCGTGCTGGCGCTGACCAGCCTGCTCGTCCCGGGACAGGCGTTCCTCGACTGGGGCTGGCGGATCCCGTTCCTGCTCAGCGTCGGGCTGATCCTGGTCGGTCACTACGTGCGCCGCCGGGTCGAGGAGAGCCCGGTCTTCCGCGAGATCGCCGAACGCCGTGAGCAGACCCGGACCCCGATCATCCAGCTGTTCCGCAAGCACGCCGTGCTCGTCGTGGTGGCCGCGCTGGTGTTCGCGGGCAACAACGCCGTCGGCTACATGACGACCGGCGGCTACATCCAGAACTACGCGACCAACCCGAAGGGCCCGATCGGGCTCGACCGCGGCCCGGTGCTGTGGGCCGTGACCGCGTCGGCGGCGACCTGGCTGATCTCGACGTGGGCGGCGGGCGCGGTGTCCGACCGGATCGGCAGGCGGCGTACGTACGTGGTCGGCTGGATCGCCCAGCTCGCCGGCGTCGCGGTGCTCTTTCCCTTGGTGGACACCGGGAACATCGTGTTGCTGGCGCTGGGCCTGATCATCCTCAGCGTCGGGCTCGGGTTCACCTACGGCCAGCAGGCGGCGTTCTACGCGGAGCTGTTCCCCGCGTCCATCCGGTTCTCCGGGGTCTCGATCTCGTACGCGCTGGGCGCGATCCTCGGTGGTGCGTTCGCGCCGACCATCGCCACCGCGCTGGTCGACGCGACCGGCACGTCGGTGTCCGTGGCCGTCTACCTGGCCGGGATGACCGTCGTCGGCCTCATCGCCACCTTGCTGCTGCGAGACCGGTCGGGGATCCCGCTCGGTCCTGACCACGAAGACGAGCAAGCGGTGAGCCCGCTCCGCTTCTCGAAGTGATCCAGCCGTCCGTGACGCTCATCCGCCGAGGGCGTCACGGACGGCCTTCGCCGCCGCCTTGAGCCGCTCGGCGAGCTCGGCGGGGGTTCGCGTGCTCGACAGATAGACGACCGCGAGTGCCGCAGGGGTCTGGCCGCGCAGGGGGAGCGGCACCGCGACGGAGCTGAGGTTCTCGATCACCTCGCCATGGCTGTCCGCGTAACCGCGGTCGGCCACTTCCTGTACGTCCACCGGCCGTTCCTCTTGTGGCAGCTGGGAAAGAATCGCGCGGCCCGGTGCGCCCGCGGTGAACGGATGCCTGGACCCCGGGCGCTGCGCGACCGACGCGACGGCGTGCCGGGGTTCGACGCTGACCAGGGTCACGCATTCCTCGCGGTCCATCACCGCCACGAAACACGTCATGCCGAGCTCGTTCGCGACCGCGGTCAGTTCGGGCAGCGCCGCGGCCTGCAGATCGTGTTTGATCCCGGCTGCCAGTGCGGCCAGCCGCGCGCCGAGTTCGTATTTCCCGGCGGGTTCCCGGCTGATGAGCCCGTGCTCTTCAAGGGTGCGGATGAGCCGGTACGCGATCGACCGGTGCACGCCGAGCCGTTCGGCGATCCCGTCGACGCTGAGCGGTTCTTGGGCGTCGGCAAGGACTTCGAGGACGCGGATGCCGCGGCTGAGCGTCTGGGACGTGCTCGCGGTCTTGCGGGAGTCCGAAACCATCGTATACGATCCATTTCGATAGTTGAACTGGCTGTTCGATTATAGAACAGGAACAGACGATGATGTCACGCGAAACCAGTTTCTCGCCGGGATCGAGCCTCTATCGGCCGCCCGCGCAGTTCTTCCGCGGTTGCCTCGGCCGGTTCGCGACCGGTGTCGCGGTGGTGACCTTCGACGCCGCGACCAAACGGCACGGCCTGACGGTGAACTCCTTCACCGCGGTCTCGATGGATCCGCCGCTCGTGCTCGTCTCGATCCAGCGCACGGTCAAGAGTCACGACCTGCTGGCAGGCCGCCCGTTCGCGGTCAACGTGCTCGGCGCCGAGCAGGAGGCACTGGCGATGAACTTCGCCGGCCGCCCGAGTCCGGAAGGCGCGCCGACGTGGGTCGAAGGCGGGCACGCGCCCAGGCTCGGCGGCGTGCTGAGCTGGTTCGACTGCACGCCGTGGGCCGCCTACGACGGCGGCGACCACACCCTGTTCCTCGGCGAGGTGCGGGAGTTCGACTACCGCTCCGGCGACGCGCTGGGCTTCGTCAACGGGCAGTTCTCGACCATCCACGAATCCGCGCAAGGCCACGAATCCCTGTTCTGACAACGACGTCCACCCCGAGAAGGAGCACGACATGGGAGCCCGTACCGGACAGCAGTACCTCGACAAGCTCAACGCGATGACGCCGGAGTTGTACGTCGACGGCGAGAAGGTGACTTCGAAGGTCGCCGAGCACCCGGCGTTCCGCGACAACGCGCTGACCTACGCGAAGCTGTTCGACCTCCAGCACGACCCGGCGCACCGTGACGTCCTGACCTACGAGTCGCCGACCACGGGGGAGCGGGTCGGCACGTCGTTCCTGGTGCCGCGCAGCGAAGAAGACCTCAAGCGCCGCCGTGCCGCGTTCTCCGTGTGGGCCGAGTACTCCAACGGCTTCCTCGGCCGCACCGGCGACTACATGAACTCGTCGCTCACCGCGCTCTCGACCGCGAAGAAGTTCTTCTCCCAGGCCGATCCCGTCTACGGCGAGCGCATCGAGAAGTACTACGAGATGGCGCGCGAGAACGATCTGCTCGCGACGCACACCCTGATCCCGCCGCAGGTCAACCGTTCGGTGTCGGGCAGTCAGCAGGGCGGGGGCAACCTGTCGGCGAAGGTGGTCGAGGAACGGGAGGACGGCATCGTCGTCCGCGGTGCGCGGATGCTCGCCACCATCGCGCCGATCGCCGACGAGCTCCTGGTCTTCCCGTCGACCGTCCTGCGCGGCACCCCCGAGGACGCCCCGTACTCCTACGCTTTCGCCGTCCCGAACGACGCGCCCGGACTGAAGTACTTCTGCCGCGCCGGCCTCGACCACGGCCGCTCGCATTTCGACGAACCGCTCGCCTCCCGGTTCGAGGAGATGGACGCGGTCGTGGTGTTCGACGACGTCTTCGTCCCGAACGAGCGGGTCTTCCTGCTGGGACATCCGGAACTGTGCAACGCCTGGTACTCCGAGACCGGCGCCGGCGCGCTCATGACCCACCAGGTCGTCACCCGGACACTGGCCAAGACGGAGTTCTACCTCGGGCTCGCCAGCGAGATCGCCGCCGCGATCGGCATCGGCGGTTTCCAGCACATCCAGCAGGATCTCTCGGAGCTGATCTCCTACGTCGAGATCGAGAAGGCCGTGCTGCGCGCCGCGGAGGCCGACGGGAAGCTGAGCGAGGACGGCGTCTTCCTGCCCAAGTGGGAAGTCCTCAACGCCGCCCGGAACTGGTATCCCACGAAGGTCTCGCCGCGGTTGACCGAGATCATCCGGAAGTTCTCCGCCTCCGGGCTCATGGCGCTGCCGGGCGAGGCGGACTTCGAGGCCGAAGGTCGTCCCGATATCGACACCTACCTCCAGTCGGCCACCCTGCCGGCCAAGGACCGCGCGCGGCTGTTCAAGCTGGCGTTCGACGCGTCGGTGTCGAGCTTCGCCGGGCGGGAGTCGTTGTACGAGTACTTCTTCTTCGGCGACCCGGTGCGGATGGCGGGCGCCCAGGTGAACGCGTACCCGAGGGAGGCGCTGCAGGAACGGGTCCGGGAACTCTTGGCGCGCGAAGGCCGGTGAGTGCGGATTTCGCCGAAATCGCCGTGAATTCGAACGGATAGTGACCGCCGGAAAGCGTCCGTCATCCATCGGGTGGCGGGCGCTTTTTCACGTCGTGAGGCAGGCGGGTATGTATCGGCCATGATGTGTCCTGCTTTTGTCCAAATTTCCGTCGTCACGAATCCGTGAGCGGGTTACGACGTTCGAGTTAACCTCCGCATCGGCCGTTCAATTCGGCCATGACCGTGCGCAAAAATCCAGGTGCTCTGCTCGGCGAAGACCAGGACGAAGCGAGGCGGCAGGGGGAGACATGATCGAAACCATGCAGTGCGCGGGTGCGGACTTCTGCGAAGAGCTTTCGGGCTCGAGTGACACTTCCTTCGCCCGTTTCTACGAAGGCGACCCACCGTCTCGACGAATACATTCAACAGAAAACTTGACCCTGTTGGCCGATATGTCGCCGCTTGTGCTCGGACATCTCCTGCTCCTTCCGTCGAATCATCACTTGTCGTTCGCTCAGGTGCTTTCTCTCCATCAGGAGGAGGTGTGCGGTCTTGTCGACGACTTCATCCCGCTGTACCGGGAGACCTTCGGCGAGCCGCTGATCCTCGAGCACGGTTCGAGTGCCGGGCAGGAGAGCCACGCGTGCATCACGCACGCGCATCTGCACTTTCTCCCCGTCGATGGTGACGCCGTGGACGATCTCCTGATCCGAGACGACCTCGGCTATCGGGATCTGGATTCGCTCGGCGAACTCGCGCTCCCGCCATGGACGTCTTCCGCGTATTTCCTCCGGGTGTACCGGGGGAAAGTCCGGGTATACCTGCCGACAGGTGGGCAGAAAAGACAGTATCTTCGCTCGATCGTCGGAACCGTGCTGGCGATCGAGGACCCCGAATGGGACTACGCGGTGGTGATGCGGAAAAGGGATCTTCGCGAGACCGTGCGAAGGGTGGATTACTGGCCGGGAAAACTGAGTGGCGACGTCACGGCCGCCGAGGTGGAGCTGTCCTGTGGTGAGTGAGAAATTCTCGGACGAACCGACGAGACTGGCTCGGATGATCGTGCCGTTGTTCGCCCGGCAGGCGGGCGAGTTCGTCCCGGTTTCGTCTCCGGACGGCGGCCGGGTGGAACTGACCGCGGGAGCCGATGCCCAAGACGACTGCGCGGTCTTCCGGCTGGCCGGGGAGCAGGATCTCGTGGTGGGCACCGATTACGTCCGAGGTCCCAAGTTCAGGCTCTACGAGATGGGGCATCTGGACGAATACGACCTGGGCTACTACCTGGTCGCCGCGAATCTGAGCGACATCGCGGCGATGGGTGCGAAGCCGATCGGGTTGCTTTCCGTCGTGCGGTATCCGTCCGATATGGACGATGCGCTGTTCGGCCTCGTCATGCGCGGCATCCGGGACGCGTGTGCCGCCTTCGGCTGCCTCAACGTGGGTGGGGACATCGGCGGCGCGGAACGCCTGATCCTCTCGGCGTCGGCTCTGGGGGTGTGCCCGGCCGGCCGGGCACTGCTGCGGTCCGGCGCGCGACCCGGCGACGTCGTATGTCTCACGGCCCCGACCGGACCCGCGGGCGCGGCGATGGCGTATCTGCGTTCCGGCGTCCCGGACCTGGTCATCGACAGCATGCTTCCTTCGCTGCTCGCCAACTGGAAGCGGCCGGTGGCCAGAGTGGACGAAGGGCTCGCGCTCGGCGCCAGCGGGGTGGTCACGAGTTGCCAGGACACCTCGGACGGGCTGAAGGCCACCTTGCTGAGCATCGCCGAGTCGAGCGGTGTCGGGATCGACGTCGACGAGTGGTCCATCCCCGTTCCCAAGGCGGTGGCCGCCGTGGCCGCTCACGTGGAGGTGGAGCCGTTGAGCCTCGTCATGGGCGACTCCGTCGACTTCGAACTCGTCTTCACCGTGCCGCCCGCCCAGGTGGACGATCTCGCCGAAGCGGTGAGCTTCCACCGGATCGGCGTGGTCACCGAGAATCCCGAGGTGGTCCTGAGCGGGAAGAACGGCGAGCGGACGGGCCTGCCGGGCAAAGCGTGGCGGCACCAGCGCGACGGAAAGGCATGAGCCGGAGGACGGCCAAGATCGCGGACAAGGCGATCCTGCTGTCGGCCACCCTGTTCCTGGCGGGCAAGGCGTACAACGTACCGTCGAAGGCCTTCTGGGACGGCCTCCTGAACGGCCGCCCGTATCTGCTGCTGGTCGTCCTCGTCGCGGCCGGGGTGTTCGGTGCTTTCGCGCCGTTCGAAAGCTGGCAACGACGTGCCTTCGTGGACCGGAACGTCATGATGCGCCGTCGCGTGTTGTCCACGTTCGGCCGATTGCTCGACATCAGTGCGAAGATCGATCCTCCGCTGGACACCGGCGATCTCGCGCTCCACGTGTGGCGGAAGACGCGCACGCTGAGACATCCGATTCACGGCGTGCTGAAACGACTGTCCTCCTATCGGATGTCATCCTTTCCGGCGACCCGGAGTTTCGCGCCGGTGCGCGGGATTGGCGCGGTGGGATTGTGCTGGCAACACGATCGTGAGGTGACGTTCGATGTCGCGCCGCTGGCGGATCGCCTCACCGACAAGGCGAAGTACGACGATCACGTGGCACAGCACGGGTCGGAATCGGTGATGAATCTGAAATGGGAGGAGTTCCAGGCTCTCAAGCACCGGACCGCGCTCTTCGTCACGCCGATCAGAAGCGGGCGCAACAAGTTCGTCGGCTGCGTGAGCGTCGATGCCGGCCGCGGCTACGAGGTGCTCGACCGGCGGGAACTGCTGGAGGAGATGACCAATCTGGGCATGGCCATCGGTCGCGAGGACTTCGAATGCACCTGAGCGACGCGAACCTGCGCGCCTTGGTAGCGCGTACTCGTCGAACCTACGACGAGAGCGCCGCGGCCTACGTCCGGACCACCGGCACGCTCGACCTGTTTCCCGGCCTCGACCATGAGCTGGACCGATTCTTCGATGCCCTGCCTGGTGGTTCGGTGCTGGACCTCGGCTGTGGCTCGGGTCGTGATGCGGAGTATCTGATCGGACGTGGCGCGACCGTGGTGGCGGGCGACCTGAGCGAGGAGTTGCTCCGGCACACACGATGTCGTTGCGGGGTAGCCGGCGCGGTGCTCTGCGATCTCCTGGCCTTACCGCTGGCCGCCGGGGTGTTCGACGGCGTCTGGGCGTGTGCCAGCGTCCTGCATCTGCCGAGCGACACACACCCGCACGCCTTCTCCGAGATCCATCGAGTCCTCGCGCCCGGTGGTGTCACGGCGATCAGCCTCAAGGAAGGGGATGGCGAAGGGTGGACGCGAGGCGTCCATCTGCCGTCCCCGCGCTGGTTTTCGTTGCGCAGGCCCGAAGCCGTGGTGGACGAGCTGGCAGCCGTCGGCTTCGTTTCGGCCCGGGTGTGGCCGAGCGGACGCGGCAGCTGGTTCGTGGTGGAGGCGAGGAAGAATCAGCGACCGAGCCATTCGTCGGGATTGGTCCCTGGCAGGACATGACGGATACCGCCTCGCGGATCCGCCACGTCGCCCTCGTAGCGTGGGATCAGGTGGATGTGCAGGTGGTCGATCGTCCTGCCCGCCGCTTGTCCTTCGTTCACGCCGATGGTGTAACCGTCCGGCTGGAACTGGTCCTGGATCCGGCGCCATGCACGCTTGATCAGCACATAGACTTCGGCGTGCTCGCTCGGCGTGAGCGCGAAGTAGGACTCCACGTGTCTTTTCGGGACGACCTCGACATGCCCCTTGGCGGCCGGGAAGTTGTCCCAGCGGACATAGATCTCGTCTCCGGTGAACAGTAAGTCATTCACCGAGGTGTCATCGAAATGACAGAATAGGCAATCGGCGGTCACCGGTTCGGCTTCGTTTTCCTTCGCCATAGCCGGTTTCATGGCCAATACTCCTCGTCATTGATCGATCACCTGAAGTCATACCCAAGGTCAACTTAGCTTCGTCGCAGACAAAGCAGAAGCGTACTCGCACTAACGGTCGAGCTCTAAGCCTCTGTCGCGACACGCCGACGTCATCAACCGCAGCACCTGCTCGAGGGTGAGCTCGGAGGTGTCGATTCTGATCGCGTCCTCGGCGGGGACCAACGGCGAGGTCGTCCGGGACATATCGGCCTTGTCGCGGCGGATCACGTCGTCGAGGACTTTCTCATAGGATGCCGCCCGCTCTTGGCGTACTCGCCGCATCGCCCGGACTTCGGCCTTGGCGGTCAAGTAGAACTTCACGGTCGCGGCGGGAAAGATGGTGGTCCCGATGTCCCGGCCTTCGATGACGCACCGGGGCTGTGCGCCAGCCCAAAGCCTGATGAGGCTGGTGACCCGCTGACGGACGGCCGCGATCTTGGCGACGGTCGAAACGGCGACGTTGACCGGGGCCGCGCGCAGGTTGTCCGGTGCGTAGCGGTCGGAAGTCAACAGGCTCACGGAACGGCTCGCCGTGATCAATTCATCGCAGAGCCAGGTGACTTTCGTGGCATTGTCGACGGGAATGCGGCGTTCAAGCGCTTCGAAGGCGATGATGCGATAAGTTCTGCCGCTTTCGAGATAACGCAGGTCGAACGATCTCGCCAGTGCCAGGCAGGTGGTGGTCTTGCCCGCCGCCGCAGGACCGTCCACCGCGACGACGGTGCCGAGGCCTTGTTCGGGCATGGTTTTTCCCTTGCTGGATGCACGATGGGTGAAGCCGGACTGTGGGGAACAGGGCGCAGACGCTACCACGGTGGAAGCACCGCGTGGGCACGTGTGCGGATGGCGTCGGAGCAGCGGAAATTCGGAGAATCGTGCTCTGGCAACGGGTTGCGCCCCTCGGAAGAGGGTCGGCGTGGTCGTTTCGGCAACGCTCCGGCGCGGTCCCTCACTCGTCCAGGGTATCGCGGGGGCACCGGTTTGTGTTTGGAGTCGCGGAAAACCTGCCGCGACGATGGATATTCCTTTTCGTGGGTGCAAGTTTCATCCGAATTTCGCACCTTCGGGTGTGTGGGCGGTCCAGACCAGTTCGCGGTTATCGCGAAGAGTGAAATTCTTCACGAGAATCCGTAACAAAAGCCACGGCGACGACGTCGGCAAGGGTGACCGCCCTTCCCTGACTCGCGAGTTCCGGCTCCAGACACGCGAGATCCGGCTCTGGTCACGCGTGTGCCGTGCACGGGCACGCCGGGGCAGGGCCTCCGTCGGGGCGGAGACACGCCCGGGATGCAAGAACTTGATTCATTCCAGAAAATGAGCCAGACTGCGGCCGTGCCCACGACCCAGGAGTTCGAGCGGATGCTGCGCGGGGCCTCCCTGCGCGTGACGCGTCCCAGGGTGGCCGTGCTGACAGCGGTACGCGACCACCCGCACGCCGACACCGATTCGATCATCGGTGCCGTGCGTACGGAGCTCGGCGAGGTCTCTCACCAGGCCATTTACGACGTGTTGCGGGCACTGACCGCCGCGGGTCTCGTTCGGCGGATCCAGCCGTCGGGCTCCGTGGCACGCTACGAGTCCCGGGTCGGGGACAACCATCACCACGTCGTGTGTCGATCCTGTGGTGCCATCGCCGACGTCGACTGCGCCGTCGGTCCCGCACCCTGCCTGACCGCGTCGAACGACCAAGGCTTCCTGATCGAAGAGGCCGAGGTCATCTACTGGGGCCTGTGCCCCGACTGCGCGATCGAACCCCGTTCCTGAGCCCTGCAGTTCTGATTCCCGGAAGGATTCCCGTGTCTGACAGCCCGGACGCCGTCATCGGCGAAATGAACGAAGAGAGCGCGGGCGGCTGCCCCGTCTCGTCGGGCCGCCGCAATCACCCGACCGAAGGCGCGGGCAACCGCGACTGGTGGCCGAACCAGCTCAACCTGAAGATCCTCCGGAAGCACTCCGCCGCTTCCGACCCGATGGACGCCGGGTTCGACTACGCCGCCGAGTTCAAGACCCTCGACCTCGGCGAACTCGCCAAGGACGTCGACGCCGTCCTCACGACTTCGCAGGACTGGTGGCCCGCGGACTTCGGCCACTACGGCGGCTTCATGATCCGCATGGCGTGGCACAGCGCGGGCACCTACCGGATCGAGGACGGCCGCGGTGGCGCGGGCGCGGGCATGCAGCGGTTCGCCCCGCTCAACAGCTGGCCGGACAACGGCAACCTGGACAAGGCCCGGCGCCTGCTCTGGCCGGTCAAGAAGAAGTACGGCCGCAAGATCTCGTGGGCCGACCTGATGATCTTCACCGGCAACCGCGCGCTGGAGACCATGGGCTTCAAGACCTTCGGCTTCGCCGGTGGCCGCGCGGACGTCTGGGAGCCGGACGAGGACGTGTACTGGGGTCCCGAGCGCACCTGGCTCGGCGACGAGCGCTACAGCGGTGACCGCCAGCTCGAGGGCCCGCTGGCCGCCGTGCAGATGGGTCTCATCTACGTGAACCCGGAAGGCCCGAACGGTAACCCGGACCCGCTGGCCGCGGCCCGCGACATCCGCGAGACGTTCGGCCGCATGGCGATGAACGACGAGGAGACCGTCGCGCTCATCGCCGGCGGTCACACCTTCGGCAAGACGCACGGCGCGGCCGACCCGGACAAGTACGTCGGGGCCGAGCCCGAGGGCGCTTCGATCGAGGAGCAGGGCCTGGGCTGGAAGAACAGCTTCGGCAGCGGCAAGGGGCGCGACGCGATCACCAGTGGCCTCGAGGTCACCTGGACGCCGACCCCGACCCGGTGGAGCAACTGGTTCTTCCACAACCTCTTCGAGTACGACTGGGAGCTGACAAAGAGCCCGGCCGGCGCCCACCAGTGGGTCCCGAAGGACGGCAAGGCGAAGAACACCGTGCCGGATCCCGAGGACGGCAAGCTCAACCGCGCGCCCGGCATGCTCACCACCGACCTGGCGCTGCGTTTCGACCCGGTCTACGAGCAGATCTCGCGCCGGTTCTACGAGAACCCGGACCAGTTCGCGGACGCCTTCGCCCGTGCCTGGTTCAAGCTGACCCACCGCGACATGGGCCCGATCCAGCGTTACCTCGGTCCGCTGGTGCCGCAGGAGACGCTGATCTGGCAGGACCCGGTGCCCGCCGTCGACCACGAGCTGATCGACGACGCCGACATCGCCGCCCTCAAGGAGAAGCTGCTCGCTTCGGGCCTGTCGGTCTCGCAGCTGGTCTCCACCGCTTGGGCGTCGGCCTCGACCTTCCGCGGCAGCGACAAGCGCGGTGGCGCGAACGGTGCCCGCATCCGCCTCGAGCCGCAGCGTGACTGGGAGGTCAACGACCCGCAGACGCTGTCTCAGGTGCTGCGGACCCTCGAAGGGGTCCAGGAGGCGTTCAACAGCGCCCAGACCGGCGGCAAGAAGGTCTCGCTCGCCGACCTGATCGTGCTGGGCGGCGTCGCCGCCGTCGAGCAGGCAGCCAAGGACGGCGGCCACGAGGTCACCGTGCCGTTCACGCCGGGCCGCACCGACGCGACGGCGGAGCAGACCGACGTCGAGTCGTTCGCCCCGCTGGAGCCGACCGTGGACGGGTTCCGCAACTACCGCGGCAAGGGACACCGTCTCCCGACGGAGTACCTGCTCCTCGACCGCGCGAACCTGCTGAACCTGAGCGCGCCCGAGATGACCGTCCTCGTCGGCGGCCTGCGTGTCCTCGGCGCCAACGCCCAGCAGTCCCAGCACGGCGTGTTCACCGAGAAGCCGGGGTCGCTGACCAACGACTTCTTCGCGAACCTGCTCGACATGGGCGTGCAGTGGACGGCAACGTCCGCCGACGCCGAGGTCTTCGAAGGCCGGGACTCCGCGACCGGCGAGGTCAAGTGGACCGGTACCCGTGCCGACCTCGTGTTCGGGTCGAACTCCGAGCTTCGCGCGGTGGCGGAGGTCTACGCCAGCGACGACGCCAAGGAGAAGTTCGTCCGCGACTTCGTGGCGGCGTGGGACAAGGTCATGAACCTCGACCGCTACGACGTGGCGTGATCCAGGTCTGACAAGTCCGGGCCCGTCGCTTCCGCGGCGGGCCCGGACTTCTTTCAGACCTCGCCCGACGCCAGCAGCGTCAGCAGCTCGGCGTGGCCGGCCTGGGTGATCAGGCTGGCGGCGTCGAAGTAGATGCGCTCGTTGGTGATCCTGTCCTCGTCGAAGAAGAACACCGCGATGATCGGCACCCGGAACGCCTTGCCGGTCGGCGGACGGCCGTAGAACTCGCCGAGGTTGGTGCCGAGCAGGTCGAATTCGACGATGACCGACTCGTCGGCGAAGTGGTACCGGACGTTGTCGTGCCGCTGGTCCGGGAAGGCCGTGCGGGTCATGCGGTAGTACGCCATGACCTCTTCGTCGCCGTCGAAGATCTGCCCGGTCGCCATGATCTCGTAGTGCGGATGACCGTTGAAGGTGCCCAGCGTGCGGTCGAACTCGTGGGCCACCTCGGTGTCCATATGCTCTTCGATGATCTTGTGGCGGCGCTCGCGCAGGTCTTCGCTGATCACTGGTCCTCCGGGTCGTTCCTGGTCGCGATCCGGAGACTACCGCCCGCGGCCTCGTCGTCGGTCCCGTAGAGCAGGCTGCCGCACGAGCGCGAGAGGCAGGTCATGGCCTCGATCTTGTGTCCGGGGAAGTCGCCGATCTTCACCGGAACGGGGGAGAGGGCGATCGAACCGTCGGGGCGGAGCTTCCCCGCCGCGTACACGGCCGAGTCGAACGGGCCTTCGTCACCGGGGTCGGAGGCGGCCGACACCAGGACGCGGTCGTCCGCGGCGATCTCGACGTCCGAGGTGTGCCGGACGTCGGTCGCGGGGTACGGGACCCGGAAGGGAATCGACTTCGGCTGCTTGAACGACAGCTTCGAGACCGAGAACTCCGCGGAGTAGAGCGTGGCCGGGCGGGCGTCCTGCCCGCGGTCCGCCCAGACCGCGAACAACCGGTCATTCAGCTTCTTCAGCGCGAAACCCTCGTAATTGTCTTCCGGGTCGCCTTTCGGTACCTGGAAAGTACCGAGTACTTTCAGCCGCCGGTCCTTCAGCGTGAAGTGAAAGCCCTTGCCGTCGCTGGCCAGCGCGACGAATTCGCCGGCCTTTCCCGGCACGCCTTCGGCCGCTTCCAGATCGACCGGGAGTTCACCTGGCCAGTCGATCGAGTCCACTTCGGACACCTGGCCGTGCTCGAGCCGGACCCGGGCCGCCCGGTTCTGGCCGGGTTTCTTGCTGTCCCGCAAGACGAGCGCGTCGATCCGCTCGTCGTCCCGGTCGAGGACGGCGAGGCCGCTGGCGCCCGAGGTCATCCCGGTGCCGATGGATGCCCAGCCGTCGCCGGCGAGCGCCGCGGACGGCAGGAGCAGGGGAATGGCCAGTGCGGGAAGAATCGCGAGTGAGGCTGATTTCATGGCGCGACCCATTCAGCCGCAGGAGAGGGTGCCGGCGCGGAGCGCGTGGCCGCCTTCGTTCCCGTCGTCGGCCCAGACGACCTGCTTGCTCCCGGATGAGCACGTGGGTGAGATCGCGAAGCCTTCGTTGTTGTAGTCCGGCATCCCGCTCGGACGGTCGTAGGTGGCCGTGACGGCGAACTTGCCCTGCGTGTCGACGGCGAGCGTCGTCGAGTCACCGCCGCAGTTGTCGTCGCAGACCGCCCACAGCTTGCCGCTGGAAGCCTCGTACTCGAGTTCCATGATCGAGCTGAGCCCGCTCGCGAAACTCGCGACCCGGGTGTACTTGCCGCCCGCCTGGTCGAGCGCGTAGGCGTAGATCATCCCGTTGCTCTCGAGGCCGACGAGGTAGAGCCCGGTCCCGTGGCCGGGGTAGGCGGCCGGGTCGTACGCCGCCTTCGTGCGCTGATCCACGAACCCCTTGGCGGTGAGGGCGCTGTCCGGGATCCACGAGACGGCTTCGAGACCGTCGTTGGCCGAGACCTTCGGCAGGTCGGCCGTCAGATCCCATTCGGCCTTGGCGCTGAGGGTCTTGGCCGTGCCGGAGACGTCGTACCGGAGCACCTTGAGCGCGCTCGTCTTGCCGTTGTCGCCGTCGCGTTCGGTGGCCGCGACCACGCCGTCGGGGGTGGCCACGACGGCTTCGGCGTCGGGGTCGCCCTTGCCGCTTCGGTAGCGCAGCTGCTTGCCCGACGACCAGCCGTTGGCGGTGTCCGGCTGCCACTTCGTGCCGTTGCGCACGAGGCGGTACAGCGTGCCGGGGCCGTTCTTGACCGCCCAGAGGACGTTCGGGTCACCGAACGACAGGCCGCTCATGTTGCCGCCGAGGACGTTCGAACCGTCGGCGTTCGTGACGGCGGAAGCGCCCGGCCACGGGCTGTTCGCCGTCGTGGTCGCGGTGGCGGTGGCGGCGGGCAGGACCAGCAGGGCCGCGGCGACGGTGGCCACGGCGGCGGGTCGGATCCGGCGAGGTGATCGGGGCATTCGCGCTCCTTCGGGGCGGACGAAGTGGGTCGCGGCGTGTCGTCACAAGTTAAGTAAGTTTCCTTACGAACACAAGATATCGCCAAGTTCTCACGAAATGAAGCAACGTCGGATTTACAAAAGGTGGACTCTTGTCAAACCCGGTGTACATCACCTACTGTTTTGTAAACCCAGCCAACGGAGGAGGGTGCGATGAGCGAGATGACGGGCACGATCCCGGCGGGCTCGACCGAACGCTGGACCGACGGCAAGCGATATCTGTGGCTGATCGGACTGGTGGTGCCTTCGCTCGCGTTCCTGGCCATCGGGCTGCACGCGGCCACCGGCTGGGGGGTGTGGTTCTGGATCGGGCCGATCGTGATCCTGGTGATCGTGCCGCTGATCGACCTGGTGGCCGGGCTGGATCGCGGCAATCCGCCCGACGACGTGATCGAGCGGCTGGAGAAGGATCGCTACTACCGGTGGATCACCTTCGCGTTCCTGCCGATCCAGTACGCGGGTTTCGTGGTCGCGTTCTGGCTGATCGCCCGCGGTGACCTGTCCGTCGCGGACAAGATCGGCCTGGCGATCTCGATCGGCTGCATCGGCGGCATCGGTATCAACACCGCGCACGAACTCGGGCACAAGAAGGAGAGCCACGAGCGCTGGCTGTCGAAGATCGCGCTGGCGCAGAGCTTCTACGGCCACTTCTACATCGAGCACAACCGCGGCCACCACGTCCGGGTGGCCACTCCCGAGGACCCGGCCAGCAGCCGGGTGGGGGAGAGCTTCTACCGGTTCTGGCCGCGCACCGTGTTCGGCTCGCTGAAATCGGCATGGGGGCTGGAGCGCAAGCGGTACGCCCGCCGCGACCGGCATCCGTTCCGGATCGGCAACGACGTGCTCAACGCCTGGCTGATGTCGGCCGTGCTGTGGGCGGCGATGACCGTGTGGCTGGGCCCGGGGATTCTGCCGTACCTGGTGATCCAGGCCGTGATCGGCTTCTCGCTGCTGGAGGTCGTGAACTACATGGAGCACTACGGCATGCGACGGCAGAAGGTCGGCCCGCCGAACCGGCGCCGCTACGAACGGGTCGATCCCAGCCACAGCTGGAACTCCAACAACATCGCCACCAACGTGCTGCTCTACCACCTGCAGCGGCACAGCGATCACCACGCCAACCCGACCCGCCGCTACCAGACGCTGCGTGATTTCGCGGAATCGCCGGTCCTCCCGACGGGTTACGCCGGGATGATCGTGCTGGCGCTGGTCCCGCCGGTGTGGCGCCGCGTGATGGATCCGCGGGTGCTCGCGCATTTCGACGGTGACATCTCCCGCGCCAACATCCAGCCGTCGAAGCGGGCCAAGATCCTCGCGCGCCACGGAACGCGTGTCACCCCGGCGTCGCGGCACGTCGCCGACACGCACGGCGACGCGACCGAGGGTGGGATGTGCCCCGGCTGCGGCTATGTGTACGACGAGAAACTCGGCGACCCGCGCGAGGGATTCCCGGCCGGAACGCCGTGGTCGGCGATCCCGGATTCGTGGTGCTGCCCGGACTGCGGGGTGCGGGAGAAGGTCGATTTCGTGGCAGCGGGAAGGGTCGGAGCATGATGAAGATCGAGGCGGACCGCGCGAAATGCGACGGGCTGGGCATGTGCGAGGCGATGGCGCCCGACTTCTTCGAGGTGGGCGACGACGGAACGGTCGTGGTGCTCGACGAGCGACCCGGTGAGGAACACCGCCAGGACCTGTCGGCCGCCGTCGACGCCTGCCCGGTCCTCGCCCTGAAGCTGCGGGACTGACCATGACACTGGTCGTCGTGGGAGCGTCGCTGGCCGGGTTGCGCGCGGTGGAGGCGGCGCGCCGGGACGGATACCGAGGGCGGATCGTGCTGATCGGCGCGGAGGACCACCCGCCGTACGACCGGCTCCCGCTGTCGAAGTCGTTCCTCGACGCGGAAGGTCCCGGGAAAATCGAGCCGTTCCACGGCGAGGACGCGTTGTGCGACGAGTTCGGCGTCGAGCTGATGCTCGGCGCGCCCGCGGACGGGCTCGACACCGCCGCCCGCGAGGTGTCGGTGGCGGGGACGACGGTTCCCTACGAGGCACTCGTGATCGCGACCGGCGCCACCGCGCGGCGACTACCTGGAAGCGAGGGGATCGCCGGCGTCCACACGCTGAGGACCGCCGAAGACGCGCTGGCCGTCCGTGCCGCGCTCGACGACGGGGCGCGCACGGTCGTGATCGGGGCGGGTTTCATCGGTTCGGAGGTCGCCGCCGCGGCACGGAAGCGCGGGCTGCCGTCGACGATCGTCGAGGCGCTCGACGTCCCGCTCGTCCGGTCCGTCGGCGCCGAGGCCGGTGCGGTGTGCGCCTCTCTGCACCGGGAGGCGGGCACGGAACTGCGGCTGTCCACCACGGTCACCGGCCTGGAGTCCGCCGGTGGTGTGGTGACCGGTGTCCGGCTTTCGACCGGCGAGGTGCTGCCCGCGGACTTGGTGGTCGTCGGCATCGGTGTCGTCCCGGCCACCGGCTGGCTGGCCGGAAGCGGGGTGCCGCTGCACGAGCGCGACGGCGGCGTGGTGTGCGACGCCACGCTCGCGACCGGGGTGCCCGGCGTGTACGCCGCCGGAGATGTCGCACATGCCTCGAATCCGTTGTTCGACGGCGAACTGATGCGGCTGGAGCACTGGACGAACGCCGCGGAGCAGGGTGCCGCGGCCGCTCGTCACGCGCTCGCCCCGGAAGCGGCGCGGGCGCTTTCGCCGGTGCCGTACTTCTGGTCGGACTGGTACGACCACCGGATCCAATTCGTCGGCACCCCGCGCGCGGACGAGGTGGTGGCCGCCGTCCCGGAGTCCAGCGGCTTCACCGCGCTGTACCGGCGCGGGGACCGGATCGTCGGGGCGCTCACCGTCGACCGGCCGCGCGAGATCATGAAGTACCGTCGCCACATCGCCGGGCGGGCGCCGTGGCCGGAGGCGCTGGCGTTCGCGGCGGGAACGCGCGCGCGTCTTCTTTCGGCCGAAGGTCTCGGATTTCCGGAGGCGGGCCGCCGATGTGGCTGAGTGAGTGACCGGCGAATGTCGCGGCCCGGCTACGAAAATCCGAAAGCGCGCTGGGAAAGGCACAGCTTAGAATGACGATCATGAGTGAGGCACCGGTTACGGGAGGTCCGTACCGTCAACCGATCGTCGCGGCGGCGATCGAGCTGACCGTGCGCTCCGGCTGGTCCTCGGTGACGATGAGCAAACTCGCGGAGATCGTCGGCGTCAGCCGCCAGACCGTCTACAACGAACTCGGCTCGAAGAGCCGGCTGGCCGAAGCGATGATCTCGCACGAACTCGCCCGATTTCTTTCGGTTGTCCGGGAAGCCTTCGAGCGGCACCCCGTGGACTTGGTCGAGGCGATCCACGACGCCGTCCGCGGTGTCCTCGAACTCGCCGACGACAATCTCCTGTTGCGCGCCATCGTCTCTGCCACGCACGGCGCCGACACCGAGTTGCTGCCGCTGCTGACGTCGCGGGCCGGGAGCCTGCTGAGCGAAGCGACGGTCATGCTGCGCGGCCGTGTCCGCGCCTACGGACCGCCGCTGGACGCCTCGCAGCTGGATGTGGCGATCGACGTCGTGGTCCGGACCGTGCTGAGTCACATCATGCAGCCGTCGGACACCCCGGCGCGCACGGCCGACGCCCTGGCATGGATGGCTTCGCGGGTGCTCGGCGCGACGACGACCCGTTCACTGCGGCATCCTTCGCAGAATTAAGGCCGCGGTCGCCGCCGGGCTCAAGCGGGTGTTGTCGATGCGCACGTGATCGTGCCGCTCGATCAGGTCCTGGGCGTGGGTGCGCCGCGTGCCGTCGGTGTTCATGACGTAGTCGCGGTCGAGTTCGAGCAGATTGGCGCGGGAGAAGTCGAGGTCGCGCTTGCTGGGCTTGCGGTCGAGGCGCAGCTCGGTGGTGTTCCGCTCGAGGCGTTCGTCGAGATCCGCATACAGCTCCACGAACCGCGCCCGGCCGCCCCGCGACTGGACGATGTCGACGTACGAGCCGATGAGCTCGGCGTCCTCGGGGAGGTCCAGCCCCCAGACGTTCGTGTAGACGAGGCCGGGCAGCCCGGCGTCGGCCGCCTCCTCGATGACGCGGCGGCGGAACTCGTTGACGAGCCTGCCGAACGGCGGCGAGCCGAACGGGAAGATGCCGAGCACCGGCTCGACGGCCATGTGGTTGTGGAACAGCTTGAAGCCGGTGAGCTTGCACAGTTCCTCGCCGACGGTCATCTTGCCGACGGCGGGTGGTCCGAAGATCACGACGAAGTCCACTCGGCCACGGTAGCGGTGGTCTCGGCTACCCAGGCAGCGCGGAACTGTCGGTCCCTTGTGCGACGCTTCACCGATGATCGTCGTGTTCGATGCCGAACTCTGGGTCTGGGACGCCCGCCGCGGGGAGACCTGGACCTTCGTCAGCCTGCCCCAGGACATCTCCGAGGAGATCCGCGAGATCACCGATGGCCCGCGCCGCGGGTTCGGTGCGGTCCGCGTCCAGGTCGGTATCGGCGGCAGCAAATGGAAGACGTCGATCTTCCCGGACTCCAAACGGGGCGCCTACGTGTTGCCGGTCAAGAAAGCGGTCAGGAAGGCCGAAGGGATCGAGGAGGGTGATATCGCGAAAGTGACCGTCGAGCTGATCGACCTCTGACCATCAGAGCAGGCGCTCACCGAGCGGCGTCGTCAGATAGAGGACGCCGCGGCCGGAGCGTTCACGCGCGACGAGTCCGCTGTCCCGCAGGACCTTGAGGTGCTGGGAGACGGCGCTCGGTGTCACACCCAAGGCTCGCGCCAGGTCGGTCGTGGTCGCGGGGGAGGACAACGCCGTCAGGAGAGTGGCTCGCATCCGGCCCAGGAGCCGCACCGTGCCAGGCCCGGGTGAGCGGGTCCCCGTCGTCCACAGCGCGCCGGTTCCGCGTGCCGGATAGCGGATCGTGGTCTGGGTGGAAGTGTTCTTCTTGATCAAGACATAGGGCGAGCCAAGGACGACAGGCATCAACACGAGACCGCCAGGTCCTCGCGTGACGACACCGTGCCGATTCCGCCAGCGCTCGCCGGCCAGCGTCACCCGGTCGGCGCGCCAGCGCAGATCCGGATGCAGATCCGTGAACAATCGCTCGGTACCGCCCGCGGCCAGTTGCCGCGCGCGGAACCCGACGTCGGCATCCAGCACCGCCCGCATCCGCGGCCAGTGTGGAGCGACGAGGCGGTCGTGGGCTTCGCGCAGTTCGCCGGCGATCTTCCGCAGACCGGATCCGGGATCGTCGGCCAGTGCCGCGGCGGTGCTGGGAAGTTTCGCGCCGAAGACCCGGTCGAGACTGGCCCTTACTCGTGCTTCGGGGGTTCGCCGCACCGCGTCGAGGTCATTTTCGAGGGAAGCTCCTGAGTCCCGCGGAGCCGGCA
The DNA here is from genome assembly GCF_044765885.1 of Amycolatopsis sp. NPDC102389. Lineage (NCBI taxonomy): Bacteria > Bacillati > Actinomycetota > Actinomycetes > Pseudonocardiales > Pseudonocardiaceae > Amycolatopsis > Amycolatopsis sp. NPDC102389. The sequence goes on from NZ_JBIWKX010000064.1 coordinate 39,326, forward strand.
CAAGGAACTCCGGCCAGCTGAGCCTGCCGTTGACGAGCAGTGGCCACGTCCAGGAAAGATCGAGGGGTTCGCGATCGAGTTCTTCCCGCGCCCACCGCAGCCAGGGCAGATTGACCGGATTCCGGTCGAGGCCGGCGAGCTGCAGAAGGCAGGCGACGGTCTCGGACAGCGGCGAGATCGCGAACCGGGTCGCGGCCAGTTCGGCGACGCCCAGCTCGATGGTCATCGGCATCGCCCGAGTATGTAGGCATGAGCTAAATGGTGTCTCCGGAACCCCGGACGTCGCCACGATCCGACCATGCCCGAACTACCCGGCGTCTACCGGCGACTCTGGTGGGCCACCGGGATCGACAGCCTCGGCAACGGCGTCTTCACGGCGGCGCTGCCCCTGCTTGTCGTGACGGTGAGCCATGACGCCAGAGACGTCGCCCTGGTCTCCGCCGCGACGTACCTACCGTGGCTTCTGTTGTCGCTCACCGCCGGTTCCGTGGTCGACAGGGTCGACCGGACAACGCTCATGTGGCGAACGCAGACGCTCCAAGCGCTGATCGTCGGCGTGCTCACCGTGCTCGTCGCGGCGGGGGCCGTCACCGTGCCCGTGCTCGTCCTACTCGCGTTCGCTCTGGGGGCGTGCGATGTCTTCTACGACAACGCGGCGCAAACGGCGGTTCCGGATCTCGTCCCGAAAGGCTTGCTGCACCAGGCGAACGGCAGTCAGCAGGTGGCGATGATCGTCGGCAGGCAGTTCCTGGGTCCGCCTCTCGGGAGCCTCTTCTTCGCACTCGCCTGGACGTTGCCCTTCGCCGTCGACGCCGTGTCGTTCGTCCTCGCCGCCGTGCTTCTGGCGAAGCTGCCCAGACGAGGTGGCAAGGCGGAAAGCGTGAAGGTCCTCGATGGACTCCGCTGGCTGAGGAACCATCGCTTGCTTCGTACTCTTGCGTTCCTGTTGGGCATCAACACCTTCTGCGGTCAGCTCGGGAACGCGACCCTCGTCCTGTTCGTGACCGACGTGCTGCATCTCGGCGCGGGGGTGTTCGGCCTGCTGCTCGCCGGTGCGGCGATCGGAGGCGTCGTGGGCGGACTGGTGATCACGCGGCTGGTCGCCTGGCTCGGTGACCTCCGCGCGTTGCTCGTCTCGCTCGCCGTGAACGCCGTCGTTTTCGTCGGAATGGGATTCAGCCCGAACGTCGCCGTACTCGGTGCGTTCTTGGCGTTGAGCGGTTTCGTGACGACGATCTGGAATGTCGTCACTGTCGGCGTCCGGCAGCGGGAGGTGCCGTCGGCTCTGCTCGGCCGGGTCAACAGCGTTTACCGGCTGCTCGGCTGGGGACTGATGCCGCTCGGCGCGCTGACCGGCGGGCTGCTCGCGCACAGGTTCGGGCTTCGCGTTCCCTACCCGGTCGCGGGTGTAGCGCGCGGCCTCGCGCTCCTGGCCGCGCTTCCGGTGCTGATCCCGGCGATGCGGGACCGGCCTACTCCTCGGTGAGTTCGGCCAGCTGATCCGCGGCGTCCCGGTTTCCACCTGCGGCCAGCCGCCGCAGTTCGTCCAGCGCGCCCAATTCGGTCGCCGTTTCGATCAGCTGATCCGCCGCGTCACTGCTGCCACCGTCGGCCAGCCGCCGCAGTTCGTCCAGGTCGCCGCGCTCGCCGGCGTCCTGGATCCGCTCGTCGATGGCGTCCTGCTCAGCGCTCATGTCACCAGGCTACGGGCAGTTCGTACACCCCGTGGACCGAGCCGTCCCGGCGGCGGAGGCGCCGGCCACGAGCAGGGTCACTCGCTCACCGTGATGGCGGCGCCGGGGCAGACGTCGGCGGCTTCGCGGACGATGTCGTGCGTGTCCGGGCCGGGCGTTTCCTGGAGCAGGAGCACGATGCCGTCCTCCTCCCGCTGGTCGAAAACGTCGGGGGCGAGCAGGACGCAGGTTCCGGCGCCGCAGCATTTGTCCTGGTCGACGGTGATCTTCATGGTCCTTTTCCTTCGTCCGGGCCGGGAGTGACCGGTGCCAGCCAGATCCCGGCGAGTGCGTCGATGAGCCCGGTCGCGGCGTCCTGCCAGGTGGACCGGGGAGTGGGGGTGCCCTCGGCGAGGGCGCGTTCGCGTTCGGCGACCATGTGCACCAGCAGCTGGCGGGCCATGTCGCCGCGTTCGGAGCGGACGTCGGCGGGCAGATCGGGCAGGCAGCGGTGGAGTCCTTCGACGATCCGCACCAGCGACGGCGAGGTCAGCGATTCTTCGACCATGATCGGGCGGAGCGCGGGGTCGGTCATGACCTGCGCGCCGAACCGCGCGAACCAGGTGGGGCTCCCGAGCGTCGCGAGATGCTCGGCCACCGGGGTGACCAGGCAGCCGATCCAGTCCCGCAAGGCCGTGCTGTCACCGATGTCGGCGAGCATCCGGCGGCGGATCTCTTCGATCTGCCCCGAGTGCCGCCGGGCGATCGCGCGCACCAGATCGGCCTTGGTGCCGAAGTGGTAGCCGACCGCGGTGTTGTTGCCCTGTCCCGCCGCTTCGCTGACCTGGCGGTTGGACACCGCGTACACGCCGTGTTCGGCGAACAGCCGTTCTGCCGCGGTCAGGATCAGTTCCCGCGTCGCGTGCGCCCGTTCGGCGCGGGCACCGGTGATCTCGCTCGTCATGGGCATCACCATCGCACGGGCAGTTCCCGCAGTCCGCCGACGGCGAGCCCTTCGACCTTGCGCAGGTCCGCCGCCGCGACGGCGAGTTCCAGCGTGGGCAGTTTTTCCAGCAGGACACCGAGGACGACCTGCAGTTCGGTACGGGCGAGCGGCTGTCCGAGGCACGCGTGCGCGCCGGCGCCGAACGCCAGATGCGGGTTCGGGCTCCGGTCGAGTGTCAGGTCGGCGGAGGCCTCGAACGCGTTCTCGTCCCGGTTCGCCGCGGCCATGCTGCACATCGCGGTGGTGCCCGCAGGCAACGTCGTGTCGCCGACCTCGAAATCCTCGGTGATGTACCGCGACATGCCGATACCCGCGTTCGCGTCCATGCGCAGGGATTCCTCGACGGCGGTGCGGATCAGCGACCGGTCCGCGAGCAGCGCTTCCCAGCGGCTCCGGTCCTCCAGCAGCATCGCCACCATCTTGGCGATCATGTTCGCGGTGGTCTCGTGCCCGGCGATCAGCAGGCCGATCCCGGTCGCGACGAGCAATGCGTCGGACCAGCGTTCCCCGTCGACATCGGTGTCGGTGATGAGCGCGCTCAGGATGTCCTCGCCGGGCTCGGCTCGCTTCGCCGCGATGTGCCCGCCCATGTACCGGCCGAATTCCGCCTGCGCCACGTCGAATTCGGCCTGGGTGTAGCGGGTCATGCTGAGCATCACGTCGGACCAGTGGGCGAAGCGCTCCCGATCGGTGTCCGGGACGCCGAGCATGTCGCAGATGACCCAGACCGGGAGCGGAAACGCCAGGCACGCCTTGAGGTCCGCGGGTTCGCCCTTCGCGACCATCTCGTCGATCAGCTGGACGGCCATCGCCTCCATGCGCGGCCGCAGCGCGTTCATCCGCTTGGCGGTGAACCACTTTCCGAGCATTCGGCGCCATTTCAGGTGCGCTTCGCCGTGTTGCGGGATCACGCCCGCCATCTCGCTGTTGAAGACCCCGCCCGATTCGGTGTCCGCGACCCGCGCCGCTTTGTCCGCGGGAGTCGGCCTGGTGAACCGAGGGTCGGAAAGGACGCGTTTGACGTCCGCGTAACGGGTGATCAGCGTCGCCTCGTCGCCGCTCGCGAGGGTGACCTTGGCGACCGGGCATTTCGCGCGGAACTCGGCCCATTCGGCGGGCGGTTCGAGGGCGGCCTCGGTCGGGAACGGGAAACTCGGCAGACGCTCCGTCATCGAAGCTCCTTCAGCGTGGCGGGGTTCGGTGATTCACACAGTGCCCGGCTTGTTGGCATAAGTCAATCAACTGACTTATTGACGGGTAGGTCAAACGTGGCGTGGGCCCTCTCTGCTGACGTCCAAGCGCCGCTGAGTGTCCACAAGGGACAGTTTCCGACTGTGCGGTGTCCGGTTCATGTCTATATGTACGATCCTGGCCGGGGTCGTGAGTGGTAATGAGGGTTATTTGAGCCGAAGGTCAAACGTGGCGTGTTCTCGGGCGGCCCGATGATGGGATGAAGGCTCCCTTCGCCGCGTCTAATGCGGTGAAAGGAGCCTTCGGCCCTGGTCA
>NZ_JBIWKX010000065.1:0-43495 GCF_044765885.1 Amycolatopsis sp. NPDC102389
AATTGTTCTGTCGCAAGACCAATCGTCCCAAGTCAGAGGGCATCTGCGCGCCTACGACACGATCAACTCACCACAAACATCGGTGGATCCAGGTCCGATGCGGTGAAGGGAGCCTTCAGCCCCGGTCGGATACGGGGTCGTGAGTGGCGTTTCGGGCTCTAACCCGAAACGCCACTCACGAGACGTGCCCCACCACGTTCCGGCGCTTGCTCGCCCCTGCAGTACATGAAGGCCCCCTTCCTGTACCTAGGCGTAAGGAAGGGGGCCTTCACGACACAACGGACCGCGTAGCTACCTGAAACACCCTTGGCCCTAACCCGGACGGTGCGTCGGCTCCCCGTTCGTCACCCTTCGGCGGCGTCAGGATCGTTGGGCGGCACCATCTTCACGCAGTCCCCGGGCGACTTGATCTCCTGGTCGGTGGCATCGGCCACCTGCTCGAAGTTCTTCACGAAACTCTCGTAGATCGCGTTGTCGTTCAAGATCCGGATGACGTTCTCGTCGTTCTCGTGCAACGACGGGTTGTTGAAGTTGTGGCTCCCGGTGAAGACGACCTTGGTGCCCGGCTTCAGATAATCGCCCTCGATCATCATGTTCTTCTCGTGGATACCGGCCTCGTTCCCGGCTTTGAAACCACGAAGCCGCACTCGGTCCGGCTTCCCCTGCATCAGCTTTTCGCACGAGCCCGCCGTCATCCGCAACGCGACGATGTCCACCGAGCAACCTTGCGCGGCCAGGACTCGCAGCCGTTCGATGATCTTCGTCCGGGTGAGTGACCATACCCCGATGCGGATCTTGCTCTTCTCCGCCGAGCAGCCGACCTCCTTCAAGGAGTTCTCGACGGTGTCGTTGCCCGCGTCCTTGAGCCGCGGGTAGAAGTAGCTCTTGGTGTTGCCGGTGACGACGGGCGGGTTGGCTTCGTAGTAGTCGGGGTTCGCCGTGCCTCCGTCCGCGACTTTGCGCAGGTCGGCGAAGTAGTCGTTGTACCTGGCGAACAGGCCGGCATTGCCGACGTCGGTGTAGTAGCTGTTCCAGCCGCCCTTGCCGCCCGTCGTGTTCTAACTGAAGTTGGCCGAGCCGGTCGCGACCACCGCGGACGCGCCCAGCGTCCGATCGAACAGGAAGAACTTGTTGTGCATCACGTTGCCGCCGTTGCACCCTCGGCTGCTCTTGCAGTGCTTGGCCCACGAATTCCCGTCGCCGGTCTTCTCGAGCCGGTTCTTCATCTCCTGGTAGTTCGGGTGGTCCGTCGTCCCTCCGTCGACCAGGACCTGGACGTGCACTCCGCGCTCCGCGGCGTCCGCGAGCGCGTCCGTGATCGGCGCGTCCCGCAGAAGGAACTGCGCGGTCCTGATCGTCGAGTTCCCGGGCGCGCCGCGGATCAGCTTCTCGAGGTGTTCGACGATCTGGCCGCCGCCCGGGGTGTTGAAGTCCGCCCGGGTGGTCAGCTTCGGCGGCGCGGACGCGGCGGCGGCCGGGACGCCGGTCGCCGCCGCCACCAGCAGCGCGCCCGCCAGTGCGCCGAGCCGTGGACGTGACTTCCCTCCGGACGCGGTCGTCCTGTGCGGTTTCATTCCGATTCCCTCCCCATGGCCGGATGTGCTGCCGGGGACCACGTTCTCCACTCGCGGGACACCGTGGCAAGCGAAACCGGCCGGAATGGGAGGCTGGGATGAAACCTCCGCTCTGACCTGCGGCGACGCCGGGCCGGGAGACGTGATCTCACGAATTCGCGCGGTGCGAGGCCCGCGATGGGACACTGTTCTCGGGCCAGGCACGGGGCGCGGAGGGGGCTCAGGGGTATGGCGAGTGAGGCGGCTGCCACGCTGGCGGCACTTCTCACCGAGCACAAACAGCGGAGCGGGCTGAGCTACGAGCAACTCGGACGCAAGGTGCATTCGAGCCGGTCGACCGTGCACCGCTACTGCACGGGGCGGAGTGTTCCCGCGACGTTCGCGCCGGTCGAGGCGATCGCGACGGCGTGCGGCGCGAGCCGGGAGGAGCTCGCGAGACTGTACCGGGCATGGGAACGCGCGGACCTGGGCGGCGCAACGGTTCAGGACACCCCCGGCACGGACCCCGTCATCCGGGACACCGACGTGGCCGTGCCCGGCCGGAGGCGGCCTCTGACCAAGGTCGCGCTCGTCGCGGTCCTCGCGGTCGTCCTCCTCGCCGGAGGCGCCATGGCGAATCCGCCGGACCGGCAGGATCCCGTCACGGCGCCCGCCGTCCAGGCGTCGATGTGGACGAACGCGCCCCGCGCGATCGAGCCGGAATTCGTCGGGGTGACGGCGAATTCCAACACCGGGCAGATGCCGTCGTTCGGCGTCGGATCCGTCCGGTTGTGGAACACCCGCACCCGGTGGCAGAACCTGGAGCCCGCCCGCGGCCGCTACGACTGGAAGACACTCGACCGGCTCGTGACCGGCGCCCGCGGTGCGGGTCTTCCGGTGATCCTGACCTTCGGCGGCACCCCGTCCTGGGCGAGCCCGAACAGCCCGAAATCCGTCTTCACCGACGACTCTCGCACCGGCCCGCCCGACGACCTCGCGGACTGGGCACGGTTCGTGCGCGTCGTCGCCGAGCAGTACCGGGGCCGGATCGGCGCCTACGAGCTGTGGGACCTGGCCAATCATCAGGACTCCTTCTCCGGTTCGATGGCCGTACTGGTGGAGATGACGCGGCTGGCGAGTCGGGCGATCAAGGCCGCAGACCCGGCCGCCACCGTGGTGTGCCCGTCCATGGGCGAGCTCTGGGATCCCGCGGCGTTCGACAAGTTGCGCCAGTTCGCCAACCTCGGCGGCTATGACCATTGCGCCGCCGCCGCGGTGAAACTGTCTCCCCGCAACGATTCCGACCCGCCGGAGACGATGCTTCCCTTGGCGCAGGAGATCGAGAAGGCACTGCACGAGGCCGGTGTCGGCATCAGGCTGTGGAGCACCGGCTCGGCCTACGACGTGAACAGGCAACAGCCTGTGGACGCCGATCGGGGCGCGCGGCACGCGGTCCGGTTCTTCCTCTCCGGGCTGTACGCGCAATACCGCCGGATGTACTTCTACAACTGGGGCAGCGCCAAGATACCCATCGTGCTGCAGCCCGTCGGCGGTCCGCGAACGAAGGCGGCGAACCACGTCGAACGCCTGAACCAGTGGTTGCGGGGAAGCCGGATCCACTCCTGCGGGCAAGGGCGCGCGGCCGGGCTGCCCGACCATCTTTGGCAGTGCCGCTTCGACCAGGGCGGCCGGAATTTCCTGATCTGGTGGACCATCGACCGAGCAGATCGGATCCCGGCGGCGCAGGGCACCACCTCCGTCGAACAGCTCGACGGCACCAGCCGGCCGATCGAACCCGGTGCCGACGTCACCGTCACCGGCAGCCCGATCCTGCTCCGGCTCGGTTGAGGCCTCAGCCGCCGTTCAAGGTCGACACGACCGCCGCCACGGTCACCGTGTTGAACACGAAGGCGATGATCCCGTGCGTCGTCACCGTCCGGCGCATCTCCCGGGAGACGACGTCCACGTCGGTCGTCCCGAACGTCGTCATCACGGACACCGCGAAGTAGATGTAGTCGGACCATTCGGCGGATCCGTCGCCGGGGAACCGCAACGCCTTTCCCTCTTCGACCACGTTGTCCGCGTGGTAGGCGATCGCGAAGGACACGAGGACACAGATCCACGCGACGACGACCAGGGCCACCGCCACCCCGACGCGTATGCCCGCCGGCAGGCTCTCGCCACCCAGCCCGGGCATCCACACGATCGCCACCGCGAGGGCGGCCGCGGCGATGAAGATCGACACTCCCGGCCCGGGCGCCGTGCCGAAGACGTAGCGCTGCACGAACGTGCCGCGGCTCTCCCGGCGCGCCCAGTCATGGATCTGCTCCGAAGTCGCCGCGCCGAACGCGGCCACCGTCACGACCAGATAGCCGACGAGGTAGGCCAGGAGGACCAGGACACCGCCGTCCACCGAAGCGATCGACAGCACGTCGTCGCCGAACGCGATCGCCGACGCGGCGACGAGCAGCGCGAACACGACGCTCAAGCCGCTCCGGCGCCGCTCGGACAGCCAGTTTCGAGCCGTTTGCCGAGACAGTGCCTACTCCTTTCGCCCGTATCTGGGCCAGTGTCGCACCAGAGCACGTGCTACTCCATTCCAGTGATGTGACATTTCGCGGCAACCTGTCAAACTTCAGGAACGTCGAAGGGGCACTTCCGGAGTACGAGGGGGACGAATGGGGCAGGGGTTCTTCGTCGAGCCGGCCGCGGTGCGCGCGCTCGGCGATCTGGTCCTGCGGGCGGCCGCGGGAGCGGACAGCTACCGCCAGTGGTTCGACCGGCTGGTCGGTGCGGGAGCGGGGTTCGACACCGAACGCGGTGAGGGTTTCCTGGCCGCGGCCTGGCCGAAGCTGGACGAGTGGCAGCGCGCGGCGTTGAGCCAGTCGAGGTTCACGGCCGATCTCGCGGCGGGCGGCGGGCACGAACTGCGCTGCGTGGCGCACTGGTACGGCGTGGTGGACGCGCGGGCGGCGGAGTTGCTGGACCGGCTGAACCCGGAGCCGGACGCCGCGCGGGTCCCGGCGGACGAGGTGCGCGACCCGGTGGGGGCCGCGTTGTTCCGCGACGCCGTCCCGGTGGGCTACGGCGGACCCGATCCGGAGGCGGTCAAGGACCCGGCCTGGTGGCCGGTGAAGGCCGAACAGGAACGCCAGGAACTTCTCGATCTCGGTGGGTCGCTGGGCGACGTCGCCGAGGTGATCAAGATCCTCACCGGGTCCGACAAGGACTTCATCACCATGACCGCGGATCTGCTCGTCGGCGACTGGACCGTGCTGCAGGAGCAGGCGGTGCTCTACAACGACGCCGCGACCGGTCTGGAGAACATCGCGGCGAACATCAATCAGGGCCGGTTCGGGATCGAGGGGGTGTGGTCGGGGGAGGCCGCCGACCGGGCGAAGAACTGGCTGGCCGCCTACCGTGCCTGCGTGCTGCAGCTGGCGCAGTACTTCCGCGGCGCGTGCCGCGCGATCCAGGCGCTGGCGAAGCTCGCCTACCACCTGATGCAGGAGATCCGGCACGGCTACAGCTCGGCGATCGACATCGTGCTGTTGATCCTCACGAAGGGCCGGAAACTCGGGCTGGAAAGAGGAGTCCGGACGGCGGAGGTGATCGGCGAAGTGCTGAGCTACATCGGTCGCGGCGGCAAGTTCGTGAACATCGTGAAGGACGCCAAGATCCGGGACATCATCCACCTGGTGCTGTCCTTCGACGAGATCGTCGGCGCGATCCAGACGCTGATCAGCGCCGCGCTCGGGCTGGCGCACTCGTTCGCCGGGCAGAAGACCCTCGACGAGCTGCTGGAAGCCACCATCGCGATGGGCGATCCTCCGCAGTGGCCGGAGAACTACGAGCACCGGGACGCCGAGTGTCCCGCCAAGGGCAAGCGGGTGCTGTTGTGACGGGCCCGTTCGATTCCGAGCAGGGTGAGCGGGCGCGGCAGACGGTGATGCGGTTGCTGGCGGCGACCGGCGGCGCCGCCGGGGATTTCGCCGGTGAGGTGCTCGCCGGGCGGCGGCGGCCGCACGAACTGCTGGCCCATGGCCCGATCCTGGACGAGTTCGTCCAGGAAGCGCGCGGCTGGTGGAAGCTCCTCGACGCGTTGCCCGCCGAGGAACGGCAACGCCTCGGCGCCGAAGCCTGGTCTTCCTTCGAGCGGCAGGTCGGCGAACTGGCCACTTTGGACGTCGACGACGAGGTCGCCGAGCTGGAGGAGCTGGCCGCGCTGGCGCCGGGCACGCCTACGCCTGCCCGGCGGGCTCGTGACGACGAAGAGGACGACGACTGGTCCGGCCGGTCCTATCTGGAGCCGCTCTGAGCCGAGGCGTCGCTGATCGCGTTCGCCTCGTCGATCCGTGACATGTGCTCTTCGGCCCAGTTCCGGAGCGCCGCCAGCGGGACGTCCAGTGACCGGCCCAGATCGGTCAGCGCGTAGTGCACCCGGGGCGGCACGGTGGGCTCCACCCGGCGGACGACGAGGCCGTCACGGACCAGGCTGTGCAAGGTCACCGACAGCATTTTCTGGGACACGCCGGGGATCCGGCGCCGCAGCTCGGCGAAACGCACCTCGTGCGGAGACGCCTCCGCGAGGACCTTGACCGCCATCGACGTCCATTTCGTCCCGATGCGGTCCAGCAGACGGCGGGTCGGGCAGTCGGGGTCGAACAGATCACCGCGCCGTGTGGTCACCTGGAGCTCACCACCTGTGGGGAAAGTGCCGTCTTGGCGGCATCGCGGAAGTTACCTACGGTTTTCTGGTAACCAATGGTAACCACCACGGAGGCGACGTGCCCACATCACGACGAATCACCGTCAACGGCATCCAGGTCAACGTGGCCATCGCGGGCAGTGGGCCCGCGGTCCTGCTGCTGCACGGCTTCCCGCACACCTGGCGGCTCTGGAGCGAGATCATCGGCCCGCTCGCCGAGCGCCACCGGATCATCGCCCCTGATCTGCGCGGGCTCGGCGCCAGCACCCGTGCCGCCGAGGGCTACGACGCGAGCACGCTGGCCACGGACGTCGAAGGCGTTCTCGGCGCGCTCGACGAACCCGGCGCGGCCGTGGTCGCCATCGACGCCGGCACTCCGGTCGCGTTCCTGCTCGCCCTGAGGCGGCCGGATCTGGTGCGGCGGCTCGTCCTGATGGAGTCGCTGCTGGGCACACTGCCCGGCGCCGAGGACTTCCTCGCCGGCGGCCCGCCATGGTGGTTCGGCTTCCACGCCGTTCCCGGGCTCGGCGAAACGGTCCTGATCGGACACGAGGCGGAGTACATCGACTGGTTTCTCGCCTCGGGCACCCTCGGGCGCGGGGTGGCGCCGGTGATCCGCGACGCCTTCGTCGACGCCTACACCGGGCGGGAATCCTTGCGCTGCGCCTTCTCCTACTACCGCGCCATGCCGGCCACCGCGCACCAGATCGGCGAGGCGGTCGCGGCCGGCCGTCTCACCATGCCCACGATGACGATCGGTGCCCATCCGGTGGGCCGCGCGCTGGAACAGCAAGTGCGGCCCGTCGCCGATGACCTCACCGCTCATCTGCTGCGGGACTGCGGCCACATCATCCCGCTGGACAAGCCCGGGGAACTGCTCCGCCTGCTGACCCCGTTCGTCTGTCCACAGTAGATAGTGCCCTTTCGGGCAAGGAACCTTGTCCGTCCGCACAGAGCCCGCACACGGGCGGCGGGCGGCTGGCATCGTGTCCGCGTGGATGCCCCGGCCCCTCGAAGGGATGATAAATGAGTTTTCAGGTCGTACCGGCCGAAATCGGCAAGCACGCGGCCAACGTCGACGGGATCGCCGACCGGCTGGGCACCGTGCTGGCGGCGGCGAACACCGCGGCCATGTCGGATGAGGCCTACGGTCTGATCTGCGCGTTCGTGCCGCCGTTCATCAATCCGGCGGAGGAGAAGACGATCGACTCGATCAAGGCCGCGATCGACGGCGTGAAGGCGACCGCCGCCAACCTGCGCACGGCCGAAAAGTCCTACTCCGAGCAGGACGCCGCCGGTGTCGACATGTTCAAGCAGTACGAGGCCGCGATCCCGACGACGCCGATGGAGAAGGCCCAGCGATGACCAACCCGCTCGTCGCCACACCGAAGGATTCCACCACCGCGGTGTCCGGCGTTCCCTTGCTCGAGTCCGCGACCGAGCTCAAGGCGTCGATCGAAAGCGGTGACTGGGCGTCCGTCGCCGTCGGCGCGGTCGGCACCGCGATGGACGCGGTGTCCGCCGCCCTCGACCCGTTCGGCACCATCCTCGCCGCCGGGGTCGGCTGGCTGATGGAGCACGTCGGACCGCTCAAGGAGGCGCTCGACGCCCTCGCCGGAGCACCGGACGAGATCGCCGCGCACGCCGAAACCTGGCAGAACGTGGCCGGTGAACTCGGCTCGATCAGTGCCGACCTCGACGCGATGGTCGTCGCCGAAACCGCGAACTGGGTCGGCGCCGCGGGCGACGCCTACCGCTCGCGGGGAGCGGACGTCGCGGCGCTGATCGGCGCCTGCCAGCAGGCCGCCGGCGGCGCGTCGTCCGGTACCAGGATCGGCGGCGAGGTGGTCACCGCGGTCCGCACCCTGGTCCGCGACACGATCGCCGAACTGATCGGCAGGCTGATCAGCTGGGCCCTACAGGTACTGGCGACGCTCGGCCTCGGCATGACCTGGGTGCTGCCCCAGGTCACGGCCGCCATCGCGAAGACGGCGTCCAAGATCGCCACCGTCGTCACCAAACTGGTCAAGGCGATGAGCGCGCTCGCGCCGTTGATGAAGAAGGCGAAGAACATCTTCGCCGAGGCGGAGAAGGCGCTCCGCAAGATCGACGCGGGCAAGACCGGTCCGGCCGGGAAACCCCGCGGCCCGAAACCGGGCGGCGGCGAATACAGCGGCACCCGCGGCGGCGGGGGTGGCGGCAAGGGGAAGAATTCCAAGCCGCAACCCGAGCAGCCGCCCGGGCTTTCCCCGAACCTCGGGAAGTTCGACGAGCTGACCCAGGCGCAGAAGGACGCGGCGCTCAAGATGAAACAGTGGATCCGCGACCACAAGGACAGCGGCCAGTTCGGCGCCTGGCACAACAGTGTGGACGACAACAAGCTCAACTCGCTGGGCTTGGGGAACAAGCCCACCCCCGGTCCCGGCTCGACCTGGGGCGGCAGGATCTACGGGAACCACGGCCAGGCCGGCGGCAAGTTCGGGAACGAGGGCCGGTTGCCGCACAACGGCAAGACGAGCGACGGCAAGAATCCCGCCGCACAGCCGCTCGGCCCGGACGGGAAGCCGATGAAACCGTACGACGGCAAGTACTACGAATTCGACGTCCACCCGACACCGCGGTACGACAACAAACCCATCCGGGACGCCGACCAGTACACGGACTTCAACGGAAAGCCGTTGCCGGAGAACCAGCGGCCGAAGCCGGACCGCATCGTCAAGGACGACAACGGCAAGTTCTATTACGCGCCGGGCCACTACGACAAGTTCTACGAGATCCCTTGATCTTTGCCGACGTGCTCACCTGGTGAGGGGGAAGGCAAACGTATGGAGGCAGGGGATCGGCGCAGAATGTCCCATGTGTGCAGTTCCGCGTGGGGTCGTGAGTGGTAAGTGTCGTTCTAACGACACTTACCACTCACGAGAGGTGACCCACCAGGCCACCGCCGCGCTCGCTCGCCCTTGTCCGTGAAGGCCTCCTTCCCTACCTTCAGGGTAGGCAAGGAGGCCTTCACGGACTACGCGACCACCTGGCCGCCACATTCAGTAGGTACCTAAGACACCCTCGGCCCTAACGACACTTACCACTCACGACCTGACCGGCAACGCCGCGCCTGTCCACTTAGGACAGGGCGAGCTCGGCGAATTCCGCCTTGGTGCGCTCCGCGGCGGGAAGGCCCAGTTCGGCGTAGCCCACGATCGCGCGTTCGTAGTGGTCGCGGACGGTTTCCGGATCGGACGCGGTTCGGGCGAGTCCGCGGTGGGCGCGCGCGATCTGTTCGGGGCAGCCGTACCGGGTCGCCACGGCCAGGGCTTCCGCGTGGTTCGCCCCGGCCGTGTCCGGGTAGCCGCAGGCCAGGCAGGCTTCGCCGAGCCCGTTGAGTGCCCACGATTCCCCGTCGCGGCCGCCGTGCCGCCGGAACAGGTCGAGCGCCTGACGATGGTGGGCGGCCGCGACGACCGGGCGGCCGTCCAACGCTTCGGCCCGCCCGAGCCCGTCGATGGCCCACGCCTCGCTGCCCCGGTGGCCGAGTTCGCCGAACAAAGCCGCGGCTTCGGCGTGCAGGCGGCGGGAATCGGCCGCCCCGCCTTCGTTTGCGGCGAGCTCCCCGAGACCGATCTTCACCCAAGCCTCGCCGAAGCGATGACCCGCCTGGCGATGCAGTGCCATCGCCTGCCGAAGGTGCTCAACTCCCTCTTCCCGGCGGTCGATCCGGGCTTCGACGGTACCCAGCCGGGTGAGCTGATGAGCCTGACCGGTCAGGTCGCCGAGACGGTGGAACAGGGCCAGCGCGCGGGTGTAGTAGTCGGCGGCCCGCCGGTAGCGTCCGGCGCTCTCCTCGATCATTCCGACGTTTCCCAGCGCGCGTGCCTGGCCGAGCGGGTTCCCGGCCTCGCCGAACAAGGCGTACGCCGCCCACATGTCCGAGGCGGCGGGCACGGTTCTGCCCGCTTGCATGTGGAGCCCGCCGACGGCGACCAGCGCGTCCGCTTCGGCGGCGAGGTCACCGATGGCGCGGGCGGCCTTCCTGGCATGTCCGTGGACGGCCAGCGCCGCCGTCTCGTGATGCCCGTCGAGGTAGCGGAACAGCAGCGCGGACAGCGTCACCGCGTGTTCGGGTCTGCCGAGCGCGGCGAGCGCCTGGACGGCGGGCAGTTCGGCGTCCAGCCAGTCCCGCGCGCTGTCGGCGTCGTCGAACGCGGGCATCGCGCTCTCCGGTGACGCGACCGACGGGCGGCGGTTGGCTTCGGCGGGGTAGAGACGATCCATCGCCGCGGCGATGGTGGCTAGGTAGTAGCCGCAGACCCGGTCCAGCGCCGCGGGCTCGTCGCTCTCGATCTCCGCGGCGTACGCCTTCAGCAGTTCGTGCATGCCATAGCGGTCGATGCCGGTGGGGTGTACCAGATGCGCGCGGGCGAGGGCGTCCAGTGCGGCGCGGGCCTCGTCGAAGGAACGGCCGGTCAGCGCGGCCAAAGCGTATGAGTCGAACATGGGCGCCGGATGTCTGCCGAGGAGGGCGAACGCTCGGATGGTGTCTTCGCTGAGCTGCCGCAGCGACCACGAGAACACCGCTCGCACCGCCGCCCGCTGATCGTCGCCGGAACTGAGCAGCTTCAAGGTCTGCTGGGCGGCCCGCAGTTCGCCGACCAGCCGGGAGAGCGGGGTGGCGGGCCGGGAGACGGCGAGTTCGGCCGCCAGGCGCAAGGTGAGTGGCAGCCGGACGCACCGTTCGGCCAGCTCGGTGGTGGCCTCCGGTTCGGCGTCGGCCCGGCTGCCGATCAGCCGCCGGAGCAGAGCGGACGCGTCGGCCACGGACAACCGGTCCACGTCGATCCGGTGGGCGCCGTGGAGCGCGACCAGCCCGGCCAACGAATCGCGGCTGGTGACCACCACTGCGCAGGTGTGCGTGCCGGGGAGCAGGGGCCGGATCTGTTCGAGCGTCGCCGCGTTGTCCAGCATGACGAGCATCCGCCTGCCCGCCACCTCGGTACGGAACCGGGCCGCGCGTTCCGCCTGCCCGGGCGGCATCCGCGTGCCTTCGGGCAGCAGCGCGGACAGGAGGGCGGCCAGCGCGTCGGAAGAACGCATCGGCTCGCCGGGGGCATAGCCGCAGAGATCCAGGTACAGCTGCCCGTCCGGAAAGCGGTCCCGGACCCGGTGACCCCAGTGCACGGCGGTCGCGGTCTTGCCCGCCCCGGCCGTCCCGGTGAGGCAGACGAGGACCGGTTCTTCGCCGGTGCCGTCGGCGAGCCGGTCCAGTTCGGCCAGCACACCGGCCCGGCCGGTGAACGCCGCGACGTCGGCGGGCAGCTGGGCGGGTACTGGAACCTGGGCGGCTCCCGCCGTCGGCAGGTCGTGGCGCAGTACCGCCTCGTGCACGGCGGCGAGCTCCGGTCCGGGGTCGGCGCCCAGTTCTTCGCGTAGCGCGCGGAGAACCCGCTGGTAGTGAGTGAGCGCGTCGGCACCGCGGCCCACGGCGTACAGCGCCCGCATCAACGCCGCCGCGGCGGGCTCCTGGAACGGCTGTTCCTCCGTGAGTTCGGTCAGCCGGGGGAGCGTCGCCGCCGCGTCGCCATCACGGATCTTGGCGTCGGCCCACGCGACGACCGCCGCCGTGTACTCCTGCCGCAGGGTCCGGCGCGTGCGTTCGGCCCAGTCGCCGCGCAGCCCGGCCAGCGGCTCACCTTCCCAGAGTTCGAGTGCCGCGCTCAGCCCGGTGACATCGGCCGGGTGCTCGCGGAGAAGGCGCCGGAACCGGAAGACGTCGACCTGTTCGGGCCGGGCGACGAGACGGTAGCCGCCGGGATCCCTGGTCACCCGCGCGCCGCCGGGATCGGCCTGTTCCAGCGCGCGCCGGATCCGGGTGATGTGGGCCTGCAGGGAACGACGCACCTGGTCGGGCGGCGATTCGCCCCAGACGCGGTCGATCAGGATGTCGACGCCGACGGTGCGACCCGCGTCGAGCAGCAGCACGGCGAGGACGGCCTGCCTGCGCGGCTCGCCGATGGCGACGGCCTGCCCGCGCACGTGCAGCCGGACCGGCCCCAGTACCCGGAAATCCACGGCATCCCCTCGCAATCCCCTGACGGAAGAAGGGTAGAGCCGGTATTTCGCTCGCCACAACATTTTTCGGGGTAAGACGAACAGAAATCCCTTTATCGCAAGGGAAAGGAACGGAAAGAGCCGCTATCCCGTTGGTGGCCAACCCGGCGGTCGGGCATGATCATGGCTCATGACGCGTGACACAGACGACCGTTCGTTGTACGAGACCATCTTCCGGCGCCGGGATACCCGGGGCGAATTCACCGGGGAGCCGATCCCGGCGGAGGTACTGCGTCGCGTGCTGAGCGCGGCGCACGCCGCACCGAGCGTCGGCCTGTCCCAGCCTTGGGATTTCGTCGTCGTGTCCGATGTGGACACTCGGAAGAGGTTTCGTGAGCACGTGCTGGCCGAACGCGAAGTCTTCGAAGGCCGGTTGGACGCCGAGAGGGCTCGTGTGTTCGCGCCGATCAAGATCGAGGGGATCGTGGCGTCTTCCGCGGGAATCGTGGTCGGCTACGACCCGTCGCGCGGCGCGCCGGACGTCCTGGGCAGGCACGCGATCGCCGACGCCGGCCTGTACTCGGTGTGCCTGGCCATTCAGAACCTCTGGCTGGCGGCGACCGCCGAAGGGCTCGGCGTCGGATGGGTCAGCTTCTACCGCGAAGAGTATTTGCGCGAGCTGGTGGGATTGCCCGGACACGTGCGTCCGGTGGCGTGGCTGTGCGTCGGCCCGGTGCGGGACCTGCCGACGGTCCCGGATCTGGAACGGCACGGCTGGCGGGAACGGCTCCCGCTCGACTCCGTGTTGCACTACGAGCGGTACTCGAAGGCGCGCCCTTGATCGCCGGTGCCCCGATGGTCAGCGCAGTTTGTCGACCTCGGCGATCCGCTCCCAGCGGGCGCCGAGCCGGTTGAGCAGTGCCGCCATGTCGATGTCGTCGTCGCCGTCGAGGAGGGCCTTGTCCAGCCTGCGGGCGCGGCGGTTCACCTGGGTCAAGACCGACTTTCCCTCGTCGGTGAGCGAAAGCAGCTTGCGCCGCGCGTCATGCGGGGATTCGACGCGCCGGATGAGACCTCGCCGCTCGAGCCTGCGGCACAGGTCGGCCATCGTCGAGGTGTCCAGGGCGACCGCGCCGGCCAGTGAGCTCTGGTCGCTGCCGGGGTATGCGCGGACCGCGGACAGGACCGCGAACTGCGGGCCGGTCAGCACCGGGTCCACGTGACGGTTCCACGCGGCGAGGTAGGCCTGGTACAACCGCCGGGCGCCGTAGCCGGGGGCCGCCAGCAGATCCGAGGGTGGCGCGGGAGTGACGGCAGGCGTGTCGTCCCTGAGCCTGCCCGTACGCGCCGATTCACCCATCGCTTCTCCTTGTCGGCTCCACCCGCTGCCCGGGCCCCGAAGTGATCCTACGTGTCCGGACGGTCGCTCACCGGAAGGCCGCCGAGATCTGTCCGCTATCACCTCTTGCGTATCCGGATAGTACGTGTTCGGATGAAGGCAGGTCTTGCGTACCCGGATAGTACGTGCTCGGATCAATATGGAGGTGGTCGAGGATGGACCGGAACCTGTTCAACGACATCTGCTTGCGCCAGTTGACGTTCTCGGGGGTGCACGAGGGCGAGACCGTGGTGGTGCTGACCCGCGGTGGTGAGCGCGCGGAGTACGCCGACGCCTTCCTGTGGGCCGCCCAGCAGCTGGGCGCCTCGGCCTACCACATGCGGCTGCCCTCGCCGGTCAGCGCCGCGGGCGCGTGGGCGGTGGGCGACTCGGGGCTCGGGAACATCCCGTTGGCGGTCGAGGCGCTCAAGAGCGTCGACATGGTGGTCGACTGCACGTTCCTGTTGTTCAGCAAGGAACAGTTCGCCATCCAGGACGCCGGTACCCGGATCCTCACCGCCGTCGAGCCGCCCGAGCTGCTGGCCCGGCTCATGCCGACGAAGGAACTGCGCGAGCGGGTGGAGATCGGCGCGGAACTCCTCGCCAAGGCGGGCACGATGCGCATCACCAGCCCGGCGGGTACCGATGTCACGTATCAGCTCGGCGTGTACCCGACCTTGTCCGAGTACGGCTACACCGACACACCCGGCCGCTGGGACCACTGGCCGGCGGCGTTCGTGTTCACCGGCGGCGCCGACGACGGTGTCGACGGGAAGATCGTGCTGTCGCCGGGGGATGTGTTGCTGCCGTTCAACACCTACGTACAGACCCCGGTCGAGATCACCATCGAACAGGGTTTCATCCGGGACATCCGCGGCGGCGCCGGTTCGTCCGGGCTGGACGCGGATCTGCTGCGCTCCTACATCGAAAGCTTCGACGATCCCCGCGGCTACGGCATGAGCCACGTGGGTTGGGGGCTCGACGAACGCGCGCACTGGCACGGCCTGACCCAGTTCCCCGGAGGGATGGGGATGGAACTGCGGAGTTTCTACGGCAACGTCATGTTCTCCATCGGCCCCAACAACGAGCTCGGCGGCCCGAACGACACGCCTTGCCACTTCGACATCCCGATGCGTGGCAATTCCCTTTACCTGGACGACGAACTGATCGTCGACAACGGTGAGCTGACCGTCGCCGAGATGCGTCCGGCGGCCCGCCGATGAGCGACCACCACATCGGGATGATCGTCCCCAGCTCGAATCTCACGATGGAGACCGAGCTGCCGCGGATGCTGCGCGCCAGGGAAGAGGCGGAACCGGGGGACCGGTTCGTCTTCCATTCCGCGCGGGCCAGGATGCGGCATGTCGAACCCGAACAGCTGCGGGCGATGAACGCCCAGGCCGGACGCGCGGCGGCCGAACTCGCCGACGCCCGGCCGGACGTGGTCGCCACCGCCTGCCTGGTGGCGATCATGGCGCAGGGGCCGGGTTATCACTGCACCGCCGAAGACGACATCACACGCGTGCTGCGCGAAGAGGGCTGCGAATCGCCGGTCGTCTCCAGTGCCGGTGCGCTGCTGTCCGGGCTCGGCGCGCTCGGCGCGCGCAAGATCGCGATCATCACGCCGTACATGAAGCCGTTGACCAAGGCGGTGGCGGACTACCTCGAGGACGCCGGGTTCGAGGTCGCCGACGCGCTTTCCCTCGAGGTGCCGGACAACCTCGCCGTGGCGCGGCTGGATCCCGCCGCGCTGCGAGAGCACCATCGAAAACTGAATCTGTCCGATGTGGACGCTTTGGTGCTCTCCGCCTGTGTGCAGATGCCGTCGCTGCCCGCGATCCAGCCGGTGGAGGACGAGATCGGCATCCCGGTCCTGTCGGCGGCGACGGCCACGACGTTCCGGATCCTGTCGGAACTCGGGGTCGAGCCCCGGGTGCCCGGCGCGGGGAGCTTGCTCAGTGGCGCGGAAGCGTTGACGAAGACGGGAGGCGGGCATGGCCGCGAGTCAGTCGTTTGAGGTCGTTGTCGTCGGTGGCGGGCTCGGTGGGCTCTGCGCGGCGTTGTCCCTGCGGCAGCGGGGTTTGCGGGTCACCGTGGTCGAGGCCGCCCCGGCGCTGGGCGAGATCGGCGCGGGGATCCAGACCGCGCCGAACGCCAGCCGGATCCTCATCGGGCTCGGCCTGCGCGCCCGGCTCGAGCGGGTGCGGACGGAGCCGCAGGACCAGGTGCGCCGTCGCTGGGCCGACGGGAGCATCATCGCCCAGCTGGAGCTGGGCAGGCGCGTGACCGACCAGTACGGCGCGCCTTACTGGCACTACCACCGCGCCGACCTGCACGGAGTCCTGCTCGACGCCTGCCTGGATCCCGACGGGACCGGTCCGGTGGTGCGGGTGGCGACCGGCGCGCGGGTGGTCGACCTCGACCGGACGGTGCCGGACCGGCCCGCCGTGATCGCCGCCGACGGACGCCGGTTCACCGGCGACCTCGTGATCGGGGCGGACGGCATCCGGTCTTCGGTGCGCGATCTCGCCGGCTTCGACGACACCCTCGCGTTCTCCGGCGAAATGGCCTACCGTGCCCTGATCTCCGGCGACCTGATCGCGCAGGACCCCGCCACGCGCTTCCTGTCCGACCGGTACCACTCCACGATCTGGTACGGCCCCAACAAACACCTGGTGCACTACATGATCCGCGGCGGGGAGTACCTCAACGTGGTCGCGATCGTGCCGTGCACCGAAACGGTGGCCAGGGACTGGAGCGGCCCGGCCACCGCCGCCGAACTCGCCGCGGAGTACCACGACTGGGACGATCGGGTACCGACGATGCTGGCCAAGGCGAAGGACGAGGACGTCTCGGTGTGGGCGATGTACCGCCGTCGCCGTGACCCGGTCTGGGTCGACGGCCGGGTCGCCCTGCTCGGCGACGCGTGCCACGCGATGCTGCCGTACCAGGCACAGGGCGCGTCCCAGGCGATGGAAGACGCCGCTGTGCTGGCCGAGGAGCTGGGACGCGTCACCCGCGACGGGATCGACGCCGCCTTGATCCGCTACGTGGACCGGCGCGCCAAGCACGCGGGCATGGTCCAGGACGCCTCGCTGCAGAACATGGACTTCTACCACCTGCCCGACGGTCCCGAGCAGCGCGAGCGCGACGAGAAACTGCGCCGGTTCGACGGCGAATCCGACGTTTCCTACGACTGGCTGTGGAACGGCAGCCCGCTCACCGACCCCGACACCGAGTCCATCCACTACCAGTTCGCCCGCTGAGGCGCGCTGGCCGGCAATCGCAACGGAGTGGTTCATGCGTACTGGTGATCAGATCGTCCAGGACCTGCCCTGGCGTTGGAGCGTGCAGGGAAAGATCTTCCTCATCGGCGGGCTGGGCTACATGTTCGATGCCTGGGACGTCGCGCTGAACGGATTCCTCACCCCGCTCGTCGGGACGGAATTCGGCTTGTCCGCCGGCGGGAAGGGGCTGGTGGCCACCGCGAACCTGATCGGCATGGCCGTCGGCGCGGTCGTCTGGGGCACGATCGCGGACCGGATCGGCCGGAAGCGGGCGTTCAGTGTCACGCTGCTGCTGTTCGCGCTGTTCTCCGTGCTCGGCGCGCTCGCGCCGAACGTGGAGACGTTCCTGGCCCTGCGTTTCCTGGCGGGTATCGGGCTCGGCGGCTGTATCCCGGTCGACTACGCGATCGTCAGCGAGTTCTCCCCGCGCAAGCATCGCGGCCGGGTCCTGTCCGCGATGGACGGCTGGTGGCCGATCGGGACCACACTGGCCGCCGTCACCGCGACGCTGCTGCTCCCGGTCCAGGGCAACTGGCGCTGGATGCTGGTCTTGATGATCCTGCCCGCGCTGCTGCTGTTCTGGGTGCGGCGCGGTGTCCCGGAATCGCCGCTGTACCTGGTGCGCAAGGGCCGCGAGGTGGAGGCGCGGGCCGTGATCGACGACCTCGTGCGGCGCACAGGGGCGACGCCGGAGCCTTACTCGGTCCCGCCCGCGGTGGTCGAGGACACCCGCGGCGGCGCGATCGCGGCCGCGTTCGATCAGCTGCGCCGGGTGTGGGCGTTCAACCCGCGGATCACGGCCGTCGCGTGGGCGCTGTTCATCAGCGTCATGCTGGTCTACTACGCCGCGCTCAGCTGGATGCCGTCCATCCTGCGGGCGCAGGGATTCGGCGAGATCGCGGCCTTCGCCTCGACCGCGCTCATGAACGCGACCGGCATCGTCGGTGTCGCGGTGGCCGTGCTCCTGGTCGACAAGGTCGGCCGCAAACGGATCATCATGATCGCCGGCCCGCTCACCGCGCTGTCGCTCGTGGTGTTCTCCCTGCTGCTCGAAACGCCTGCCGCGGCGGTCGTGGCGATCGGCGCGTTCGGCCTGTTCGCGCTGGTGGTCATCCCGGTGATGTACGCCTACGTCTCCGAGCTCTACCCGACGGAGCTCCGGGCCTCGGGTTTCGGCTGGGCGTCGTCGTCGAGCCGGGCGATCACCGGCTTCGCGCCCTTGCTGTTCGGCAGCGTGCTGTGGCCGGTGCTCGGATTGCCGCTCACCTTCACCGTGCTGGGTGTGCTCGTGGTGGCCGCGGTCGTGTTCATGGCGACGGGCGCGCCGGAGACCCGCGGCCGCGAACTCGACCGGATCGTCGACCCGGTCGAGGCACCCGCCGAGACCAGGACGGCTCTGTGAAACCCGCCGCGTTCCGGTACCACCGGGCCCACGACGTCACCGACGCCGTCGGCCTGCTCGGCGAACTCGCCGCGGCGGGCGAGGAGCCGAAACTCATCGCCGGCGGCCAGAGCCTGATGCCGATGATGAACTTCCGGCTCGCCCGCCCGACGGCACTGGTGGATCTGGGCCCGCTGAGCTGGGACCCGGCGTTGAACTCCTTCCGGCGTAACGGTTCCAGCCTCACGATCGGCGCGCTGGTCACCCATCGGACGGTCGAGGTCACCGACCTGGGACCGGATTTCGCCGTGCTTTCCCGGGCGATGCGCTGGGTCGGGCACCTGCCGATCCGCTCCCGCGGCACGGTGGCGGGCAGCATCGTCCACGGCGACGCGACCGCGGAATGGTGCCTGCTCGCCCTGCTGCTCGACGCGGTGATCGTCGCGGAGGGTCCGCGCGGCCCCAGGGAGATCCCGGCCGCGGAGATGTTCCACGGCTTCTACACCACGGCCGTCGAACCGGACGAGGTCGTGACGGCGGTGCGCTTCACCCGTCCGTCGCCCCGGGCCGCGCTGACCGAATTCGCCCGCCGTCACGGCGATTTCGCGATCGTCGACGCCGCCGTGAGCATCGACGCGGAGCACGGGGGCCGGGTCGTGCTCGGCGGCGTCGCACCGGCGCCCGTGCGGGTGCCCGAGGCCGAGGCGCTCCTCGACGGCGGTGTCCCCGGCCCGGAGCTGTTCGCCGCGTGCGGGGCGGCCGCGGCGGCGGCCATCGACCCACCCGACGACGCGGCGGGCAGCGCGGCCTACCGCCGGCGGCTGGCGCGAACGCTCGTCACCCAGGCGCTGCACGAGGCCTGGGAGAAAGGAGAAACGCGATGACCGCACGGTTCGACGGGCGCCACGGCCGCTGGGTCGGGGCGTCGGTTCCCCGGCGCGAGGATCCTCGCCTGCTCACCGGCCGCGGCCGGTTCGTCGACGACATCCAGCTGCCCGGAATGCTGCACGCGGCCTTCGTCCGTTCGACGGTCGCGCACGGCAAGCTCGCCGGGATCGATCTGTCGGCCAGTTTGGCGGTCGAAGGCGTCGTCGCCGCTTACACGGCGGCTGACCTGAACCTGGGTGACATCGTCGCCCTGCTCGACCGTCCGCCCGAGGAGTTCTCGCCGACCGCGATGCCGATCCTCGCCAGGGAGAAGGTGCGGTTCACCGGCGAGCCGGTGGCGCTGGTCGTCGCCCGCGATCCGTACAGCGCCGAGGACGGCGTCGAGGCCGCGGTGGTGGACTACGAGCCACTCGGCGCGGTCGTGTCGGAGGAGTCGGCGTTCGCCGAGGGCGCGCCACTCGTGCACGACGAGGCGCCGGGCAACGTGCTGGTCGACGTCTCGATGTTCGACACACCCGGTGTCGACGCTGCGTTCGAGGCCGCCAGCGCGGGCGGCGGCCGGGTGGTCGAGGTCGTCACGAAGAGCGGACGGCAGAACGCGCTCCCGCTCGAAACCCGGGGAGTGGTCGCGTCCTGGGACGACCACGACGACCAGTTGCTCGTCCAGATGTGCACTCAGGTGCCGCATCAGGTGCGCACGGCGATGGCCCGTTCGCTGCGGGTCCCCGAACGCACCGTGCGGGTCACCGTGCCGGACATGGGCGGGGGTTTCGGCCAGAAATGCGTCGTCGGCCGCGAGGAGATCGCGGTCGCGGCGGCGGCCCGGAGGCTGAACCGGCCGGTGAAGTGGATCGAAGACCGGCGCGAGGCGCTCACGGCGGGATTCCTTGCCAGGGAACAGCGTTACCGCACGCTGGCGGCGTTCGACGAGGACGGGCGGATCACCGCGCTGGACGTCGACGTCGTCTGTGACATGGGCGCCTACTCCTGCTACCCGTTCACGGCGGGGATCGAGCCGCTGATGGCGTCGGCCGAGATGCCGAGCGTGTACCAGGTGCCCGAGTACCGCGTCCGTGCCCGCGCCATCGCGAGCAACAAAGCGCCGACGGCGCCCTATCGCGGGGTCAGCCGTCCCCAGTACGTGATGGCGATCGAGCGGATCATGGAACGCGCGGCCAGGGAACTCGGCCTCGATCCGGTCGAGATCCGGCGGCGCAACGTGATCACGCAATTCCCGTACACCGGCGTCAACGCCATCACCTACGACCCCGGCACCTACCGCGAATCGCTCGAACTCGCGGAGGCGGCGCTCCGGGACGAGGGGTGGTACGAGATCCGGGACCGCGCCGCCGCCGAGGGAAGGCATATCGGCATCGGCTACTGCTGTTTCTCCGAACGGACCGGATACGGCTCCGGCGCCTTCGCCAAACGGAAGATGGCCGTGGTCCCCGGGTTCGACATCTCCGAGATCCGGATGGACACCACCGGCTCCGTCGTGGTCACCAGCGGCACCATGAACCACGGCCAGTCCCACGAGACGACGCTGGCGCAGATCGTGGCCGATCGGCTCGGCCTGCACCTCGACCAGGTCAAGCTGCGCCAGGGCGATACCGAGCGGATCGCCTACGGCTGGGGGACTTTCGCGTCCCGCTCGGTGACGATCGGTGGCTCGGCGGTGTCCCTCGCGGCCGGGAAACTCGGCGAACTGCTGTGCAAGATCGCCGCGCACCTGCTCGAAACGAGCCCCGACAACGTCCGCCTCGACGGTGACGGCGGCGTCGTCCAGATCGACGCCCCGGAGCGGCGCGCGTCGTTCGAGGAGATCGCCGACGTGGCCTACCTGCGCAGCCACCTGCTGCCCAAGGACGTCGAACCGACATTGACGGCCACGGCGAGCTTCGACGTGCCCGGCGACGGCACGTTCTCCAACGCCACGCACGCCGTGGTCGTCGAAGCCGACCCGGGCACCGGCCAGATCAGGATCCTGCGCTACGCGTGCGTGGAGGACTGCGGGGTGGTGATCCATCCGCAGGTCGTCGACGGCCAGTGCCGCGGCGGGATCGCACAGGGCATCGCCGGGGCGCTGTTCGAGGAGGTCACCTACGCGGGAAACGGGGAACCGTCGGCCGCCAGCTTCATCGACTACCTGGTCCCGACCGCGACGGAGATCCCCGACATCACCGTCACCCATCTCGAAACCCCTTGCACCTTCACGGAAAACGGGGCGAAGGGGGCGGGGGAGGGCGGCACCATCGGCGCGCCCGCCGCGGTGCTGAACGCGATCAACGACGCGCTGCGCCATACGGGAGTCGAACTCGACGTGACACCGGTGCATCCGCAGACCGTGCTCGCCGCGCTCGACGCGGGGGTCCACAAGGAAATGAGCGTTCCATCATGAGCGACCGGCACCTGATCGCCCTGAACGTCAACGGCGAGACGCACGAGGCTCTCGTCGAGCCGCGCAAGACCCTGCTCGACGTGCTGCGGCACGACCTCGGGCTCACCGGCACCCACGTCGGCTGCGAGCACGGGGTGTGCGGCGCCTGCACCGTCCTCGTCGACGGCGAACCGGTGCGGGCGTGCCTGATGTTCGCCGTCCAGGCGGAGACGGCCGAGATCCGCACGGTCGAATCGCTGGGGCGCGACGGCGAACTTTCCGACCTGCAGCGGTCTTTCAGCGAGCACCACGGCCTGCAGTGCGGGTTCTGCACCCCCGGATTCCTCATGCTGGCCGAAGGATTCCTCGCCCAGCGGCCGGACGCGGGCCGTGAGGAGATCCGCGAGGCCGTCTCGGCGAACCTGTGCCGCTGCACCGGTTACCAGACGATCGTGGACGCGATCGAGGCGACCGCGGCCCGCCGATGCCACGCCCAGGAGAAGGAGACGACAGCGTGATCCTGGAAAACCAGCTGTCCGTACCGGCCGGACCCGACGAGGTCTTCGCCTTGATCAACGACGTCGAACGGGTGGCGGGCTGCCTGCCGGGCGCGACCCTCGACGGACGGCAGGACGACGCCTATCTCGGCCGCGTGAAGGTCAAGGTCGGCCCGATCACCGCCGCCTATTCGGGCACAGTGCGCTTCACCGACGTCACCGCCGCCGACCGCAGCCTGCGGCTGGTGGCCAGGGGAGCGGACGCCCACGGCAACGGCGACGCCGAGGCCGACGTGACGCTGACCGTGCGCGAGGCACCCGGCGGCGCCACCATCGAGCTGCGCACCGATCTGTCGATCCGCGGCAAACTCGCCCAATTCGGCAAGGGCGCGATCGGCGCCGTCTCCACCCGGCTGCTCGACCAGTTCGCCCGCAATCTCGCGGACCAGTTGAAAGGCGGGCCCGTCCCGGCTCCGAGCGGTGCTCCCGCCGTGGCGCCGGAGGCCGTCGACGGGCTCGCCATGGTGCTTCCCGAGGGCGTCAAGCGCTACGGCGTGATCGCGGCCGCCGCGGCGCTCGGGCTGTTCCAAGGCTGGCTGCTGGGCCGGATCCGTACCCAGGACAAACTGATCAAGGAGTTGCAGCGTGCCCGTCGATGAACGCCTCGACAGCGTGTACGACCGAGCCGGTTTCGGCGCGAGCGTGCCCCGCGGATCGCGCCCGGCCCTGGTCGTGGTCGACCTGACCCGCGGGTTCACCGAACCCGGTTTCCCGTCCGGGGCCGACCTCACCGCCGAGGTGACCGCGACCGCCGCCCTCGTCGCCGAGGCGCGGCGACGGGACGTGCCGGTGATCTACACCGCGATCTCCTACACACCAGCGGAAGCGGACGGCGACGCCGTCGCGTGGCTCCGGAAAGCGCCCGGGATGCGGGCCCTGCGCGAAGGAAGCGAAGCGGTCGCGCTCGACCCGCGGCTCGAACAGCGCGAAGGTGACCATTTGATCCTGAAGAAGGGCGCCTCGGCGTTTCACGGGACCTCGCTGGCCGCGCTCCTCACGAGTCTGGGCACGGACACCGTCGTCGTTTGTGGCGCGACCACTTCGGGATGCGTGCGCGCGACCGCCGTCGACGCCGTTCAGTCCGGCTTCGACACCCTTGTCGTCCGGGAAGCCTGCGGTGACCGCGCTGCCGGTCCCCACGATGCTGCTTTGTTCGACCTGCAAGCGAAATACGCGGACGTCGTCGGCCTCGACGACGCGCTGGCGTATCTCGCGGAGCCGGACGTCCGCACACTCGGTCAACCCGCTTTGGCCGATCTCGGCACAGTTCCCGCGACGAGCCGTTGGGTGACGTCGGGTTCGATCCGGCTGCACGTGCTCGACTACGGGCCGTCCGACGGCGTCCCGGTGATCGTGCTGCCGGGGATCACCAGCCCCGCGGTCACGATGGACTTCGTGGCACGGGAGCTGACCGACCTCGTGCGCCCGCTCGTGCTCGACGTCCGCGGTCGCGGACTGTCCGACGACGCCGCGGAGTACGACCTGGCGAGCTACGCCGCCGACGTCGACGCGGTCGTGGACGGCCTCGGCCTGCGTGATCCGATCCTGCTCGGGCACTCCATGGGCGCGCGGATCGCCGCGCGTTCAGCCACCACCGGCCGTCGGTTTCGCGGCGCCGTCCTGGTCGATCCTCCGTTGAGCGGCCCCGGGCGGGCGCCTTACCCGACCACCCTCGACGCCTTCCTCGGGCAACTCGCCCAGGCCCGCCGGGGCACCGACGCCGACGAGGTCGCCCGATCGTGGCCACGATGGCCGCGCCGGGAACAGGAATTGCGCGCCCGCTGGCTGTCTTCGTGCTCCCGCGACGCGATCGTCGCCACCCACGCCGGTTTCGAATCCGAGGACTTCTTCGACGACTGGCCGAAGGTGCCCGCTCCGGTCTCCTTCCTTTACGGCGGCGCGAGTCCGGTCGTCACGGCCGCCGGCGCGGCCGAGGCCGCCGAGCGCAATCCGTCGGCCGAGCTCGTCGAGATCCCGGGCGCCGGGCACATGGTCTTCTGGGACGAACCCGAGGCTGCTCTCGCCGCACTGCGGGAGGCGCTCCGGAAACTGCTGTGAGCCGCGGTGGGGGGGGGGGGGGGGGGGGGGGGGGGGGGGGGCGCCCCCCCCCGCCCCCCCCCCCCCCCCCCCC
Organism: Amycolatopsis sp. NPDC102389; assembly: GCF_044765885.1. Taxonomy (NCBI): domain Bacteria; kingdom Bacillati; phylum Actinomycetota; class Actinomycetes; order Pseudonocardiales; family Pseudonocardiaceae; genus Amycolatopsis; species Amycolatopsis sp. NPDC102389. Next base: position 24,303 of record NZ_JBIWKX010000065.1, read on the forward strand.
CCCCCCCCCCCCACCAGCGCACGACCAGGGCCGAAGGCTCCCATCACCGCATCAGACGCGACGAAGGGAGCCTTCACCCCGCCGCCGACCCCGCTCACATGCACGCGCCGTCCCGCCAATCACGCGAAACCGCCGGCGGGGTGCAGGTGATCACCAGTCGATCGGCACCGCGACCGGACCTCGGAGCGTCAGGAACATCCGCCGCCAGGCGACTTCTTCGAACGGCACCGCGAGGCGCAGTCTTGGAGCGGCGGACAGCAGCGCGGCGAGACCGGTCCGCAGTTGCAGCCGGGCCAGTGCCGCGCCGAGGCAGTGGTGCGGCCCGTGGCCGAAGGTGAGATGTCCTTGCGTGCGAAGGGGATCGATCAGCGCTGGTTCGGGAAACCGCCGGGGGTCGTGATTGCCCGCGCGCAGGGAAGCGAGGACGAACTCGCCCGCGCGGATCGGTATCCCGCCGATGTCGGCGTCTTCGAGCGCCACCCGGCCCTGGTCGGCGGCCGAACCTTGGTCCTGGCGAAGGAATTCCTCGATCAGCGCGGGATCGCGGGGCAGTTCGGGTTCGGCCGCCAGCCGTAGCACGATCTGGGCCAAGGCGTTCGCGGGCGGGACATATCCGCCGAGAAGGATCGCGAAGGCGAGTTGGGTGACCTCGTCCGGCCGCAGTGCGTCGCCGTCGTCCCGGGCCTGGAGCAGACCGGACAGCAGATCCTCGCCGGGCGCGCGGCGCTTCGCCTCGACGAGTTCCGCGAGGTAGTCACCCAGTTTCCGGGAGGCCTCGGTCATCTCGTCGTAGCTCGGCGCGGTGAACACCGCGAGCATGCCGTCCGCCCAGCTCCGCAGTGCGTCGCGCGCCGACGGCGGGACGCCGAGGAGTTCGTTCAGCACCGAGAGGGCGAACGGGATCGCGTACCCGTCAAGGACTTCCGCGGGCGGCCCCTGCGTGATCAGTTTCGTGGCCAGGTCTTCCGCGAGCGCCTCCGCGCGAGGCCGCAGGAGCTCCACCCGGCGCGGGGTGAGTGCCTTGCCCGCGATGCGCCTGAGCCGCGCGTGTTCGGGGCCGTTCATGGTGAAGAGCAGCGCGTCGGTGCCGGCCTCGGGAACCCCGGGCAGCCAGACACGGAATCGCGGATCGGCAAGCAGGGCGCGGATGTCGTCGTAGCGGGTGACGAGCCAGGCGTCCTCACCGGTCTCGAGACGCACGCGGCTGACGGGCTCGGTCGCCGAGCACGGGTAGTCCATGTGGTTCCCCCTTATTTCTTCGGTTTACCGGCCACTTCCTCGGCCAGTGAGTGCAGCGGCATCAGCGCCGCGGAATCCCCGCCCACCTTGAGGGCGCGGGCGGTGAGCAGGCGGTACAGCTCGTCCGCCGCCTGGACCAAGCGCGCCGCGCGGTCCGCGGCCGAATCCTCGTCCGGATCGAGCTCGGTGAGCGCCGCCGCGAGGACCTGCTCGGCGTCCCGTTGCTGGCGTCGCGCGACCGCCGTGACCAGGCCCTCGACCGGGGTGACCAGGGTGCGACGGCGGTCGGCCGGATCCGGCTGCGTGCGCAGTGCGCCTCGCTCACGCAATTTGGCGACGGCGGCGGAGACATGGCTCTGCGCGAACCCGGTGCGCGCGGTCAGCTCGCTGATCGACAGACCCGGCGCTTCGACGACCACCGAGATCAGCACGAGGTAAATCTCCGGGACCTCGGGATCGGCGTCGTCGCGCATACCCCGGGACGCGAGCTCCATCAGGTGCTTGCCGAGCAGGTACAGCTCACCGGCTTTCATATCGGAAACGATACATCGAAAACGATGTAACTTGCCAGCGGAGGGACCCGATCCGTACTCGAGGATCGAATCAGCGCGTCGGCCGGCCTAGGGGAGTGGGGTGCTGCTCCACAAACGGATGGTCTTGTCGTGGCTGCCGGTGGCGAGCAGGCTCCCGTCGGGGCTGAACGCCATCGCCTTCACCGGACGGGTGTGTCCCTTGAGGGGTTCACCGAGCGGTCGACCGGTCGCCGGATCCCACCAGAACCGGACGCTTGTGTCTTCACCGCCGGTGGCGAGCAGGCCGCTGACGGGATCGAACGCCACTGCCGTCACCGGACCGGTGTGACCACTGAGGGGATGGCTGACGGGTTGCCCGGCTGCCGGATTCCACCACAGGCGGACGAGTCCGTCGTCACTTCCGCTGGCCAGGAGCCGTCCGTCCGACCTGAACGCCACGGCCTGCACCGCACCGAGATGAGCGGTCAGGGGATGGTCGGCGGGTTGTCCGGTTTCGGGATTCCACAATCGGACGGTCTTGTCTTCGCTGGCGCTGGCGAGCAGACGTCCGTCGGGGCTGAATGCCAGCGCCAGCACCGAGCCGGTGTGTCCGGTGAGTGGCCCGCCGACCGGTTGCCCGGTTGCCGGGTCCCACAGTCGGATGGTCCTGTCGCCGCCGGTGGCGAGCAGACGTCCGTCGGGCCTGAAGGCCACCACGCGCACCCAGGGGCCTAGGTGTTCCGTGAGGGGTTCACCGACTGCTTGTCCGGTCGCCGGATTCCACAATCGGACGGTCTTGTCCGCGCTGCCGCTGGCGAGCAGACGTCCGTCAGGGCTGAACGCCACCGCCAGCACTTGCTTGGTGTGGCCGACGAGCGGCCGGCCGATGGGTTGCCCGGTCGCCGGGTTCCACAACTGCACGGTTTTGTCGCCCCCGCCACTGGCCAACAGCTTTCCGTCGGGACTGAACGCGACCGTTTCCACTCCGGGGTGCAGCCAGTTCCCGGGGCCAGTGCAGATCCTCACACAGCGGCGAACGGGTGCCTTTCCCGGTGTCGGCTCGGTGATCGTCTGGTGCGTCATGAGATGGCGAGTCTGCTCCGGCGGTTTCGGCAGGTGCCCCACCAGAGCGAGTGCTTCGCTGGTCGTCGGGCGTTGTGACGGGTCTTTGTCCAACAGCCCGGTGATCAGCGTGGTGAGCGCGCCGGCATGCTCAGGTTTGGGGGCCGGTTCGAAAAGGACCGCGGTCATCGAAGCCGCAGCGGTATCGCGGTGGAAGGGTGAGCGGCCCTCGACGGCCGCGTACAGAGTGGCGCCGAGGGAGAACAAGTCGCTGGTGGTGCCCCGATCACCGGTACCGTTCAGTCGCTCGGGAGCGGTGTATTCGATGGTGCCGATGACCATTCCCGTGGCGGTCAGCGCGGTGTCGGTCCGGTGGATGGCGATACCGAAATCGGTGAGCAGGGCTCCTTCGTCGCCGGCGAACAGCACGTTGGCCGGCTTCACATCGCGATGCGCGATCCCGGCTCGCTCGGCCGCGCTCAGCGCCCGCAGCAAATCCGCGGCCACCTGCCGGACCTTGTCGACAGGCAGCCGTCCGTCGGTGCCGATGCGCTCTTCCAGCGAGGCACCCTCGACGAGGCGCATCACGATCCAGGGCAAGTCGCCCTCCACCAGCACGTCGTGCACGGCGACGATGTTCGGGTGATCCCGCAAGCGGGCGGCGTTGCGGGCTTCACGCGTCGCGCGCTTGAGCCGCGCGGTTCGTTCGGTTTCGGCCGCGGCGTCGGGCAGCCAGATCTCCTTGACCGCCACGTCCACTTCCAACGTTTCGTCCCGCGCCCGCCAGACCCGCCCGAATCCGCCGGACCCCAGTTCCGCCAGAAGCCGGTAACGACCGCCGACCACCCGACCAGGCTCCGCCCTCCGCATCATGATCACAGAATGTAGACGTTGCTACACGCTGGCAAGGCGCTAGCAGGAACCTGCCTCGCGGCATGCACCGAGCGCTTTGCGGAGGTCCTTAGATCGTCACCGTCGGTGAGCCGGCGGAGATCTCGCGAGGGTGGTCCAGATCGGTGATGTTCCAGCGGCGCTCGTGCTCGGCGGGCTTGGAAAGCGGCCGGTAGGGAAGCGTGGCGATCAGGGTGGCGCCGTCGTCCGCCAAGCGGAGGGCGGACGGCGGGAACTCGGTGGTGACAGCGGCCGCGCGGCGAGGAGCGGCGATGTCCTGGGTATCCCAAAGGCGGATGACGCCGTCGCCTTCGGTGACGGCGGCCCGCCGTCCGTCGGCACTGCTGACTCGAAGGTCGCCCCGGACGTGCGTGGCCGTGCGCTGAGCGGACATCGGATCCGGCTCGGTGGTCGCGGGGACTCTTTGCCCGAACGCCGCGGTATTGATCACGGCCAGGACGGCGAGGCAGGCGGCCACGGCGAGGATCACGGCGTGCCGGATCGTCCGGGCGGGGACAGTGGGCGGGAACTGCGCGGTGCCGATGCCGTCGTCGCCGGTGGGTGCCGGCGGTTCTGGAGGCGCCGCGGTGACATCGGCCCGGGCGCGGGCATCGTGCCAGTGCTGTTCCCATGTGTCGGGGTCGGCGCCACAGGCGGCGGCGAAGGCGCGAGTGACCGGCAGAGTCGGTAGCTGTTTCCCGGCCGCCGCGGCGGCGAGGGTGCTGGCCGAGTAGTGCGCGTGCGTCGCCAGCCACCGGTAGGGCGGAGTGCCCGCCTCCTGGCGTAGCCGCCGTAGCGCCGCCGCGAACTCGCAGACAACACCGCCGTCGCTTTCCAGTGGCCGCTCCGGCCTCGGCATGGCCCCACCCCTCGAATCCGTTTCCCGGATCGATGATCGCACCGTTCGAAAGCCGCGACCAGCCCGCCGCTGGTTTCTTCCGTCGCCGGACAACCTTACGTCGCAGGTAGCCGACGTGATTGTCCGGCTTTTGTCCGTCTCGGCCGAGCGCGGCCTTTCAGGGCAGCCGGAATTACTACTGTCGAAGGCACACCACCTCGGCGAGACGAAGGGGGAGTTCCATGATCACGAGAAGGTTCGGTGCGCTGATCGCCGCCGGTGCGGCGGCACTCGCGATCGCACCGGTCGCGAGTGCGTCCACCGCGGAAGTTCTTGTCGGTGCCTGGCACGGCCCGTACCCGAACATCGGCGAGTGCCAGTACTGGACCAACGAGGAAGTGAAGCTGGGCCACCCGCCGATGGTGCCCTGCGGGTATTACGCGTCCGACCCCGGCACCGGCCAACACGCCGGAAGCGGGTTCTATTACCGGAGCAGCTATTACTGAGGATGGACGTCCAGAGAACCAGGGCTCGGGGAGGGGCTTTGGCCGATCTGGTCAACGCGGGTGCCGGTTCCGCCTCGGGCGGAGCCGGCACCCGGCTGCGTTTGTCAGCGGCGGCCGCTGAGGGTGGTGGAGCCGGCGTAGCGGGCCTCCGCGCCGAGTTCCTCTTCGATGCGGATGAGCTGGTTGTACTTGGCCGTGCGGTCGGAGCGCGACAGCGAGCCGGTCTTGATCTGACCGCAGTTGGTGGCGACGGCGAGGTCGGCGATGGTGGTGTCCTCGGTTTCGCCGGAGCGGTGCGACATCACCACGGAGTAGCCCGCCTTGTGCGCGGTCTCGACCGTGGTGAGGGTTTCGGTGAGCGTCCCGATCTGGTTGACCTTGACCAGGATCGAGTTCCCGATGCCACGCTCGATACCGTCGTTGAGCAGGTTCACGTTGGTGCAGAAGACATCGTCGCCGACGAGCTGGACGCGGTCGCCGATGGTGTCGGTGAGTTGCTTCCAGCCGGCGAAATCGTCCTGGGCGACACCGTCCTCAATGGACACGATGGGGTAGCGCGAGGTCAGGTCGGCGAGGTAGGCGACGTGCTCCTCGACGCTGCGCTTGCGCCCCTCACCGGTGTAGTCGTAGACGCCGTCGGAGTAGAACTCGGACGCGGCGGGATCGAGCAGCAGGGCGATGTCCTCGCCGGGGGTGTACCCGGACTTCTCGATCGCGCGCAGCACGAACTCGAGTGCTTCGTCGGCGGAGCTGAGGTTCGGCGCGAAGCCGCCTTCGTCGCCGACGTTGGTGCCGTGCCCGGCTTCACGCAGTGACGCGCGCAGGGTGTGGAACACTTCCGAGCCCATCCGGACGGCGTCGGCGAAGGTCTCCGCGCCGAGCGGGCCGATCATGAACTCCTGGAAGTCGATCGGGTTGTCCGCGTGCGCTCCGCCGTTGATGATGTTCATCATCGGCATCGGGAGCAGATGCGCGAACACACCACCGACGTAGCGGTACAACGGGAGTCGCTTCGCGGCCGCGGCGGCCTTCGCGACGGCCAGCGAGACGCCGAGGGTGGCGTTGGCGCCGAGCCGGGCCTTGTTCGCGGTGCCGTCCAGCGCGATCAGCGCGCGGTCGACCTCGGCCTGCGCTTCGGCGTCGAGCCCGACGACGGCCTCGGCGATCTCGGTGTTGACGGCGTCGACGGCCTTGCGGACGCCCTTGCCGTGAAAACGGGTCTTGTCGCCATCGCGCAGTTCGACGGCTTCCTTGGTACCGGTGGAGGCGCCCGACGGCACGGCGGCCCGTCCGAGCGAGCCGTCCGCGAGTTCGACGTCGACCTCGACGGTCGGGTTTCCCCGGCTGTCGAGGATCTGACGGCCGTGGACGCGGATGATCGCGGTCATGTGCACTCCTGACTGGTCGCGCCGCCCCCGGTGAGCAGCAGGACATCCGCGAGGCTAGCAGAATCCGACTGAATCGATACCGTGCTCTGACCTGGTGATTCGGTGAGGACATAGGACCCAGGGCCCAGAGAGACCGGCCAGGATCGGCCCTCGGTCCGACGCGCGCGGCTGCACCGCTGGGATGGACTGGCGAGCGACGTGATCGTGCTCGACGGGAAGAAGACCTGATGCTCAAGTTCGACCGGCTCACCAAGCGACGAGGATCGGCGACGATCCTTTCCGACGTCAGTTTCGAAGCGCGCCCGGGCCGGGTGACCGGCTTCCTCGGGCCCAACGGCGCCGGGAAGTCGTCGACCTTGCGGATCCTGCTCGGATTGGACCGGCCGACGTCGGGAACCGCGCTGGTCGACGGCGCTCCGTTCGCCGAGTTGCGGGATCCCCTGCGCAAAGTCGGTGCCGTACTCGACGGTTCGGGGGCGCATCGCTCGCGCACCGGCCGGGCGCATCTGAACTGGGTCGCCGCGGCGGGCGGCATCCCGCGCGGCAGGGTGGACGAGGTCCTGGCGGAGGTCGGATTGTCCACGGCCGCGCGCAAACGCGTCCGCGGCTACTCGCTGGGGATGGGCCGGCGGCTGGCCCTGGCGGCGGCGCTGCTCGGCGACCCCGAGGTGCTGGTGCTCGACGAACCGGTCAACGGCCTCGATCCGGAAGGCATCCGCTGGATCCGCGGTTTCCTCCGGGAGCGGGCCGCGGCCGGGCGAACCGTGCTGCTGTCGAGCCATCTCATGGGAGAACTATCGGAGACGGTCGACGACGTCGTGGTCATCGACCGCGGCAGGATCGTCGCGCGGGGAACGCTCGCCGAAGTCGTCGGTGGGCACCGAAGTCTGGAGGACGCCTTCTTCGCGCTCACCACGGAGGCCGCGCGATGAGGGCCTATCGGGGAGAACTGCGCAAACTCGCTTCGTTGCCTTCGGTGTGGGCCGCGGTCGCGGTCGGCGTACTGCTCCCGGCCGCCTTCACGTTCCTCAACGCGAAGGCCGCGGCCCGGCGCGGCGGCAACGTGGACCTCGGCTTCCAGGAACTCGCGTTCGGCGTGGTGGGCGCGATCATCCTCGGTGTCGTCGCGGTGAGCAGTGAATACACCACGGAAGGGGAGAACGCCGGTGGCGGACGCCAGATCACCACGAGTCTCACGGTGGTGCCGTCCCGGTGGCGGTCGCTGATCGCGAAGCTGGCCGCGGTGAGCACCGTGGTCGCTGGCCTGGCGGCGGTTTCCTCGACCATCAACCTCACGACCGTCGAAGCACTGGGAGCCGGTGCGAGCGATTTCGGGCGCCTGCCCGGAGTCGTCCTTTACTGGGTGCTGACCGCCTTGCTCGCGTCCGGCCTGACCTTGTTGACGCGTAACGGAATCCTGCCGCTCACCGTGCTCATCCTGAACACGTCGGTGGTCACGGTGACTTACCTGCTCTCGAAACTCACGCCGCTGGCCGCGTTCTTCCCCGACCTGGCCGGGTTCCGCCTGTTCATCAAGCGAGTGGATCTGCCCGTCCAGCTCTCGCCGGTCACCGGTGGCCTGGTGATGACGGCCTGGGTCGCGGCGCTGCTCGCAGCGGGCTTCCTGGTCTTCCGCGGGAGGGACGCGTGACGGGCGGCCGGGCGATCCGGGCCGAGATCCTCAAACTGCTCAGCCTGCCGGCGACGTATTTCACCCTGCTGGGCACGTTCGCCGTTTCAGTGGTCTTCGCGATCGCGTTTTCGCGACAAGGCATCGCGCCCGTCGGCTACACCCAAGCCGGGTTCATCGTCCTCGGCGTCATCGCCGTGACGTCGGAGTACAGCGGCGGCCAGATCCACCGGACCCTGACCGCCATGCCACGCCGGATCGCCCAGCATCTGGCCAAAATGGCCGCTCTCCTGATCGTCGCCCTTCCGGCGGCCGCCCTGACCGCGCTGGCCGGTGGACCTTGGTCCGACGCGGTGGGAGCGAGTGCCTATCTCGCGCTCACCGCGATCCTTGCCGCAGCGGTCGCCACGGTCCTGCGGTGGAGTGTTCCGGCGGTGGCCGGACTGCTCGGGTACTACTTCATCGCGGGCCCGCTGCTGCGGGATCGAGCCACGTTCGCGGCCTACCTGCCGGACGCCGCGAGCCACGACTTGCGTTCGCTGAACGGCTCGGCCGTCGTGCTGGGCTGGGTGCTCGTCGCGGTGGTGATCTCCGCGGCTACGTTCCACCGGCGGGACGCTTGACGCGCGGAACCACCAGTCCCAGGTCGTACGCCGTGATCACCAGCTGAGCGCGGTCGCGGGCGGAAAGCTTGCTCAGCAGCCTGCTGATGTGCGTCTTCACCGTCTTGACGGAGATGGTCAGCGTCTCGGCGATCTCGGTGTTGGACAGCCCGCGGCCGACGAACGTGAGGATCTCGAGTTCACGCTGGGTCAGCCCGGTCGCCGGGCGCGGGCCCTGGTGCGGTGCCGTGACGTAGTGCTCGATCAGCCGCGTGAGGATGGCGGGCGCGAACAGGGATTCCCCGGCGTGCGTCCGGCGGACGGCGGCGATGAGCTCGTCCGGTTCGGTGTCCTTGAGCAGGAAACCGCTCGCTCCCGCGCGGAGCGCGCCGTAGACGTACTCGTCCAGTTCGAACATGCTCAGCACGAGAATCCTGGTGCCGGCCAGGTCGGGGCGGGCGCTGATCTCCTTGGTGGCCGCGATCCCGTCCTGGCCGGGCATGCGGATGTCCATCAGCACGACGTCCGGGCGCAGCCGCCGCGCCAGTTCGACCGCTCGCGTCCCGTCCTCGGCCTGTCCGACGACGACCATGTCCGGCGAGGCGCCGATGATGATCGCCAGGCTGTGCCGCAGCAGCCGCTGGTCGTCGGCGAGCAGGAGCCGGATCGGGGGCTGTTCGGTCACCGGTGGGCTCCGTCCGGTAGTCGTGCGGTGAGCCGGAATCCGCTGCCGGCCGGAGACGCGTGGAGTTCGCCGCCGAGCATCTCGGCACGTTCTCGAAGTCCCGCGAGGCCGTGGCCGGCACCGCGAGCGGGTAGCCGGGCATCTCGCGGCCCGTCGTCCTCGACGGTCACGACGATCGTGCCGCCATCGCGCCGGACATCGACGCGGGCGATCGTCGGCCCGGCGTACCGCGCGGTGTTCGCGACGGCTTCGCGGACGATTTCGCAGATTGTCGCTTGTACGCCAGGGGAAACGTCCCCGAGTTCGCCGACGTTCAGTCGCGGCTCGAGGTCCAGCGGGCGGACGGCATCGACGATGGCGGGAAGATCCGACAGGTTCAGCACGGGCCGCAACGGCGCGCCGCGTTCGTCAGGGTCGCGAAGCACAGCAAGCATGCGCCGGAGTTCGGTGACTGCGTCCCGGCTCGCCTGCTCGATGTCGACGAGCGCCTGTTCGCGCTCCGCTTCCCGGACGTCTCCTTGGATCCGCCTCGCCGCGCCGGCCCGCAGCGTGATCACGCCGAGGCCGTGGGAAACGATGTCGTGGAGTTCCCGGGCGATCCGGAGCCGCTCATGGTGCGTGGCGTGCTCGGCGGCCCAGCCGGTGAGCCGTGCCTCGTAGTCGAGCCGCAGCTTGCGGGCGCGGACCAGCGTCCACGTCGTCACGCCGATGGCCGTGGCCACGACGAGGATCGGCACGACGACCGCGCCGGGCCCGTTCGCGCCGACGGCCAGCAGCACGACCACGGCCACGACCAGCACCGCGGAGGCGACCAGCCACGCCCGTGATCGCCATTCGGGGCGGTCCGGTGCTGTCATCACCGGCCATCGTATTACCGGCGGGTCAGGCGGCGTGCCCCAATGTCAGCGCGCCACCCGCCGCCGAAAGCAGGAGAACGGACCAGCGGACGGCGCGTTCGCCGACGCGGCGGCTCAGCGCTCGCCCCAGCAGATCACCGGCGAGGGCGGCGATCGCGACCGCGAGGAGCACGCTCACCGGCGCCTCCACCCAGCCGAGACTGGGCAGCGCGACCAGGCCGAGGAGGAAGAAGTAGATCGACAGCGTCCCGCGTGTCTCGTCCGCGCCCCAGCCGGCGCTCGCCCCGTACACCGCCACGGCGGGACCGGAGAGCCCGGCGACGGAGTTCATCGCCGCGCTCAGCACGCCCGCACCGACGGCGCCCGTCCTGCCCGCCAGCCGTCTGCTGGTGATGCCGCTCGCCAGCACGCCGACGGCGAGGACACAGCAGCCGCCCGCCGCGAGCAGCAGCGGACGTTCGGGAACGTCGCGGACCACGAGGGCGACGAGCGGGGTGAAGACCACCGCGGGCACCGTCAGCCACGCGACCTGTGCCCACCTGATCGCCCGCCAATGGGTGATCGCGACCGCGAGATAGACCGGGAAGCCGAGCAGCAGCGTGAGGCGGACGGCGTCGAGCGGGCCCAGCGCCAGCGCGAGGAACGGTACGCACAGCAGGGAAAGCCCCATCCCGGACAGGCGCTGGGCGACGACCCCGGCCGCCGCCGCCAGCGAGGTCATGGCCAGGGTTCCCACGAGTCCATTGTGGAGCGGGCGCGGGAACGCCGGTAGCCGTCGTTCGGCGAGGACGTCATAGCCCATCGCTATGAGCGGCGAACTGGACCCGTCGAACGCGCGGGTTCTGGCACTTCTGGCCGTTCCAGCCGTGCCGCACGCTCAGCGTCATTGCCTTTGGAACAGACGGGAGCGTGAGATGAAGATCGGTGTCCCTCGTGAAGTCAAGAACCACGAGTACCGGGTCGCGGTGACGCCTGCGGGCGTGCACGAGTTCACTTCGGCCGGGCATGAGGTGTTCGTCGAGCGCGGAGCCGGGGAAGGTTCGTCTCTGCGCGACGAGGACTACGCCGCCGCCGGGGCGAAGGTGCTCGACAGCGCGGACGACGTCTGGGCGACCGGAGACCTCGTGCTCAAGGTCAAGGAGCCGATCGCCGAGGAGTACCACCGCCTGCGGCGCGATCAGCTGCTGTTCACCTACCTGCACCTGGCCGCGAGCGAGCCGTGCACGCGGGCGCTGCTGGACGCGGGCACGACGTCGGTGGCGTACGAGACCGTGCAGCTGCCGAACGGTTCGCTGCCCCTGCTGTTCCCGATGAGCGAGGTCGCCGGACGGCTGGCCCCGCAGGTCGGCGCGCAGACGCTCATGCGCGCCAACGGCGGACGTGGCGTGCTCATCGGCGGCGTCTCCGGGGTGGCCCCGGCGCGGGTGGTCGTACTCGGCGCCGGCGTGGCGGGCATGAACGCGGTCGCCGGCGCGGCCGGGACTTGGGCCGATGTCGTCCTGTTCGACAAGAACGTCGACAAGCTCCGTGCCGCCGACCGGATGTACCAGGGGCGGATCCGCACCGCCGCGGCCAACGCGTACTCGATCGAAGAAGCCGTGCTCGAAGCCGACCTCGTGATCGGCGCGGTGCTCGTGCCCGGTGCCAAGGCGCCGAGCCTGGTGTCGAACGAGCTCGTGTCCCGCATGAAGCCGGGCAGCGTGCTCGTCGACATCTCCGTCGACCAGGGCGGTTGCTTCGAGGACACGCGGCCGACGACGCACGCGGAGCCGACGTTCGCCGTGCACAACTCGGTGTTCTACTGCGTCGCCAACATGCCCGGCGCCGTTCCGCACACCTCGACGTACGCGCTGACGAACGTCACGCTGCCCTACGCGCTGGAGCTGGCGAACAACGGTGTGTCCGGCGCCGTCGCGCGGTGCCCGGAGCTGCGCGGCGGGGTCAGCACGGTGGACGGGCGGCTGACGTCGGCGCCGGTCGGCGAGGCACTCGGAATCGGCTCCGTTCCGCTCGACGACGTGCTCGGCTAGGTGGTGTCGGCCGGGATCTGGGTTTAGGTTCAGATCCCGGCCCTGACGCCGAGAGGGAGGTGCCGTTGCCGCGAACGTTGATCGAAATCGACCGGACGTCCGCCGAGCCGCTCTACCGGCAGGTGCGGCGCGCGATCGAGCACGGCATCGCGATCGGCACCTTCGACCCGGCGCACCGGCTGCCGAGCTCGCGTGAGCTGGCCGCCGAACTGAGCGTTTCCCGCAACACCATCAACCTCGCCTACCAGGAGCTGGTCGCCGAGGGCTTCGTGGAGAGCCGGGAACGCAGCGGGCTGTTCATCAACGCGGAGATGCGGCCGCATTGCGCGGTGCAGGAGCGCGGCACCAGCCCGGCCATCGACTGGAGCGCGCGGGTGCGCCGGTATCCCGACGCCGGGGTGCCGCATATCGAGAAACGCCCGGACTGGCACACCTATCCGTATCCGTTCCTCGCCGGTCAGGTGGACGTCACCGCCTTCCCGGCGCGGTCGTGGACCCGCTGCCTGCGTGACGCGCTGTACCGGCCGCACGTGTTCCCGAGCCTGCAGGACAGCGTCGGCTCCGACGATCCGATGCTGGTCGACCTGATCTGCCGTCAGCTGCTCACCGCGCGAGGGATCGAGGCCGATCCGTCCGAGGTGCTGATCACCGTCGGCTCGCAGCAGGGGCTCGACCTGCTCGGCCGCGCGCTGCTCGGGCCGGACAGCATCGTGGCGATGGAGAACCCGGGGTACCTCGACGCCCGGCACATCTTCCTGCGCACCGGCGCCGGCCTGCGCGGCGTCGACGTCGACCAGAGCGGCCTGCGCCCGCCGGAGACACTCGGCGGCGTCGACCTGCTCTATCTCACCCCGAGCCATCATCACCCGACGAACGCGACCTTGAGCATCGGCCGCCGCCGCCGGCTGCTCAGCCTCGCCGCGAGTGCGGGCACGGTGCTCGTCGAGGACGACTACGACAGCGAATTCCGGTACCAAGGCAGCCCGACACCCGCGCTCAAGGCGCTCGACGGCACCGGCGACGCGATCTATCTCGGCACTTTCTCCAAGTTCCTCTCACCCGGTCTGCGGCTGGGATATCTGGTCGGGCCGCGCGAGCTGGTGAAGGAGCTGCGGGAGATCCGGCGGTACGTGCTGCGGCATCCGCCCGGTCACCTCCAGCGGGCGCTGGCGTTGCTGATCGACAGCGGCGAGTACCACCGTTCCCTGCGGCGGTACCGCACGAAGCTGATGCGGAAATGGGAGGCGACCTGTGCCGCGGTCACCGAGCACTTGCCGTGGCCGCAGACGGCGTACCCGCCGGGCGGGGTCAGCCTCTGGATGACCGCGCCGTCCGAACTGGACTGCCGTGCGCTGATGGAGCGCGCCGAGCGCGACGGTGTCCTGATCGAGCCCGGTGACATCTTCTTCGTCGGGGACGACCCGCCACGGAACCACTTCCGGATCGGCTTCGCGGCCGTCCCGTTGCGCGACATCGACCCCGGTATCCGGCTGCTCGGCCGGGCCTGCCGCGACCTCCTCGGCGGCTGAGCGCCCAACTGGTACCACCGCGCCGAAGCGTTCTGGACCTGTTCAGGCGGCCAGATGTGCCGCACTGTCTGGAGATCCCTCGTGAGCCAGGACACGTCGCCAGGAGGTCCGTGTGGTGGAGTTCGTTCGAGAAGATCCCCAGGATGCCGCCGATTTCGTCGCGATCGGGGGCACCGTCCTCACCTTGGACCCGGCGGGAAGACGGGTGCGCGCGCTGGCCGCGAACGGCGGGCGGATCACCGCGCTGGGATCCGAACGGGAGATCTCCAGGCTGATCGGCCCGGAGACCACCGTCCTCGACCTGGCCGAGCGCACGGTGATCCCCGGTTTCGTCGAATCCCACAACCATCCGGCGTTCTTCGGGATGACGCTGGCCGCGCCGGTCGACGCCGGCAGCCCGCCCAACGACACCATCGCGGACGTCGTCGGCCGGGTCGCCCAGGCGGCCAAGGAGCTCGGGCCAGGGGAGTGGATCCGGGGATTCCGGTACGACGACACGCTGCTCGCGGACGGCCGTCACCCGACGCGCGCGGACCTCGACCCGGTGTCCGGCCGCAATCCCGTGGTGCTGACCCATGTTTCCGGCCATTTCTGCACCGCGAACTCGCTCGCCCTGCGCGAGGTCGGGATCACCGCCGAGACCCCGGACCCGCCTGGCGGGCTCATCGTCCGCGACGCGCGGGGCGAGCCGACCGGGGTGCTCGTCGAGACTGCGGCCTTCCTCGTCACGTCCCGGCTGCCCGGTCAGAGCGCGGGCGAACTGGCTGAGGCGCTGCTCCTGGCGGACGAGGAGTACCTCGCCAACGGCGTGACCTCCGTGCACGACACCGGGATCGGGCTCATCGGCGGCGCGGCGGAACTGGAGGCGTACGCGCTGCTGCGGCGCGCCGGGAAACTGCGCGTCCGGGTGCGCGGCTACCTGTTCGACGGTCTCCTGCCCGGCCTCGACGAAGGCCACCCCGAGCCGCCGGAAGCCCGCGTGGACGACAAGTTCGCGATGACGGGCGTCAAGATCGTCGCCGACGGCTCGATCCAGGGCAAGACCGGCTGCCTCGCGGAGGGCTACACCTGCGATCCGGACGAGCACGGCATGATGCTGCTCGAACCCGCCGACCTCGGCCGCCGGATCGCCGCGCTCGACGCGGCGGGCTGGCAGGTCGCCGTGCACGGCAACGGCGACGCGGCGATCGACGCGATCATCGACGGCTACTCCCGGCTGGGCTCGCCACGGGGGACCGGCAGGCGGCACCGGATCGAGCACT
Source organism: Amycolatopsis sp. NPDC102389 (assembly GCF_044765885.1). Lineage (NCBI taxonomy): Bacteria > Bacillati > Actinomycetota > Actinomycetes > Pseudonocardiales > Pseudonocardiaceae > Amycolatopsis > Amycolatopsis sp. NPDC102389. The sequence continues at coordinate 39,334 of NZ_JBIWKX010000065.1, forward strand.
GCCAGACGGTGCGCGAAGACCAGCTGGACCGGATGGCCGCACACGACGTCCTCGCGTCGTTCTTCGTCAAACACGTCTATTACTGGGGAGACCGGCATCGCGATGTCTTCCTCGGCCCCGAGCGGGCGCGCCGGATCAGCCCGCTGGTTTCGGCCCGCTCGCGCGGAATCCACTTCGGACTGCACTCGGACACCCCGGTGACCCCGGTGCCGCCGTTGGAAGGGATCTGGTGCGCGGTGCGCCGGATCACCAGGCAGGGCAAGGTACTCGGCCCCGAGCAGGCCGTGGACGTCGATGCCGCGTTGCGCGGCTACACGATCGACGCCGCCTACCTGGCGGGTGAGGAGGACGTCAAGGGCAGCCTGGAGATCGGGAAACTCGCCGATCTCGCGGTGCTGTCCGGCGATCCAACCACCGTCGACCTCGACCGGATCCGTGAGCTGACCGTGGAGGCCACCGTCAGCGGCGGCGAGGTCGTCTGGCGGCGCGAGACGACGGGAGCACGACGATGATCCGCAGCTGGCCGAGTGTCCTCATAGGACTTTTCGTCCCCGCTTTCGCCCTGTTGGCGGGAATCCTGGTGCTGTCCGGATCGACGGCGTCGGTACTCGGCATCCCGGCGCTGTTCTTCTGGGTGTTCTGCTGTTGCCCGTTGACCACGCTGTGCCTGTGGATCAGCTGGCGTTTCTTCGACCGCGCCCACTACCCGGAGGACGACTGATGCTGATCGCGATCGTGGCAGTGGTGATGGCGGGTTCGATCGGGCTCGCGGTGTGGGCCGGCCGGGCGACGCGTGGCGGCGGGATCTCCGAATTCCTCGTCGGCGGCCGGTCGTTCCCGGCGTGGCTGGTGTACTTCCTCGCGGTCGGCGAGGTGTACAGCATCGGGACGATGATCGGGTTCCCGAGCGGGATCTACGCGCACGGCGCGAGCTACGGGATCTGGTTCCTCGGCTACATCCTGCTCGCGTACTCGCTGGGCTATTTCCTGGCCCCGCTGGTGTGGCGGGCGGCGAAACGGTACGACGCGATGACCGTGCCCGACGTGTTCGGACGGCATTTCGGCAGCAGGCGGCTCGAGCTGATCACCTGCGTCACGATGCTGATCGCGCTGGTCCCGTGGGGGCAGTACCAGTTCATCGGACTCCAGGTGGTGCTGAGCAATCTGGGGCTGCGGCTGGACCCGGTGCAGTGCGTGGTGCTGGCGGGCATCGTGGCGTTCGTCTACATCGCCGTCTCGGGCGTGCGGTCGCCCGCGTTCGTTTCGATCCTCAAGGATCTGTTCATGCTGCTCGGTGTCGTGCTCGTCGGGGTGGCGGTCGTGATCGCCGCCGGCGGTACCGCGAAAGTCAGCGGACCCGAGGTGCTCAGCGCGGCGCAGACCACGATGGGCGGTTCGGAACTGACCTTCGCGATGACGACGATCCTGTTCCAGAGCATCGTGTTCTACCTCGGTTTCGGCGGCGCCTACGTGTTCCCGGCCCGTTCCGAACGCGCGGTGAAGAGCTCGACCGTGTGGATGCCGATGTACATGCTGATCTACCCGTTCCTGGTGCTGGCGGCGTACTACGGCGTGCGCGCGCATCCGGATCTGAAGAACCCGAACACGGTGTTCATGGTGACCGCCAAGGGTTTGCTGCCCGATTGGCTGCTGGGTCTCGTCGCCGCCGGCGCCGCGCTCTCCGGCGTGCTGGTGCTCGCCGCGACCGCACTCACCATCGGCGGCATGGTCTGCCGCAACATCGCGCCGAACGTCCCGGCCGCCGCGCAACGACGGTGGACGGTCGTCGCGGTGGCGAGTTTCCTGGTGCTGGCGGCGGTTTTGACCCTCGTCGCGTCGACGTTGATGCTCACGATCCTGAACCTGACCTACAACCTGCTGGCCCAAGTCGTCCCCGGCTGGCTCGCGATCCTCTTCGTGCGCCGGGTGCGGACGGCCGCGGTCGCGGCGGGGATGATCGCCGGGGTGCTCACCGCGATCACCCTGTACGTCACCGGCGCGACGTTCGGCGGATTCAACGCGGGTCTGGTGTCGCTCGGGATGAACCTGGCCGTGGTGGTGGTCTGGAGCCTGGTGAAACCGGATGTGGCGCGGACACCGGTGGCGCGGTCGGCCGAAACCGCCCCGGCCACCGAGGCGGTCCCCTCACTCAGCAGCCCGTGATGGGAGCCGTATCTCGCGTGTCTGGAGGCGAAACACGCGTGCTTGGAGGCGAAACTCTCGCACAGTGGGTCATTCGCCCGGAATCACGTGAAAGACGGCTCCAGACACGCGAGTGACGGCTTGATGGCCGGGGTCCTTTTGATGCGTATTTGTACGGTTTTCGGTGGGTCGTGAGCGGAGAGGATGGTTTTAACGAGGGGTAAGTCAAACGTGGCGTGGGCTCTCTCCGCTGACGTCCAAGCGCCGCCGAGTGTCCACAAGGGACAGTTTCCGACTGCACGGTGTCCGGTTCATGGCTATATGTACGATCCGGGCCGGAGTCGTGAGTGGCAATGAGGGTTAGAACCCAATGCCGCGTAGCTTAAGTTGATCTTGGTGGTGGGGTTGGGTTTCGGCGTGGCGGCGGGGTTGGTGTGGGTTGAGCTGTTCTGATCGTGGGTTATGAGCTCGGGTGTGGCGGCCGGTCCGGATCAGGTGTCGTTGGGTGTGCTGGTGGCGGCGGTGGACCGGGATGTGATCGATGCTGCTGTCGCTGGGTGCGGGGTGGGGGCGAAGCGGTCGGATGGGAAGTTGCCGCCGCATGTGGTGGCGTATCTGACGATGGCGCTGTGTCTGTTTCCCGATGATGATTATGAAGAGGTCGCGACCAAGGTCACGGGTTCGTTGTCGCGGTGGGGGTGCTGGGACGCGTCGTGGGCTGTTCCGACGGCGAGCGGGATCACCCAGGCCCGGAAACGGTTGGGGCCGAAGGTGATGAGTGAGGTGTTCGAGGGTGTGGCCGCGCCGGTGGCGACCTCGGACACCCGGGGTGCGTGGCTGCGTGGGTGGCGGTTGCTGGCGATCGACGGGTTCGAGGTCGATCTGCCCGACACTCCGGGCAATGCCGGGGAGTTCGGCTATGCCGGATCGGGCGGGAACCGGTCGGCGTTCCCGAAGGCGCGGGTGGTGGCTGTGGCCGAGTGCGGAACGCACGCCTTCCTCGCGGGCGAGGTCGGTGCCTATGCGGTCGGGGAGAACACCTTGGCGCAGCGGCTTTATCCGCGTCTGCGCCCGGACGAGTTGCTGACCGCCGACCGTGGCTTCTATAGCTGGGAGGCGTGGGACACCGCCGCCGCGACCGGCGCGGCACTGTTGTGGCGGGCACCTGCCCAGCTCGCCCTGCCGGTGGTCACGGTGCTGCCCGACGGAACCTATCTGACGGTCCTGATCAGCCCGAAGGTCCGCGGCGCCGGCCGCCGGCGGCAGATCCTCGCCGCCGCCGAGGCCGGGCAGGACATCCATCCCGACGAGGCGCATCTGGTGCGGGTCGTGGAATACGACATCCCGGACCGGGAGGGCAACGGCACCGGGGAATTGATCGTGCTGCTGTCGAGCATCACCGATCCCGCAGACGCGGCCGCCGACGAACTCGCCGCCGCCTACCACCAACGATGGGAACAGGAAACCGCGAACGACCAGCTCAAAACCCATCTCCGCGGCCCCGGGAAACTCCTGCGGTCCCGGCTGCCGGACCTGGTGCACCAGGAAATCTGGGCCTGGCTGACCGTCCACTACGCCCTGTCCGTCCTGATCGCCCGAGCAGCCGAGGCCGCCGACCTCGACCCCGACCGGATCAGCTACAGCCGAGTCCTGCGCATCACCCGCCGCACCGCCACCGGCACGGCGGGCTTTTCCCCCTCAGGACTGGACTGACGCCCTCCCCGCCATCCTGGCCGACATCACCCGCAAACCCCTTCCCCCACGACGGCACCGCACCTGCCCACGCGCCGTGAAACGCCTACGCCACAACGCATACCGCGCCAAACAACGCACCGAACCCGCCAGCACCCGCCACACCGACCCACCCACGATCAGACTACGCGGACTCACCCGCGCAGCCTGACCGATTTACGCTACGCGGCATTGGGTTATTGACACGTAAGGCAAATATGTCATGATCGTGGTGTGGCTTCGAAGGTGCGGGTGACGGACGCGCGGCGGCTTTCTCAGCGTTCGCAGG
>NZ_JBIWKX010000066.1:0-43418 GCF_044765885.1 Amycolatopsis sp. NPDC102389
ACTACCAAACACCCCACGAAACCCGCATAAGCTATCGTCAAGATCTCGCCCTCGTGGCATAAAACCCCGGTGTCCGGTTCCCGGGGACAACCTCACTACCTGCAAGCCGTCGTCGCCAGTCATCCACTACTGAGCAAGCTGGTCAGTGTTACCGACGAGGCACACATCGTGCCGCTCGGCCAGCACTTGTCACTGCTCCCCTTGACCGACGCACTCTTCGATGCGGTCACCATCACCGACGCACCCTGGCTCAGCAGATTCTGGAAGATGCCCGCAGGGTTCGACCGCGAGCTGGCCGCTTGTTCGACGGACGGTCCTGTTGCCTACATCGAGGCCGAGTACTTCGGAGGGGCAGGCTCGCAGAACGCGCAAGTGTGGGACTGCGGGCACGTTGTCCTCGGTCCGCTCCACCTCCCGGAGAAGCAGGCGACTCCGCCTGACGGCACTCCGATCTCACAGGCTCTCCGACGCCTCGGAGTCGACAATGGCAACCATCACGACGAGTTCGACGCGGTCGGGCTCAACCGACACCGCGACACCGACGACTGGCTCGACCACCGCGGTTGATCACTACCTCCGACCAGACACCAGCGTCGCGCTCGCTGCTGACCGCCGGATCACAGCGACCACCGCCCTCACCCCGCCAGAAGGCAAACGGCAGAACCCGACACACGCGAGCCCGAGACGCGCCCGAGAGATCCGAAACAGTCCGACACCAGGCGACACACCCCGACACAGCGGCTGCCCCGCGACCAGACGAAAAGGTCTTGTTCGACATCATTTGACACCGTCCGACACGCCAAGGTTCCGACTCTTAACCAGCGGGTTCGGGGTTCGAGTCCCTGATGGCGCACAGTAAGAAATCAAAGCCCACCTGCAGGATTCTTCGCAAAGAGGATCTTGCAGGTGGGCTTTGATCGTGTACGGGGCCTAATGAAGCCGTATCCGTCACTCCATTCCGGTCTTCTTCTCCGCTCGACGCGGAAAGCCTGGCGGGCCGCCTTCCTTTCGGTGGCCCACCAGGCTTCGTTCCGCGGCCGGTGACCGCGGTGGCCGGTCAGAAGGTGACCGTGAACCCGTCGATCGAACCGGTGTCGAACTTGTAGACGTCCTGGGCGCTGAGCTTCCAGGTGCCGTTGGCGTTCTCACCGGAGGCGTCGACCGTGTACGTCTCGTGGACACCGCCCGCGGAGCCGACCCCGCCGGAACCCTTCAGCCGGTAGACCTTGCCGCTCGGCCCGATCAGGTCGAGCACCAGGTCACCCGTGTAAGTGTGGCTGACGTCGACCTTGACCTGCAGCGACGAAGACGCCCTGCCGTCGCAACCCTCCTGCGTGACCGAGCTCGTCACCGCGGCACCGGCGTCCGGAATCGCCACCGGCGTGGTGTTCGACTTCGTCCCGCACGTCGGTCCAGGGCCGCCGCCACCGATGAACGACACGTTCAGCAGCTTGTTCAGCGAGCCACTGCCCGGGTTCTTGACGACCCCGTCCGACGCGTTGTTCACCAAGGCATCGCGCACCTGCTTCGGTGTCGCCGACGGGTTGGCCGCCAGGTAGAGCGCGGCCGCGCCGACGACGTGCGGCGTCGCCATCGAGGTCCCGCTCATCCCCGCGGACCCGCCGTTGCTCGGGCTCAGCGACGTGATGTTGGTACCCGGCGCGAAGATGTCCGTGCAGGGACCGTAGTTCGAGAACGACGACCGGTTGTCGCTGGAGTCCGTGGCGTTCACCGTGATGGCTTCCGGCACGCGGGCGGGGCTGGTGTCGCAGGCGTCGGTCGACGCGTTGCCCGCCGCGACACCGTAGACGACGCCCGACGCGATCGACTTCTTGAGCGCGTCGTCGCCCACTCCGGGCGCGTCCATGGTGAGACTCATGTTCGCCACGGCCGGCTTCTTCGCGTTGGCCGTCACCCAGTCGACGGCGTCGATGATGCCCGAGTCGGGTCCGGAGTTGTTGCAACCCAAGACCTTCAGCCCGACGATCTTGATCTTCTTGGCGACACCGTAGGTCTTGCTGCCGAGCGTTCCGGAGGTGTGGCTGCCGTGGCCGTGGCAGTCCCTGCCGTCGCCGCCCATGAAGTCCTTGCCGAGGCTGGCGCGGCCTTCGTACTCCGGGTTGTCGGGGTTGATGCCGCTGTCGAGGTCGTACGCGGTGACGCCCTCACCGCTGTTGTTGTAGGTGTACTTCTTGTCCAGCGGCAGGGCCTTCTGGTCGACGCGGTCCAGGCCCCACGTCGGGTTCGCCTGCGTGTCGGCGCCGCGGGCGGTGCCGTCCTGATAGACGGCCTTGACCGACGGATCCGCCGCGAGCCGCCGAGCCTGCTGCTCGGTCATCTTCTTCACCGAGAAGCCGTTCAGTGCCGCGGACCAGGTGGACCGCACTTCACCGCCGAAGCGTCCGGTCAGCGAAGACGCCGACGCCTGCGCGGTCGCGACGCCGTCCTTCAGTACCACGATGTACTGGTCGCCGTAGTGCTGTTTCGCTTGCACCACAACACCTTCGGCCTCGGACGCGACGGCGTTTCCGATGCCCAGCGCCAGCAAGGGAGTCAACGCGCCCAAAGTCAGCAGTAATTTACGCATGGATGATCACCTCAGGATCGACGGGAAGTCACTGGACGGTGAGCGTGTACGTGGCGGTCGAGGCCTTGCCGGAGCCGTCCTTCGCCGTCACGGTGATCGGATAGGTCCCCGCCTTGAACGGCGCGAAGACCTGCATCGTCGAGGTGCCGCCGCTGGAAATGGTCTGCGGGTTGAAGGTCGGCGCGAACGTCAGGCCCGAACCGGCGGCCGAGAGCATGATGGAACCGCTGCCACCGGTCACGGACACCTTGGTGCTGATCAGAAAGCCGCCGCGGGTGCTGCCCGACGCGGGGTTGAGCGCCACCTTGAGGTCACTCGGTTCGCTGCCGCCCTTGCCGACGGTGAGCGTCAGCGTGGTGGTCACGGTGTCGGTCGTTCCCTTGCCGGAGACGGTGATCGTGTAGTCCCGTTCGGGCGTGCCGGCCGCGGTCTCGATCGTGAGCTTCGCGGTGTCTCCGGACTTGATGGTCGAGGGCTGGAAGGTCGCCTTGGCACCGTCGGGGAGCCCCGACGCGGTCAGCGCGACGTCCTCGGCGCCGTTCTTGCCCGGCTTGCTGGTGATCGACGTCGAGACGTACTTTCCGGGGTCGACCTTCGCCGAGCCCGGCGAGGCCGCGAGGGTGAACTTGTCGGTGCTGGGGACTTCGCCGATCTGCTGCTTGACCCAGTCGCCCATTTCGTTGTTCAGGCGGCTGTAGACGCTGTACCACCGGAAGTCGCTGCGGCTCCACGACGTGATGCCGACGACGACACCGTTGACGATGAACGGGCCGCCGCTGTCACCGGGCAACACGGTCTTGCGGCCGTCGGAGTACCCGGCGCAGATCATCGTCTTGGGGTCGACGCCGTTCTCGACGCCGGTGCACTGGTTCGCGGGGACGATCGGCAGGGTCAGCTTCTGCAAAGTGACGTCGGCGGGGCTGTCGTTGTAGCTCTTCTTGCCGTAGCCCAGGCTGAAACCGTCCTTGCCCGGCGCTTCGAGGCCGGTGTCGGCGGAGGTGGCGACCTTGGCGTAACCGCCGGCGGGGACGGGGATGTCCGCGTCAGTGGTGATGATGGCGACGTCGTAGCCGTACCAGGGCTGAGTGAACTTCGGGTGGACCTTGTAGTCGACGGCCTTGAGCTGCGTGCCGCCGGTGCTCACCAGATCGTCGAGTCCATAAAGGACGGACTTCTCCCCGGCCAGTTCCTTGCAGTGCGCCGCGACCATCACCTTGCGGGGCGCCACGACGGAACCGCTGCAGCTCTGTCCCTTCGGCCTGGAGCCGCCCTCACGCAGAGCCGCGATGGCGAAGGGATAGTCCTTCACCGAAGCGGGCACGCCGCCGATGCCCTGGGCGTGGGCGCCGTCGGGAACCGGGGCGGCATCGGTGGGAGCGATCGCCGAAGCGGTCGGCTGGGGCGTCGCCCCGGCGGTTCCGCCGGCCACGGGGATCGACAGCGCCGCCACACCCAGTGCCAGCAGTCCGAGAACTCTTTTCCTTTTCACGGTGTTTCCTTTCAGCAGGGATGAAATCAGAAGGTCAGGCCGAAGCTGTCGAGCACGCCGGTGTCGAACCGGTAGACGTCCTGGACACGCAGCTTCCAGTCACCGGAACGGTTCTCGCCCGAGGTGTCGACGGTGTAGGTCTTGGCGAGGTCGACGGTGCTTTCGCCGCCCGCCTGCTTGAGGTTGACGACCTTGCCGCTCGGCGTGACGAGGTCGATCTTCAGGTCGCCCGTGTACGGGTGTTTGATCGCCACGGCCACCGACGTGCCGGAGGTTCCCTTCGCGTCGCAGGATCCGATGGTCACGGTGCTGCCCACGGCTTCACCTGCGTCCGGGACGGCGACGTCGTCGGCGCTGGTGCCGCCCGCGCAGGACGGCGGGTTCGGCGTGCCCCCACCGAGGAAACCGGTGTACAGCAGCTTGTTCGGTGATCCCTTGGCGTCGGAGATCTTGCCGGGGGTGGCGTTGTCGAGCAGCGCCTTGGTGACCCCCGCCGGGGTGGCCGACGGGTTCGCGGTCAGGTAGAGCGCGGCCGCACCCGCGACATGCGGGGTGGCCATCGACGTGCCGCTCATCTGCTGCGTGCCGCCGCCGTTGCGGGTCGAGGTGATGTTGCTGCCCGGTCCGAACAGATCGGTGCAGGTCCCGTAGTTCGACGACTGCGAGGAGTTGAAGATCGAGCGCTTGTCCTGGCTGTCGCTCGCGGCGACCGTGATCACTTCCGGTGTCCTGGCGGGCGAGACGTTGCAGGCGTCCTGCCCCTCGTTGCCCGCAGCGACCGTGACGGTGATCCCGGCCTGGACCGCGCCCCGCACCGCTTGGTCCACAGTGGACGTCGCGCCGCCGCCGATGCTCATCGTGAGCACCGCGGGCTTCTCGGCGTTCTTCGTGACCCAGTCGATCCCCGACACGATCGTCGACCACGGCGCGCTGGAATTGCAGCCGAGCACGCGGACGGCGACGATCTTCACGCCTTTCGCGACACCGTAGGTCGTGCTGCCGACGGTGCCGGCGACGTGCGTGCCGTGGCCGTGGCAGTCCGACGCGTCGCCGTCGTTGTCGACGAAGTCGTAGCCGCTGCTCGCGCGCCCGCCGAACTCGCTCTGCCGGTAGTCCGTCCCGGTGTCGAGGACGTAGACCGTGGCACCGTCGCCTTTGTCGGCGTAGCCGTACTTCTTGTCGAGCGGCAGATCCTTCTGGTCGATCCGGTCCAGGCCCCAGGTGGGATCGTTCTGGACGTCGGTCGCGTACGCGATGCCGTCCGGCTCGACCGAGGCGACCGCCGGGTCTGCGGCGAGCCGTGCCGCCTGCGCCTCGGTCATCCGGCTCGCGAAACCGCGCAGCGCGGCGTCGTAGGTGCGCGTGACCTGTCCGCCATAGCCTGCTGCCAGTGCCTGGACGTTCGCGGTGGTGGCCTGTCCCGCCTTGAGAGTGACCAGGTAGGCGCCGGGGATCGCCGCGGGCCCGCCTTTCAGGATCGCTTGGCTCCCTTGCGACGCGGTGGCGGGAAGCCCGAGTGCGGTGGCGGAAAGAGCAAGGGCGAGGCCGGCGACCACGGCGGCCCTTCGAGAACGGGAACGTTCACCCATCGGCATACTCCGCTGAAGCGGGGAAAGGCAGGGAGAGAGACGAACGTGATCGCGACCACGTTGCGACAACTGTGAAATTTCGGGCCGGGAGAAACAATAGTGGTCCGCTCGTGGCGACTACTCAATTAAATGACGCAACGCCCCGACCAGGGCTTTTCTCACTGCAAACAGCCGCTACATCGATCGCGGAAAATTATTCAGGACAGTAGTGAAAACAGATGCGGGCCCCTATTTATTGACGCGGGCACACGAATGTGGTCAGGCCGTCGTCGAGTCGTGCGGCAGGGAGAGCCGGGTGCGCAGCAATTCCTCGCTCAGCACCGCACGTGAAGGCAGATCGAGTTTGCTCAGCGCCCGTCCGATGTGGACCTCGACCGTGCGCGCCGACAGGAAGAGCCGTTCCGCGATCTGCCGGTTGGTGAGATTCCGCGCCGCCAGGAGCACGACTTCACGCTCGCGGGGTGACAGAGCCTGGCCGTAGCCTCGGCGCCCGCGCCGCGGGGTGCGGGGATCCTCGCGGCGGACCAGGATCCGGCGGCACCGCTGAGCGTCCACAAGGGCCCCGAGCGCACGATAGGTCGTCTCGGCCGAGGTGAACGCACCCAGGAGCCGCTCCTGGTCATCGAGTTCGAGATGGCATTCACCGGCGAGTTCGTCCGCGCCCGCGGCGGCGTAGGGTCGAGGCAACGAGTGATATGCCTTGGCCGCCTGGCCGAACAGTTCGGCGGCTTCGGCTGGACGGGCGCGGGCGAGCAAGCCCCGGCAGAGGATCTCCGCGGCGTGCGCCAGTGGCGCGTCGCGACCGGCGATGCCTTGCCGGTACTCGGCCACGAGCTCTCCGGCGGCGCCTGCCTCCTGCCGGTCGAGCATGACCCGCACGGCCAAGGGCATCAGCTCCGCCGCCCAGACCCAGTTGTTCTTACGGCGCAGACTGTCCAGACCGAATTCCGTGAGCCGCCGTGCCGCGGCGAGATCCTTTGCCGCGAGGAGCACCGCCACTCGCCCGGCGAACGCGGACGCCTGCAGCGGAACACTTCCACCGGCGAGGGCGAAAGCGGCGTCGAAATTGCTCAGTGCCGACGCCCGATGTCCCAGCCCGAAATCGTGCCAGCCGAGTGCGAGCAACGGTTCCGCGGCGAGCGAGCTTTGATGGCCGACCCGCTCGGCCAGGTGACGGGCCTCGGTCTCCACCTGCGTCCAGGCTCCCGTCGCGACGTCGATCCGGAGCCTGGCCCCGTCCGCCAGCGCCTCCAGATACGGCTGGTGCTCATCGTGGATCAGGCGGCGTGCCGTCGCGAGATACGTCCGGGCGACCGGGTAGTGGCCGTTCCACGCGGCCGCGTCGGCGAGATTGATGTAGGTACGGCTGACCTGCCGTCGCACGTCCGCCGACGGCGGCGAGTCCGGCGGGTCGCCGACGTCCTGCCAGACGCCGGGATCGGCCACCTGCATCCGGCTGGACATCCGGTTCGCGGTCACCGCGGCGAGCACCTCGACGTCGCGGATGCCCTTGCTCACCTGCTCCGCCTGGTCGAGCCAGCGCAGGTTCTCCTCGACCGACACCGCTCCGACATGGGGTAGTGCCAGCGTGGCCAGGCCGCGGGCGAGCAGCGCGCGTTTGCCGGAGAGATCGGTGAGGGCGAGTTCGATCTCCGAGCGCCCGGCGTCCACCTGCCCGGCCTGGTTGATCAGGACCCTGCCGAGGTTCAGCCGGATTTCGCCCCTTGCCGTCCTGCTCAGCGACCAATCGCGCACCGCGCCGCGGAGCAGCCGCACAGTGTCCTCGTCGACCAGGCCGTGCACCATCTCCCTGCTGAGCCGGACGGCGAACTTCTCCCTTCCCGCTCGCGACAATCCCGGATCCCCGAGCACCGCCGCGAGCAGCCGGACGGCCACGTCCGGACTTCCCTCCGCCGCCGCGCTGTCGACGGCGGCGGAGGTCCACCGGATCCATTCGTCCAGTGCACCCGCCTCGCGGTGATGACGAGCGATCCGCACCGCGGCCGGTTCCGTGTCGGCGGCGAGAAGCTCCGCGGCACGCGTGTGCATCAGGCATCGGCGCGGTCCCGGAATCGAGTCGTAAACGGAGTCGGCCAGCAACGGACTGCGAATCCTGTACCGGTCCCGCCCCAGATCCAGCAGGAATCCGGCGTCCAGCGCGCACATCAAGGCGTCGACGATCCCATCACCGTCCACACCGGACACCTCCGCGAGCGCGCGGCTTCCCGCCGGATACCCCAGCACCGCCGCCGCTTCGACCAGCGACGCACAACCGGGCGACGTGTCCGCGAGCCGCGCGGCCACTGACGCGGTCCAGGCCGACGGGAGAACGGACTCGGCGAGCTTCGTCGCGGACCGCTCGTCCGCGACGTCCGCGATCGCCTTCAGCACGGCGTCGACCGCGCCGGCGACCCCGCCGGTCCGCCGGTGGATCCGCTCGGCGAGTCCACGCGAGTCCACCAGCTCGGCGACCTGCTCGATCTCCAGCGGCTCCAAGGTGAAGTGCGCGGTCACGCCCGTCCGGGGAGGCCACCAGGTGGCCCCGGGTACGGGTTGCCGCCGGCGGGGCACCGAACCGGTCACGACCGCCAGGCGCGGTGAGGGGCAGGCCGCCAGATAACGCAGGAGATCGCGTGTCTCCTCGTCGGCGTCGTGGACGTCGTCGACGAGGAGGACGGTGCGCTCGTGCAGCGTCAGCAGTTCACGCAACGCCCTGAAGACCAGCGCACGCGAGTCGGCCGCCTCCAGGGGCGGCGGCAGCACGGCGTCGAGTTCCGGAAGCAGTGGCCGGAGACAGCCCGCGAGGGGTGACAGCCTCGATGCCGCTGCGGCCCATTCGACGGTAGCCGCCTTCAAGGCCTCGAGTACCGGCCCGAGCGGGACGGAGTCCGCCAGGCGCGCGCAACGTGCCTCGAGCACGACGGAGTCCTGCCGTTCGTGACGGCCCAGCCTGCCGAGCAACGTCGTCCGGCCGGCGCCGGGTTCGCCCTCGACCACGACGAACGCGGCAGGCCGGTCGACCTCCTTGACCACCTCGGGCCATTCCGGGCGGCTCGTCATCAGTGTGGCCGTGCCAGGTCGACAAGACAGTCGAACAGAACCTCCGCCGCGTCGCGTGAGGAACCCCGCAGGTACGGGGCGACGTCCGGCATGGTGGCCATCCGGCGCGCCACACCCGCCACCATGCGTTCCCTGACCAAGTGCAATTCGAGAGCGGACACCACAGCCCCCTGGACTCGCTTCGACACGGTCTTCCCTTCGGCAGGCAGTCCCTACACCTTCCACTCGGCCGTCGGCACTGACCAGCACGAAGGCGATAAGTAAGGACCCTGACCCAATCCGCCTACGCGGCGTTCGCGGCCTTGTTGCGCTTGAACTCGGACCAGCCGTCGTCGTCCTGGGCGAGCCCGGGGTTCGCACCGAAGAAGACGCTCTTCGCGGTCTGTTCGCCGGCGAGGTGGTATTGCAGCCACGCGGTCAACGCGCCCACCACCCGGTAGCGGGTCTCTCCTTGCAGGAAGTGCGTGGCGCCCCTCAGCTGGCCGTACACCGCGGGCACCTGGTCGCAAGCCAAGAACCGGCTGTGGACGTAGAACGCGGGGACGACGGTGTCCGCCTGGCCGGACACGAAGAACGCCGGGCCGTGCAGGTTGTTCACGTTGCCCTGCGGTCCCGGCATGACGGGGATGACGGTTTTGACCAACGGGTCCGCACCGGCGGCGATCGCACCGCCCCCACCCTGCGAGTGCCCGGCGGCCGCGATCCGACCGGCGTCGATCCTGCCGTGGAAAACGCTGCCCTCACGGGAGTTCTCCGCGATCAGGTACTTGGCTCCGTCGAGCATTTCCTTACCCGAGCCCGACTGGCCGGTGTTCGCCGCCGCGACGACGTAGCCCCAGCTCGCGAGGTGGGTGAACAGGAGTTCGTACTGTTCGACCGTCGCACCGGTGCCGTTCCCCCAGATCAGCACCGGGTGAGCGGAGGCGTCACTCCCGAGGTCCGCCGGGTAGTACAGCGTGTGCGCGGCGCCGCCGGCGGCCTTGACGGACCCGTGTGGGCCTGCCTTTTCGTAGTCACGGGCACCGATCGAGTAATTCTGTGGTGCGGCGATGGACACCGCGGGAGTCAGGGCGACCGCGGCGGTCACGGCCGTCGCGGTCAGGAAGGCCCGGCGGGTGAATGAACGCATGGTTCCTCCGCTGAAATGAAGGGAATGGAGTCGCACGATCCGGAAAGGCCTATCGACGCAGGGGATTTCTTTCCGCGCGATGGAATCAGGATGACGTCGTGAACCTAGCGCCGCGTGTTCCGCCGGACCAGGTTTCTGTGAACGTCGGCGCCGACCGGGCAGAGAAGCCCAGGTCGGCGTCCGCTGTTCACAGAATTACCTCACCAGTCCCAGCACGCGCCTTGGATGCCAGGGCCCAGATCACGCATCGCCAACGTGAGCATCCGAGTGGTCCCGATACTCAGCGGGGTTCCTTTACGCTGGGGGCCCGAGAGCGCCCGCTGTTCGTACGCGCGCACCCGTTTCGGAACCCGCAGGCCGAATTGGACCTGGCAGAGGTATTCCGCGGCCGGTCTCGTGAAGCGCCGGTGGTAGTGGTCGAGACGGGCGCCGGGCGGGAATCGGATCTCGTAGTCCAGGGCGGTCACCTCGCCCACCCCGAGCGTGCGGTCCAGCAGCATCTCGCCCGCGACCATCCCGCTGCCGGTGTCCACATGGACCCGGCCGAGCCGCGCACACCGGACGTCGCGGTAAACCGGCTCCTCGTCGAGCGGATTGTCGGCCTGGTAGTAGGTCATGAGCCGGTCGACCCCGTCGGTCTTGGCTTCGGCGACGAGCCGGACGTGCAGTATGTGTTCGCGTCCGAACTCGTCGAGGACCATGCGGTCGTGGACCGACCAGAAGGACAGTTGCCCGTCCGGCGGCGGCCGCAGGTCTTCGGGCAGCGTCCGGAGATCGGGCCACAGCCGCCGTCGCTCGATGCGGTTCGCGGGCGGCCCGAGCCAGCGGCCGCGTGGTGCCCGGGGGCCGAGCTGGGAGATCAGCGCTCCTGACGGGAGCCCCAGCACGAGTTCCAGCTGGGTCACCGCGTGCAGTGACGTCTCGCGTTCCGGCTGCGAACGCCCGCGCCGCCAGTACGACAAAGCCGAACGCGACAGTCGCACACCCCGGGTGGCGAGGTGGTGTTGAAGTCGTTCCAAGGACAGCCCGGACTCGTCGATCGCGGCGTCCAGCGTGATCGCGAACGGTCCGGGAAACGGCGGCGTCACCTCTTCATCATGATCACCGGACCACCCGGCCGGAAGCGACGAAAGTCGGTGGGCCACCGGCCTGCGCCGGTGGCCCACCGAGAAGGGTCGTCGGTCAGGAACCGAGGAACGACACGTTCAGCAGCTTGTTCGGGGAGCCGCTGCCCGCGTTCTTGACGACCCGGCCGAAGCGTTGTTCACCAGGGCGTCACGAACCTGCTGCGGGGTGGCGCTCCGGTGCGCGGAGAGGTAGAGCGCCGCGGCCCCGACCACGTGCGGGGTCGCCATGGACGTCCCGGGACTGCCGTGGTCGGAGACCACGCTGCGGATCGTGTCCACCGTCGACCTGCTGACACTGGCCACCGCCGTGCTCAGCTGCGTCGGCCTGTGCGTGACCATCCGGCAGCTGAGGATCTTGCGGACCTTGAGCTGGCGCGCGGTCGTCGTCACCCTTCTCGTTTTCGCCGGTTCCTTCTTCAGCTCGGCGCTGCTAGCCCAAGCCGTCCTGTCCCTCGGCGGGTTCGCCGACTGAAAGAAAAGTGCCGTCTGTTCCATTCACCCGTTTTCGTCCACGGACCGTATAATCTTCGAGTGCGCGCCTTTCGGCGATGACCATTCCGCCGCCTTCACCGTGAATATTCCGGGCTTTCCGCCGTGAAATCCTTTCCTGCGCCGGAAAGAGGGTGGCAGGCCGGGGTTCCGCGTACTCGGCGACAGCCGGAACGATCCGCGACTTTCGTCTTACTACCTAGGAAGGTATTCCGCCTGTCCCGTCGTCGGACATCTTTGGGCGGCCGGCATCGCCCTCGTTCCTCCAACGACCACCAGGCGGCTCGGCCGCCCGAAGGTGAGCAACCATGCGGAAAATTGCTTCAGTCGCTCTCGGGATCCTGGCGGCGGCACTCGCGGTGTCCACGCCCGGAATCGCGCAAGCCCAGACGGACTCGGGTGTCCAGCCCTCGATCATCGGCGGGACCACCGCCACGGAGACCTACAGTTTCATGGTCTCGCTCAGCAACGGCTGTGGCGGCAGCCTCGTCGCGCCTCAATGGATTGTGACGGCCGCCCACTGCGGAAGCGCTTCGCAGGGCCGGATCGGTTCGACGAACAAGAACTCCGGCGGCGAAGTCGGCCGGATCGACCGCCGGGTCACCAAGCCGGGCACGGACCTCACCCTCATGCACCTGTCCGCGGCCGTCCGCGCCACCCCGGTCGAGATGGCCACGGCCAATCCGGCGCCGAACACCACCGCGCGGCTCCTCGGCTGGGGTTGCACGAGCTGGCCGAGCTGCAGCACACCGACCACACTGCGCCAGATCGATCTCCGGGTGCTGCCCAGCAGCTCCTGCTACGCCGGCGGTGGCCGCGCCGGCGACGTCTGCATCTCCGGTGACCGCGGGCATTCCGCCTGCCACGGCGATTCCGGCGGACCGGCGGTCGTCGGCACCACCGGACGCTGGACCCTGGTCGGGGAGACGCACGGCCCCGGCGACAATGGCGGCGAATGCGCCACCAGCACCCTCTACACCGGCATCGCCCAGCACCTGAGCTGGATCAGGCAGCAGACCGGCTCCTGATCATCGGGCACCGGCACGCCTCGGTCGGCGAGGCGTGCCGGTTCAGGTCAGCGCCGGGCGAGGACCCGCCTGCCCAGCCATCCGGCGTAGACGGCCAATCCCGCGAACCCGGCCTTCCGGGTCGGACGGGCCGCGATCGCCAGGCCGATGGCGAGTTCGGTGGCGCCGTTGCGGTAGGTCCAGTTGCGGACGTCGTCGGCGAAGGCCATCTTCGTCACGGGTTCGAAGGCGGCCGGAGCGGCGAAGTGGGCGAGGCCGGTCACGGCGATACCGAGGCCGAGAAGCTTGGACATGGAGAGCCTTCCTTGTTCAGTCGAGGACGCCGGCGCGGCGCCAGAGCCGGCGGCTCGGGCCGCCGATGAGGCCGATCTCGGTGAAGTGTTCGACGGCCTTGGCCGCCCACGCCGCCTTGGTCCGGCGCCAGTGCGGGTTCGCGGTGGCGACCTGGCGGGCTTCGCGGGGGTCGAGGCCGACAGAGGTGTATGCCTTGGGGTGCAACAACTCCGACGTCGCGACGTAGGCCATCCCGGCGATCGCCCAGCGGATCAGTTCGCGGCCGACGCGGCCGTGGCGGGCCCAGGCCCGGCTCAGCTCGTCCTTGGCGAAGCTGATGTGGCGTGCCTCTTCGATGACGTGGATGCGGGAGATCATCCGGATCATCGGCTGAAGACTGTCGTCGCGCATCATCTCGCGTTGCATGCCGTCTGCGAGCTCTTCGACGTAGATCGCACCGGCGAACAGCAGTGCCGGACCGCAGATCGCGCCGAACACCTTGCCCGCGCGGTGCGCCGTGCGGCTCGGGCGCCGGACGACGCCGCCGCTCTTCGCGATCGAGCGGGCGAACATGGTGCTGTGACGGCATTCGTCGGCGATCTCGGTGAGCGCGTACTGGGCGTTGTGGGTCGTCGGGTCGCTGTTGTAGACGTGCCGCACGAGGCCCTGCATGAGGATCAGCTCGAACCAGATACCCGACGCCGCCGCGGCCGCGGCCTCCTGACGGCTCAGCTCGGCGCGCTGGTCCTCGTCGAGGCGGTCCCACAATGCGGTGCCGTACAAGGAACATCGTTCCGGCGCCTTGCCGTACGCGCCGTCGACGAGCGGTGCCAGCCAGTCGACGTCGACGTCCGGGTCGTAGGAGAGCCGCGCGGAGGAGCGTTGCAGGCGCTCGGCGACGCGTTCGCTTTCGGTGTTCGCGGTCATGACGACCTCCTTGGATCCTTGTGCTCCGGCAGCGGTCCGCCGCCGTCCGGGATGACCTGGCCGGAATCGCGGTAGGCCACCGCCTCGTGGAAACCGTCGCGTTCGGCGAACTCGCGGAACCAGCGGCCTTCCGGGGTGTGCCGGGTGATGCCGTCGAACAGCGTCGCGAGTGTCTGGGTGCCGGAGAGGCCCATGCTGTCGTAGGCCTGGTTGATCATCAGCTTCTGCATCACCAGCTGGTTCGTCGGGACGCCCGCCATCCGGTCGGCCAGTTCCTCGACTGCGGCTTCGAGCCGTTCGGGTTCCACCGCATCGAGCGCGAGCCCCCAGTCCGCCGCGGTGACGCCGTCGATGGTGTCGCCGGTGAGCAGCATCCGCTTCGCGCGCTGGGCGCCGGCGCGGTAGACCCACATCGCGGTCGTCGGGCAGCCCCAGACCCGGGCGGGCGGATAGCCGAGACGCGCGTCGGTCGCCATGATCAGCACGTCGCACGACAGCGCGATGTCGCTGCCGCCGGCGATCGCGTGCCCTTGCACCTGGCAGATGGTGGGTTTCAGCGACCGCCACAGGCTGAAGAAGTCGTCGGTGTTGCGCTTCATCACCCGGTAGTCCTTGATCGGATCCCAGACCGGGCCTTGATTCCAGCGTCCTTCGGCGTCTCCCTCGGCGAACTGTTTGAGGTCGTAGCCCGCGCAGAACGACCGGCCTTCGCCGCGCACCACGATCACCCGGACCGCGTCGTCCTCGTTGGCCCGCTCCACGGCTTGGCGGATTTCGCGGGGCATGACGTCGTTGATCGCGTTGAGCCGCTCGGGGCGGTTCAGGGTCAGGTAGGCCTTCCGGTCTCGGACGCGGTACGTGAGCGTCTCAAAGGTCATCGGAGCCGCCCAGCGCGCGCAGGGTGAACGTGACCAGATGCGGGATCGTGTCCGGTCCGCCCTCCCCCGCCAAGGGGCCGACCAGCGTTTCCGCGCCCGCGCCGACCAGCGCCGCGGCGGTCGCTTCCGCGTCCTGAGGAGGCAGCAGCCCCCGCTTCACGCCGTCGGCGATGTTCCTGGCGATCACCTCGCGGAACGCGCGACGGAAGACCAGCCGTTCGGCCTCCACCACGGCGTCGACCGGCTCGGCCAGCAACGCGTACGCCAGCCGCGGCGCCTTCAACGCCCGCCCGGCGAAGGTCTCGATCACGGCGACCACCCGCTCGCGGACGTCGCCGTGGGACGCGGCGGCCTCGACGGCGTCGACCTCCCGGGAGACCACCTCACGGAAGACCTCGACGACGAGGTCGGCCTTGGACGGGAACTGCCGGTACACGCTGCCGGTGCCCACGCCCGCCCGCGTGGCGACCGCGGCCATGGAGCAGCCCGCGTAGCCGGTCTCGGCCAGCAGCGCGATGGCCGCGGCCAGGATCTCGCCTCGCTGCGAGTCCAGTCTGGCCTGCGTCTTCGGGGTCCGTCGGTACGGCATGTCAAGGAGTGAAGCACGGATTCCGCACTTCAGCAACGCCCACGAGTCTCGTTCCGTGAAGGCCTCCTTGAGGGACTCTGGGTCCCTCAAGGAGGCCTTCACGGACCACCGGCTCAGTTGCGGTCGAGGGTGAAGGTGCTCGTCGTGTTCCGGATGTCTTCGGCGTTGTCGTTCAGGGTGAGCCCGGTGAACGTCGCCGAGCCGACGGCCGGACCCTGACCCGGTTCCGGCAGCTCGTTGACCCAGATCCCGATTCCCGACTTCGCGTCGAACTCGTCACCACTGCGGTGCGCGCCGGTGATCGACACGTTCGTCAGCACCGTGTCCTCGACCGGGTTCTCCGGCCGGGTCCCGGTGTACTTCGTCTGGAACATGATGCCGCTGTAGGTCGGGCTCTGAATGTCCACATCGGACACCCGGATGCCGCGGAACTCCTTGGAAGCGGAGAACATCCAGATCGCCGGGAACGTCTGCTGCCCCCAGAAATGACCACCGGTGCGGACCAGCGAGACATTCTGGACGCTCGTCGGCTGCGGGCCGAACCCGAGGAACGGGTAGCCGAAGTCGAGCGAGCTGAGCGTGATCCCGGAGTACGTCAGCGTGTCCGCGATGTACATGTTCCGGAAGGTGTTGCTGTACCCGCCGTACACTGCCAGCCCGGCCGCGCGCCACGGGAGCAACACTGTCAGGTTCTCGAACACGTTGTCGTATTGGTTGCCCGCGTTGAGATCCGTGGCGGCGAACAGCGCGAAACTGTCGTCACCGGTGGAGCGGGCCTCGTTGTTGGTGACCCGGTTTCCCGTGCTGCCGTTGGTGAAGTTGACCCCGTCGGCGAACAGGTCGCGGATGCGCGAGTTCTTCACCGTCGTGTTGTCCACATTGGTCGCCCACAGCAGGCACATCTGGTGCTCCACCCAGATGTCGTCGATGGTCATGTTCGTGACGTTCGTGAAGTTGAAGACCTTGCCGGGGCCGTCGTTGCGGGACGTGTAGTTCCCGAACACGGCGAACCCGCCGAACGTCGAACCGCTCGCGCTCGCCTGCGCGTCGAAGCCGATGTCAGTGTTCTCCTGCCCGGCGGGCGCGGTGAACTTCGTGAACCACGGCCCGGCGCCGAGCACCGTGATCGGCTTGCCGTACACGGTGACCTTGTTCGTCATCGGATACTGCCCCGGCGGCAGGAAGACACCGGTGAGGTTCGGGTCCTGACGGGCCTTGTCCAGCGCGGCCTGCACATCCCGCTGGGTGAACCCGGCCGGGACGGCGTAGCGCGCGGGGTCGGGGTTCGCGTTCGCCGTCGCCAGCTCGAAGTTCACGAAGTCGATCGCGTAGTTCAAGCCGTTGCCGGAGTCCTTCTGCAGTTTGATCTTGTGTCCGGCGGGCACGGTCGTGCCGAGCAGCATGCTGGCCTCGTCGTAGATGTGCCGAGCCGGACCGGCTCCCGGCGAGTTCTGCGGAGAGGCTTCCGGCCCGTAAAGCCATGCGTGACGGGAAGTCAGGTCGATGGCCTTCAGGAAGGTGCCGTCGACGTAGACGTTCAACGTCGAGTTCTGCCCGCCGCCACCCGCGGCGTCCGGCATCGAGAACCGGGTCACCAGGGTGTTCGTGGCCGCGCGAGTGGTGAACTCGACCGAGGAGCCGGTCGAGTTCAGCGTCACGGCCTTGCGGCCCGACGCCTCGCCCGCGAGGTCGCCGATCTTGCGGTTCGGGCCGATCACGGACGCGCCGCCCGCGACCACACCGTCTTCGGCCTCGTACATGTCGTATGGCATGTTCGCGCCGCGTCCGACGAACAACGCTTGCGTGCCAGTGTTGTTGCCCTGTTCGGCGGGCAACTCGTTAGCGTCGTTCGCGACGACGGTCTTGACCGTGTACCGGCCGTTCCCGGCGGTCCAGGTGCCGACGTTCACCGGCGGCGCGGTGGCCCCGGCGGCGATCTCACCGGAGTACGAACCACTGAACGTCTTGACGACGGCGCCGTTCTGATCGGTGATCGTCACCGTCACGCCGTGCGCGCCGCCTGCCGAAGCGACCGTGCCCTGGTTGCGCACCGTCGCGGAGAAGGTCACGGTGCCGCCCGGCGTCGGGTTGTTCGGCGACCACGCGGTGGCCGCGACGAGGTCCGAACTCCGCACCGGGCCGACGACGAGCGCCGCCGCACCGGTGTAGGAGTTGTTGTTCTCGTCCTGCTCGACGACGGCGTTGGCCTCGTCGACCTTCGCGGTGATCTGGTGACTGCCCGCTTCCCGGGCGCCGATGT
Organism: Amycolatopsis sp. NPDC102389; assembly: GCF_044765885.1. Lineage (NCBI taxonomy): Bacteria > Bacillati > Actinomycetota > Actinomycetes > Pseudonocardiales > Pseudonocardiaceae > Amycolatopsis > Amycolatopsis sp. NPDC102389. The sequence goes on from NZ_JBIWKX010000066.1 coordinate 17,426, forward strand.
CCGCCGAGACCGTCGCCGACGCCCCCGCCGCGAGTGCGCCGACCGGTGCCGTGCCGACCTTCGCCATGCCCAGGTACAGGTTGACGTTCGTCGCGCCCGAGGCCGCGGTGCCGGCGTTGCGCACGGTCGCGGACACGGTGATCGCGTCGGTCTCCACCGGGTTCTGCGGCGACCACGAAACGCCCGAGACCGTCAGGTCGGGATTCGGGGCGGGGACACCGAAGACCTGGAACTCCGCGGCCTGACCACCCGGGGCGCCGGAGTTGGCGGTGATCCGCAGGCGGACGTCGGCGGCGCGGCCGCCGACCGGGATCGTCACGGTGTTGCCGCTCGACGGAGTGAAGGTGTACGTCTGCGCGGGCACCAGCGTGGTGAACGCCGCCGCGCCCTGGTCACGCCCTTCGACGGCGATCGTCTGCGTCCGCTGGGCCCACGCGGGATCCGGGTTGAGTTTGACCACGACGCGGTCGAGATCGGCGTTCGACCCGAGCGCCACGGTCAGCAGATTCGGATACGCCGCGCCCTCCCAATACGTGGTCACGGAATCGTCGTTGGCGTTCGCCGCGACATAGCTGTGCTGCACCGAAGACGCCGTGATCGGCTTGCCCAGCGCGAGATTCGTCCCGGCCCGGGTTCCCGTCCTGGTCACCGTTCCGCTGCTCGGCGACTGGTTGCCCGCCGCGTCGCGGGCCCGCACGGAATACGCGACGGTCGCGCTTTCCGGCTGATCGTCGGTGTAGGTCAGGACGTCGCCGGCGACGCTGCCGCGCGGCTGCCCGTTGGCGTACACGTCGTACCCCGCGACGCCGGTGTTGTCCGTCGAAGCCGACCAGGTGAGCCGGACCTTGCCGCTCGACGGCTCGGTGTAGGCGAGGTTCCCCGGCGCCGACGGCGGCTGCGTGTCCCCGCCCGCCGGACCGTGCACTTCGAACTCCGCGAGCTGGGCCGCGGGCCAGCCGGTGTTGGCGGTGATGTTCAGCCGCACGAACCGGGTGTTCCCGGTGACGTCGAGGGTGACGGTATTGCCCGCCGCCGGGTCGAACCGGTGCCCGGCCGACGGCGCGAGATCGCTGAAGCTCGCGCCGTTCCCGCTGCCCTGCACCGAGAACGTCTGGGTGCGGGCTTCCCAGCCGGAGGGCAGTTTGAGCACGAGCCGGGCGATGTTCGTGGCCGCCCCGAGGTCGGCCTGGATCCATTGGGGGAACTGGTTGTTCGTGCTTTCCCAGTAGGTGGCCTGGTTCCCGTCGCCGACGTTCGAAACGGCGTAACCGGGCAGCTGGCTGCTGGCGGTGTACGTCGCGTCGGCGGCTTCGACAGCGGCAGGAGTCGCGAGGGTCGTCGGTGCTTCGCTCGCGGCTACGGCGGGTGGTGCCAGCAGAAGGGACAGGGCGGCAAACGTCGACGCGCGCGTCAGTGGGCGCTTCGTTCTCATGACATTCCTCTGTTCCGGGAGGGGACTGAGCGGAATCTTCCTGACTCTTGTCATGTTCTTGCGCTGAATTGTTCAAGAATTACAGCCCATGGGACGCCGCAAGTCAACGGCCGGTGCTAAATCGCGTGACCGGCCGGAAGCACGCTGCTAACGTCCGGCGCGACCAGGTGCTTTCCCGGAAAGAAGGAGAACGGCGTGCGCCGAGCTGTCGAGTCCCCGAGCCGTATGGACCTTTCGACAGCCCTGGAGCCGTTCATCCATGGAGTACCTGAACCTCGGAATCCTCGCCCATGTCGACGCCGGTAAGACGAGCCTGACGGAGCGCCTGCTCCATCACACCGGTGCCATCGGCACCCTCGGCCGCGTCGACACCGGGGACACCCGCACCGACACGATGGAGCTGGAACGCCGTCGCGGCATCACCATCCGCTCGGCCGTCGTGTCGTTCCGCGTCGGCGACCTGCGCGTCAACCTGATCGACACCCCCGGCCACCCGGACTTCATCGCCGAAGTCGAACGCGCGCTGCGGGTGCTCGACGGCGTCGTCCTCGTCGTGTCCGCCGTCGAGGGGGTGCAGGCGCAGACTCGGGTGCTCATGCGCGCGCTCGAGCGGCTGCGGATCCCCGTGCTGATCTTCGTCAACAAGATCGACCGGGCGGGCGCCAGGTACGACGGCCTCCTCTCCGATCTCTCCGAACGCCTCGGCGTCGCCTGCGTGCCGATGTCCGAAGTCGACGACATGGGCACGGCGACCGCGAAGGTCCGGCCGCTCTCCCCGCCGGCTGGGCAGGCCGAGCAGCTCGCCGAGCACAGCGACGCCTTCCTCACCGCGTATCTCGAAGACACGCTGACGGCCGAGGACTACCGAGCCGAGATCGTCCGCCAGACCCGGCGCGGCGTCGTCTCCCCCATCTTCTTCGGCTCCGCGCGAAGCGGCGAAGGGATCGACGGCCTGACTTCGGGTATCCGCGAATTCCTTGCCGGCGCGGGAAAACCCGTGCCGGACGACCGGCTGCGCGCCACGGTGTTCAAGATCGAACGCGGCCGCGCGCACGAGAAGATCGCGTATGTCCGCGTGTTCTCCGGCGAGATCGGCGCGCGCGACCACGTCCGGTTTCATCGCCGGGGACTCACGAAGGAGGCGAAGGTGAGCGCGGTGCGCGTCTTCGAGCTCGGCGACGAAACCGTCGAGGCTCGTGCGCGGGCCGGGCAGATCGCCAAGGTCGCCGGGCTCAAGGAGATCCGGATCGGCGACCTCATCGGCGTCCCCGAAGACGAGGGTGCGGCCACCCAGTTTCCGCCGCCCGCCTTGGAAACCGTGGTCACTCCCGCCCTGCCCGCCCAGACGCCCGCCGTCTTCGCCGCGCTTCAGGAGCTGGCGGAACAGGACCCGCTGATCACCGTCCGGCAGGACGACGAGACACGCCGGATCTCGGTGCGGCTCTACGGCGAAGTGCAGAAGGAGATCATCGCGGAGACACTCGCCGCCCAGCACGGCCTCGACGTCGATTTCAGCCTCACCCGGCCGGTGCTCGTCGAACGGCCGATCGGCACGGGGCATTCGGTGTGGTTCATCACGGAGAAGCGGAATCCGTATTTCGCGACGCTCGGGCTGCGGGTCGGCCCCGGCGCGCCCGGTTCCGGGCTGACCTTCGGCCTCGACGTCGAACTCGGTTCCCTCCCGCTCGCCTTCCACAAGGCCATCGAGGAGACCGTCGACGCGACCCTGCGGCGGGGCCCGTCCGGCCGGGAGGTGATCGACTGCGTGGTGACCGTCACCCATACCGGCTACTTCAGCCCGGTCAGCGCGGCGGGTGACTTCCGCAAGGTCACCCCGTTCGTGCTGGCAGAAGCGCTCCGGGAGGCGGGGACCGAGGTGCTCGAACCGGTCAGCCGGGTCGAACTGGAACTGCCGGCCGGGACACTGCCCGCGACGCTCTCCCGCCTGGTCGAAGGCGGCGGGCTCGTCACCGGGTCGGTGGTGCGGGGCGACCGGGCCGAGCTGACGGGCGTCCTGCCCCTGGGCGAGGTCGCCCGGTTCGACCAGCAGCTGCCCGGTCTCACCCACGGCGAAGGCCTGATGATCACCGAACCGGCGGGCTACCGGCCACGGGTTAGCCCGAATCGGCCAATGCCCGGCTAGCCGGAACGAGTACGTTCTGAGGGGTCGGCGAAATCCGCCGTCCGAGGGAAAGGGCCACGATGGATCAGTTTCGCGACACCGCTTCGGCGTTGCGGGAGCTCACGGAGTCGATGCGGCTCGACGAGCCCCGCGACGAGTTGCTGGAACGGGTGGCGAAGAAGGTGGTCGGCCTGCTGCCGGGCGCGGACGCGGCCACGGTGACGCTGTACTCCGACAACGAACCGAGCACCGTCGCCGCCACCGACGATTCCCTCCTTCCCTTGGACAAGGCGCAGTACACCGCGGACGAGGGGCCCTGCCTGAAGGCCGCCGAGAGCGGGACGATCGTCCGGACCCTGCTGGACGCCGACGCCGCCGCGCGCTGGCCGGACTTCGCCACCGCCGCCGAGCAGCTCGGCGTGCGGACCGCGCTGGCCTGCCCGCTGTTCGTCCCGGACGAGTCCCATTTCCGGCGGCGGGAAACCGAGCCGCTGGCCGGCGCGCTCAACGTCTGGAGCTTCCAGGAGAACGCCTTCGACCCGGTGGAAGCGACCCTGGTCGCGATGTTCACCTCGGCGATCTCGGCGATCATCCTGACCGCGTCCCGCTGGGCCGCCGCCGAACGCCAGGCGGAGACCCTGGTCGCCGCGTTGGAGACCAGGGACGCCATCGCCACCGCGAAGGGAATCGTGATGGCACGTCTGGAGCTGAACGCCGAAGAAGCCTTCCGCTGGCTCACCGAGGCGTCGCAGCACACGAACCGCAAGATCCGGGAGATTTCGGTGTTGATCGCCGAGGATCCGAGCGCGGTTTTCGGCCGTTAGCCCAGCGAGATCCGGCGGTTCTCGCGTGAGGACTCGAGGCCTGCTTCCGCGAGCCTGATACCGCGTACCCCCGCCATGAAGTCGTAGGGGTGCGGCGCGTCCTCCACGACGTGGCGGACGAACTGCTCCCACTGGGCGCGGAAACCGTTGCCGAAGTCGTCGTTGTCCGGCACTTCCTGCCACTGCGAACGGTAAGACCGCGTCTCCGCGAGGTCCGGGTTCCACACCGGCTTCGGCGTGGCCTCCCTCGGCTGGATGACGCAGTTGTGCAGCCCGGCGACCGCGCTGCCCTTGGTGCCGTCGACCTGGAACTCCACCAGTTCGTCGCGGTGGACCCGCACGCACCAGGACGAGTTGAGCTGGGCGATGACCCCGCCTTCGAGCTCGAAGATCGCGTACGCGGCGTCGTCGGCCGTGGCCGCGTACCGGTCGCCCTTCTCGTCGACGCGCTCCGGGATGTGGGTGACGGCCTTCGCGGTCACGGCGTTGACGGCGCCGAAGAGGTTCTCCAGCACGTAGTTCCAGTGGCAGAACATATCGACGACGATGCCGCCGCCGTCTTCCGCGCGGTAGTTCCAGCTGGGACGCTGCGCGGCCTGCCAGTCGCCCTCGAAGACCCAGTAGCCGAACTCACCGCGCACGGACAGGATCTGCCCGAAGAAGCCGCTGTCGATCAGGCGCTTCAGCTTGAGCAGACCGGGCAGGTACAGCTTGTCGTGGACGACGCCGTTCTTGACCCCGGCCGCCTCGGCGTGCCGCGCCAGCGCGAGCGCGCCCTCGACCGACTCCGCCACCGGCTTCTCGGTGTAGATGTGCTTGCCCGCGTCGATGGCGCGGATGATCGACTTCTCGCGGACCGCGGTCAGCTGCGCGTCGAAGTAGAGCGGGAGATCGTCGTCGCCGAGCGCGGCGTCGAGATCGGTGGTCCAGCGGGTCAGCCCGTGCCGGGTGGCGATCTCTTCGAGCTTGTCCGCGTTGCGCCCCACCAGGACCGGCTCCAGCTGGACCCGCGAGCCGTCGGCCAGCTCGACCCCGCCGGCCTCCCTGATCGCCAGGACCGAGCGCACCAGGTGCTGCCGATAGCCCATCCGCCCGGTGACGCCGTTCATCACGACGCCGAGTTTCCGCGTGGTCATCCGTTCTCCTTTGAAAGCGCTTTCCTGAGCACATCCTGAAAGCGCTTTCTCAGCCTGTCAAGACCGATGCGAGGAAAGTCCCTCCGGCTCAGGACGCGGGATCGTAGGCGCGGACGGCGTCGAGGTACTCGGTGATGGCGTCCCGGTTGCGGAGCAGGCATTCGGCCCGCCGGGTCATCCGGTCGCGTTCGGCCTCCAGGGTTTCGAGCATCTCGGCGGTCGCGTCCGGGAAGTAGATCTGCCGGGGTTTGTCCAGGCACGGCAGGATCTGCTTGATGATCCTGGTCGGCAGCCCGGCGTCGAGCAGGCCGCGGACCTGGATGACCCGGTCGACCGACGGCTCGGCGTAGTCGCGGTAGCCGTTGGCCAGCCGCTCCGAGATGATGAGACCCTGCTCTTCGTAGTACCGCAGCAGACGGCGCGACGTCCCCGTCCGCTCCGACAGCTCCCCGATCCGCATGTGCGCCACCTCACCCCGGCCGACTTGACCTTCACATCTATGTGATGGTTCGAGCATACGAGGCATGACTTCGAAACTCCCGCTCGGCGCGCTGCTCGCGCTGACCACGGCGGCGTTCGTCACCGTCCTCACCGAAGCCCTGCCTGCAGGGGTGCTGCCCGCGATGAGCGCCGGCCTCGGCGTGGGCGAAGCGGCGACAGGGCAGCTGGTGACGGTGTACGCGATCGGCACCGCGCTCACCGCGATCCCCCTGTCCGCCGCGACCGCGGGCTGGCGCCGCAAACGTTTGCTCCTGGCCGGAGTCGCCGGTTTCGCCGTCGCCAACACGGTCACGGCGCTGTCCACGAACTATCCCCTGACCCTCGGCGCGCGGTTCGTCGCCGGGATCGCGGCGGGCGTGGTCTGGGCGCTGCTGGCAGGCTATGCCCGGCGGCTGGCGCCGGAACCGGTGCAGGGCAAGGCGATCGCCGTCGTGATGACCGGCATCCCACTCGCACTCTCGCTCGGCATCCCCGCCGGCACCTTCCTGGGCGGCGTCTTCGGCTGGCAAGTGACGTTCTCGCTGATGTCGGCGCTCGCACTCGCCCTGCTCGGCTGGATCGCGCTGGCCGTCCCCGATTTCCCCGGGCAGGACAAGGGCGGCAGGCTCCCGGTGCGCAGGACCCTCGCCGTGCCGGGCGTGGCCGCGGTCCTGTTCGTGACGCTGACGTTCGTGCTGGCGCACAACATCCTCTACACCTACATCGCCACCTTCCTCGGACACGTGTCGATGGGCGGCTCGGTGGACCGGATCCTGCTGGTGTTCGGGCTGGCTTCGATGGTCAGCATCTGGCTCGTCGGCGTCCACATCGACCGGCGGCTGCGGGCGCTGACCGTCGCCGGCACCGTCCTCGTGGCGCTCGGTGCGACGATTTTGGCTCTGCTGGGCGAAAGTCCGGCACTCGTCTACGTCGCCGTGACCCTGTGGGGGCTCGGCTGGGGTGGCGTCCCGACGCTGTTGCAGACCGCCGCCGCGCAGGCGGGCGACAAGGGCGGCGCGGCGGACATCGCGCAGGCCATGCTGGTCACCCTGTGGAACGCGGCGATGGCGGCCGGAGGGATCGCCGGTGGTGTCCTCCTCGACGGCTTCGGCGCGGAGTCGTTGCCCTGGAGCGTCCTGGTGCTGCTCGTGCCGACGCTGGCCGTGGTGCTGGTGGCGCGACGGCACGGGTTCACAGCGGCAGTTCCGGATGGCTCCGGATCGCCTCGAGAACCAGGTCGACAGCGGCGCGAGGCGCGGACCCGCGCCTGATCGCCGCGGTGATGGAGCGATCGACCGGCGTCGCGAGCTCGCGGGTGGCGACGCGGTAGCGCTTGTCGACGGCGAGGCCGGGCAGGAGCGCGATCGAAAGCCCGGCCTCGACGTGCTGCAAGGTCATCATGTAGTTGCTGAACCGGGCGATCACGCGCGGCTCGAAACCGGCTTCGCGGCAGAGCCGGGTGGCGAGGTTCGCCATGTACGACTGGGGGATGTCGAACGCCCATGGCTCGCTCGCGTAGGCGGCGAGGTCGGCGGGGCCCCGGCCGTCGGCCGGATGGCCGGGCGGGACGACGAGCACGATCGGGTCGGTCGCGAGCGGTACCAGGTCGATGTCGGGCCCCAGCGGCTGCTCGACGAAGTCCGTGGTGGTGATGATGACGTCGGCGTCGCCGACGCGGAGCGCGGGCATGCTCACGTGCGGTTCGAGTTCGAGCAGTTCGATCTGGAGCCGCGGATGCGAGCGGGCCAGCCGGTTCACCGCCGGGACGGCGATGGTGTGGATGGCGCTCTGGAAGGCACCGAGGCGGACGAGGCCCGCCGGTCCCTCACCGAGACCACGCAACTCGGCCTCGACGGTGTCCATGTGGTCGAGGATCGCTCTCGCGCGGCGGGCCAGCATCCGGCCGGCCGGGGTCAGCCGGACGCGGCGGCCGGTGCGTTCCAGCAGTTGCGTGCGCGTCTCGGCCTCGAGGACCGCCAGCTGCTGGGACACGCTCGACGCGCTCAGGTTGGCCGCTTTCGCGACCGCGCGGACGGTGCCGAGCGTGTCCAGCCTGCTCAGCAGGCTGAGCCTCCACGGATTGAGCATGAGGCCATTGTTGTACGGATCAGCCGAACAGCACAGCCGGAATCGTGAGCTGGACGTGTCGCTCGGCTCCGACTTACCGTCGAGACATGGCTGCTCCCCACACCGACCTGTCCACCGCCGACCGTTTCTGGGCCGACGCCGACCGGCATCTCGTGCGCTACGCCGGGGCCGGCGATTTCACCCGCGAGATCATCGACCACGCCGCCGGGAGCTACCTGTTCACCGAATCCGGGCGGCGGATCCTCGACTTCACGTCCGGGCAGATGAGCGCGATCCTCGGGCATTCGCATCCCGAGATCGTCGAGACCGTACGGCGGCAGATCGGCTCGCTCGACCATCTGTTCAGCGGCATGCTGAGCCGCCCCGTCGTCGACCTCGCGCGACGGCTGGCCGAGACCTTGCCGTCACCGCTGGAAAAGGCGCTGCTGCTGACCACCGGGGCGGAGTCGAACGAGGCCGCGATCAGGATGGCGAAACTCGTGACCGGGAAGCACGAGATCGTGTCGTTCGCCCGGTCGTGGCACGGGATGACGCAAGCGGCGGCGAACGCGACCTACAGCGCGGGCCGCAAGGGGTACGGCCCGACCGCGCCCGGCAACTTCGCCATTCCCGTGCCGAATGCGTATCGCCCGGATTTCCTTACCCCGGAAGGGGAACTGGACTGGAAGCGGCAGCTGGACTTCGGGTTCGAGATGATCGACGCCCAGTCCGTCGGCAGCCTCGCGGCGTGCATCGTCGAACCGATCCTCAGCTCCGGCGGGATCATCGAACCGCCGGTGGGCTATTTCGCCGCCCTACAAGAGAAATGCCGTGAACGAGGGATGCTCCTGATCCTCGACGAGGCGCAGACCGGCTTGTGCCGCACGGGAAACTGGTACGCCTTCGAACGCGACGGTGTCGTTCCCGATATCCTCACGCTCTCCAAGACGCTGGGCGCCGGGCTTCCGCTGGCCGCGGTGATCACCAGCGCGGAAATCGAGCAGGAGGCGCACGACCGCGGCTACCTGTTCTTCACCACGCATGTCGCGGATCCGCTGGTGGCGGCCGTCGGGAACACCGTGCTCGACGTCCTCACCCGCGACCGCCTCGACGAACGCGCCACCGAACTGGGCGCCTTCCTCCGCCGCGGCCTCGACGACCTCGCCGCCCGTCATCCCGTCGTCGGCGACATCCGCGGGCGGGGCCTGCTGGTCGGCGTGGAACTGGTCGTGGACCGTGCCACGAAACAGAGTTCCGACGAACTGGGCGCGCTCGTCACGCGGCGCTGCCTCGAATTGGGGCTGCACATGAACATCGTGCAGCTGCCGGGGATGGGCGGCGTCTTCCGGATCGCTCCCCCACTGACCGCGACCGAGGACGAACTCGCGGAAGGGCTGGGAATCCTGGACAAGGCCATTGGCGACGCCGGCGCGCGCTGGTCTTGAGTCAAGGTGGTGGGGGGGGGGGGGGGGGGGGGGGGCGCACCCCCCCCCCCCCCCCCCCCCCCCCCCCCCCCACCCCCTGAACTCGCGAAGCAACCGTGCGACCTCGCCCGGCCGCTCCAAGAACGGCGAATGCCCGGCGCCGTCCACGACCTCCACGCGGGCACCGACCGCCGAGTACCGCGCGAAAGTCTTGTCACAGTCGTAAAAACGGTCCCGCCGCCCGAGAATCACCAAGCACGGCAACCCCAAGGCCGCCACTTGCGCATCGAGAGGACGAAACGCGAGCAGTCGCGCGCGGTCCACCAGGACCACACGGGCCATCGCCGGTGCGGTGACGGCGTGATCGGCCAAGTCCTGCAACGGATCGTCGAACCAGCCCCCTCGCCGGAATCGCGACGCGAACCGGACCCATCGCCGATCGGCGACCGTCCGCACGAGCGCGCTGACCATCGGCAGCAATACCGAGCTGCCCGGCGGGAAGGACGCGTAGCTGTAGTCCGGCGCCTGCCCGATCAGCACCAGGGAACCCACCCGTGGCGAGATCGCGGCCAGCGCCAAGGCGACATCGGCACCGAAGGAGTGACCGGCGACCAAAACGTCTTCGACGCCCAGCGAATCGAGGACACCGGCCACCATGCGCGCTTGCGACGCCGCGTCCAAACCCGACGAACCACCGGTGCATCCGTGCCCCAGCAGATCCACCCGGATCACGTGATGCGCCGCGGCCAGGCCGAGGGTGAGCCGGTCGAACCAGTGCACCGACCCGCAATACCCGTGCAACAGCACCAACGGCGGCCCGGCGCCGTCCTGGCGGACATGGACGGCGACGCCGTTCACGTCGAGGATTTCGCCGATGGGGGAACGAGGCACGCCCCCAAAGTAGCTCAGACCGGCGCGCGCTCCCTGCTGCGGGACAACAGGAACGCCGCGATCCCGGCGGGCAGGAACATGAGCACGCCGTAGATCCCGGCGGGCACGGCCATCGCCTTGTCCCCGAGCACGGAGATCGCCACGGCGATCGCGAGGGTCGCGTTGTGGACGCCGATCTCCATGGCCGACGCGATTGCCTGCCCGCGGTCCACGCGGAACAGCCGCGGCACGTAGTACCCGATCGCGAGGCTGAGCACGGAAAGCGCCAGCGCCACCGGCCCGAGCGTCCAGATGTTGTCCACCAGCGTCCGGAACTCCTGCGCGATCGCGGCCACGATCACCAGCACGAGCACCACGGCGGAGCCGATCTTGACCGGTTTGCGCATCCGCTCGGCCCAGCCGGTGAACCGGGCCCGCACCGCCATCCCGAGCACGACCGGGATCAGCACGATCGCGAACACCTGCACGAACTTCGCGGGCTGGAGCCCGACAGACGCACCGCCGTCGAGGAATTCGGCCATCGACAGGCCGACCACCAGCGGCAGGGTGAACACGGCCAGCACGGAGTTGATCGCCGTGAGCGTGACGTTGAGGGCGACATCGCCGCCGGCGAGGTGACTGAACAGGTTCGCCGAGGTCCCGCCGGGCGAGGCGACGAGCAGCATCATGCCGACCGCCAGCACGCTGTCGAGGCCGAACACCACGATGAGGCCGACGCAGATCACGGGCAGCAAGATCATCTGGCACACCAGCGCGATGACGGCGGCCTTCGGGTACTTCAGCACCCGAGTGAAGTCGCCGACGGTCAGGGTCAGCCCCAGCCCGAACATGACGAGTGCCAGCGCTACCGGCAGGAGGATGGAGAACATCGCCGAACCCATCGAGGGGCCTCCGTCCGATATGCCCTTTTCAGAGCGGCAATCGTGTCAGCGGCGCGACCCGTGGTCAAGGCACCGAAACCCAGCCGTGACCCCGCCCGATCGGCGCCGTAAGGGTTCGGTAACCGCCCGAACCGGGCGATCCGGACGGTTCGCGCGGTTGAATGTCCCCCATGAAACGCAAGCGGGTGCTCGCCGTCGTGGCGGCCGGTCTGGTGGTGGCGGTGGCCGCCGGTCTCTACTGGTTCCAGCCGTGGAAGCTCTGGGTGAACGAAACGGTCCAGGAGGCCGTGCCCGTCGCGGCCCAGCCGTCGGCGCAACCCTCCACGCAGATCTCCGAAAGTGCCGCGCCCGCCCCGAAAGAGCCCACGGTGGTGGCCACCGGCGCACTGATCAGCCATGAGCACACGACCAGTGGCGACGTCCGGATCCTGCGCGCGGCCGACGGATCATTGGTGCTGCGCCTGGAGAATCTCGACACGAGCAATGGCCCGGATCTGCGGGTCTGGCTCACCGACGCGCCGGTCCTGCCCGGCAAGGACGGCTGGTCCGTGTTCGACGACGGTGCCTACGTCAGCGCCGGGAAACTCAAGGGCAACAAGGGAAGCCAGAACTATCAGCTGCCGGCGGGCACCGATCTGGCGCGCTATTCGAGCGTGACGATCTGGTGCGACCGGTTCAACGTGTCCTTCGGCGCAGCCTCGTTGCAGAAGGTTTAGGCGAGCCGGTCCACCGCGTATTCCATCTCCGCGCGAACGGCGCGCAGATCGATGCCGCCGGGGTCGATGATCGCGGCCACCGCGATCCCTCGCAGCTGCCCCACCAGCGCGGCCGCGTACGCGTCCGGGTCGCGGACGCCGGTGATGGAACCGTCCGCGAGCCCGGCGGCGACGGTCTGCGCGATGGCGAAGCGGTACCGGCGGTCGGCCTCGGTCATCGCCGACCGCACCGCCGGATCGCCGACGGTCGCGTCCGTCCAGAGCACCACGAACGCCCGGTTCAGCGGCGGCATGTCGGTGAGCAGCTCGAAGAAGATGTCCAGCAGTGCGCGCAACATGTCCATCGGGCTGGGCGTCAGTCCGCCGGTCCGCGTGGCGACGGCGGCGCTGAAGACGTCGGCGAACTTCTCCGCGGCGAACTCGACGAGCCGCTGCACCAGCGTCTCCTTCGAGCCGAACAACTGGTACACGACGCCGCTGGGATAACCGGTCCTGGCGCAGATCATGCCGATCTTGAGCCGGGCGAAACCTGCCTCGCCGATCAGGCGGGCGGCGGTGTCGAGAATCCGTGTCCGTGCGATCTCCTGGTCACGCTGGACCTGGTGCTCCTCCGCAGACGAGTCCACGCCGAGATCCTCCCATGACTTCCGGTTCGTCACCCGTCGACGCGGCGTTACGATCCGGATATGAGGATCGCCTTCGCCGCCGACGACCGGAACGCCACCACGGACGCCGTCCAGGCGTACCTCGCCGAGGCGGGCCACGAGGTGCTCCGCCCGGCGACGTCGGACATCTGGCCGGAACTCGGCGCGGCGGTCGGCAGGGCGGTCGCGGCAGGCGAGGCCGATTTCGGCGTGGTGATGTGCTGGACCGGGACGGGCACGGCCATCGCGGCCAACAAGGTCCCCGGGGTCCGCGCCGCACTGGCCTGGGACACCTGGATCGCCGCCGGCGCGCGCAAGTGGAACGACGCCAACGTGCTGGCGCTGAGCCTCAAGCGGCTCGCTCCCGACGTGGCCGTCGAAATCACCGACGTGTTCCTTTCCGGCATCGCGCCCGATCCCGATGAATCGGCGAATATCGCCCGGCTCGGCGAAATGGACGAATTCCGCCGGTGACCGGCACCGAACCAGTGAACGATTAACGCTGTCGAACGTATTAGGCCGTTCGCAGGAAAATCACCACTCTATGTAGTGATGCTTCCCATATTGGTCCAGACCACGTACCGTCTCCCGCAACAAAGCGTTCCGCATGGAGGTGGTCGATGAAGACGCATCCCCGCCTGCCCGGCTTCGGCCGAGGCAACGCGATGTCGCCGATTTCCCTTTGACGAAATCATCTCCAAGATCATTTCCCTGCACCGGGTTGTAAGGAGTGAAATGTCGAGAAAAAGATGGCATCTGGTCGGCCTGTTCACGGCCGTCGCGGCGCTGGCGGTCGGTCTGGTGACCGTCCCGGCGAACGCGGCGGGCGGGGTCGGAGCCACCCTGACCAAGGGTTCGGACTGGGGCTCCGGCTGGGAAGGCAAGTACACGATCACCAACAACTCGGGATCGAGCCTGACCAACTGGACCCTCGAGTTCGATCTCGCGGCGGGCCACTCGATCGCTTCGCTGTGGGACGGCAGCTACACCGTCTCCGGCCAGCACGTGACCGTCAAGAACACCTGGAACGGCAACCTTTCCAACGGTGGTTCCACCAGCTTCGGCTTCAACGTCAAGTACTCCGGCGCTTACACCGCGCCCGCCAACTGCAAGATCAACGGCGGCTCCTGCGACCCAGGTGGTGGCACCCCGACGACGACGCCGACCACACCGACCACAGGCACCTCGACCTCGAATCCCCCGACGTCGACGAGCACGAGCAACCCGCCGACCACCACCACGACTTCGAACCCGAACCCGGGCGCGAAGAAGAACCTCGGCTACTTCGTGCAGTGGGGCGTCTACGGCCGTAACTACCACGTGAAGAACATTCACACCTCCGGTTCGGCGGCCAAGCTGACGCATATCAACTACGCGTTCGGCAACGTCACCAACGGCTCCTGCTCCGCGAACGACGACACCTACGCCGACTACGACAAGTTCTACGACGCCGGGTCCAGTGTGGACGGTGTCGCGGACACGTGGGACGCGGGCGCCCTGCGCGGCAACTTCAACCAGCTGCGCAAGCTGAAGAAGATGTACCCGGGGCTGAAGGTGCTGTGGTCGTTCGGCGGCTGGACCTGGTCCGGCGGCTTCGGCCAGGCGGCGAAGAACCCGGCCGCGTTCGCGGACTCCTGCTACAAGCTGATCAAGGACCCGCGGTGGGCCGACGTCTTCGACGGTATCGACATCGACTGGGAATACCCGAACGCCTGCGGTCTTTCCTGTGACACCAGCGGTCCCGCCGCGATCAAGAACGTGGCTCAGGCACTGCGCACCAAGTTCGGCTCGTCGTTCCTGGTCACCGCCGCGATCACCGCGGACGCCAGCAGCGGCGGCAAGCTCGACCTCGCCGACTACGGCCCCGCGTCGGCCTACTTCGACTGGTACAACGTCATGACGTACGACTTCTTCGGCGCTTGGGCGGCGCAGGGCCCGACGGCCCCGCACTCGCCGCTGACGGCCTACCCCGGCATCCCGCAGCAGGGCTTCAACTCCGACGAGGCCATCCAGAAGCTCAAGGCCAAGGGAGTTCCGGCGAGCAAACTGTTGCTGGGTATCGGTTTCTATGGCCGAGGCTGGACCGGCGTCACCCAGGACGCCCCGGGCGGCACCGCGACCGGTGCGGCGCCGGGGACGTACGAGGCGGGCATCGAGGACTACAAGGTCCTCAAGAGCAGCTGCCCGTCGACCGGCACGATCGCGGGCACCGCGTACGCGAAGTGCGGCAACAACTGGTGGAGCTACGACACTCCCTCGACCATCAACGGAAAGATGGGCTGGACCAAGAACCAGGGTCTCGGCGGCGCGTTCTTCTGGGAGCTCAGTGGCGACACCTCCAACGGTGAATTGGTCACGGCCATGCGCAATGGCCTGAACTGAGAGGCTGACAGTGGCTAAGCGGACTTGGATCCAGGCCGTGGGCCTGGCCGCCGCTGCCGCAACGGCCGGCGCGGTCCTCGTGATCGCGCCGGCCTCCGCGGCCGGCGGCATCGGCGCCGCCTTCAGCAAGGGCTCCGATTGGGGCTCTGGCTGGGAAGGCAAGTACACGATCAGCAACAACTCCGGATCGAGCCTTCCCGCCTGGACGGTCGAATTCGACCTCCCCTCGGGGCACTCGATCGCTTCGCTGTGGGACGGCAGCTATTCCGTCTCCGGCCAGCACGTGACGGTGAAGAACACCTGGAACGGCAACCTGTCCAACGGCGGCAGCACCAGTTTCGGGTTCAACGTCAAGTACTCCGGTGGCTACGTCGCCCCGGCGAACTGCAAGATCAACGGTGGTTCCTGCGATCCGGGAGGCGGCGGCCCGACCACGACGCCGACCACACCCACGAGCACGACCACCACCTCCCCGACGACGACCACGAGCAACCCGCCGCTGCCCGGCGGCCGTGGCGCGCCGTATCTGTACATGGGCTGGGGTGACCCGCCGAACCCGCAGACGGTCATGAACGCGACCGGGATCAAGTGGTTCACGCTGGCGTTCGTCCTGTCGTCCGGTGGCTGCAATCCCGCTTGGGACGGCAGCCGTCCGCTGCAGGGCGGCGCCGACGCGAACGCGATCGCGCAGATCAAGGCCGCGGGCGGCCAGGTCGTGCCGTCCTTCGGCGGGTGGAGCGGCAACAAGCTCGGCCCGAACTGCTCGACGCCGGAAGCGCTCGCCGGGGCCTACCAGAAGGTGATCGACGCCTACGGTCTCAAGGCGATCGACATCGACATCGAGAACACCGACGAGTTCGAGAACGCGACCGTGCAGGACCGCGTCCTGAACGCACTGAAGATCGTGAAGGCGAACAACCCCGGTATCCAGACCATCCTCACCTTCGGCACGACGACCAGCGGCCCGAACTCCTGGGGCCAGCGGCTGATCGACCAGTCGAAGGCGTTGAACGCCGGGATCGACGTCTACACGATCATGCCGTTCGATTTCGGTGGCGGCGCGGACATGTACGGCAACACGATCAACGCCGCGAACGGTCTGCGGGACAAGCTGAAGTCGGCCTTCGGGTGGAACGACGCCACGGCGTACGCCCACTTGGGCATCAGCGGGATGAACGGTCTTTCGGACCAGCGGGAACTGACGAGTCTCGACACCTGGACCCGGATCACGAACTGGTCGAAGACCAACAAGATCGCCAGGCTGGCGTTCTGGTCGGCCAACCGTGACCGGGGCTGCCCGAACGGCGGGGTCGCCGAGAACTGCAGTGGTATCGCACAGAACGACTGGGACTTCACGCGGATCACCGCGGGCTTCTGACGTCCCTTTTGAACTGCGGGCCCGCACCGATGCTGCACGGTGCGGGCCCGCTCCTTTCTCCCGCAACCGATCGCATCCAGAGGACTAATTGCGCGGGGTTCGCGAGCCGCGGTCCGTGAAGCCTCCTTCCCTACTTTGAGGGTAGGGAAGGAGGCCTTCACGACGTCGCGATCATGTAGTGCCGGACGGGTAGTTCCTCCAGCGCGCCCGTAAGTACATGAAGGCCCCCTTCACTACGTCTAGCGCAGTGAAGGGGGCCTTCATGTACTTACCGAACACCTCAGTGACCACATTGGTCACCGGAGCCTCAGAACCGGTCCGTGAAGGCCTCCTTGAGGGACTCTGGGTCCCTCAAGGAGGCCTTCACGGAAAGTCCGCAGCGATCAGGGCAGAGCGTTCAGGAAAGGCTCGTGGGCGTTCTGGAACTCCCACCCGTAGTACCGGTCCCAGTTGATCGACCACGTCATCAGCCCGCGCAACGCCGGCGAAGCACCGCCCCGCAACGCATACGACCCGCAGCCGGAGTTCTTCACCAGGCAGTTCAGCGCGGAATGCACCGCCGCCGGAGCGGTGTGCCCGTTGCCCGCGCTCACCGCGGCGGGCAGGCCGAACGCGATCTGGTCCTCACGCAGCCCTGGGAACCGGAATCCGGTCGAGGACACCGTGAAACCCGCCTTGATCATGTCGGTCATCGCGATGTGGAAATCCGCGCCGCCCATGAAGTGGTACTGGTTGTCCAGGCCCATCACCGGTCCGGAGTTGTAGTCCTGGACGTGCAGCACGGTGAGCGCGTCCCTCATCGCGTGGATCACCGGCAGGTACGAGCCCGTCCGGTTGTCGGCGCCGCCGAGACCGCCGTAGTACTGGTATCCGGTCTGCACGAAGAACGTCTCCGGCGCCATTGTCAGGACGAATCCCGCTCCATACTTGGCTTTCAGCGTCTTCAGCGCCGAGATGAGATTGACGATCACCGGCGTGGTCGGGTTGCGGAAGTCGTTGTCCCCGGAATTGAGGTACAGCGAGTGTCCCTCGAAGTCGATGTCGAGCCCGTTCAGCCCGTACCGGTCGATGATCGCGGACACCGAGCTGACGAAGGCGTCGCGTGCCGCGGTCGTGGTCAGCTGCACCTGACCGTTCTGGCCACCGATGGAGATCAGGACCTTCTTGCCCTGCGCCTGCTTCGCGCGGATCGCGGCGATGAAATCCGCGTCGCTTTCCACGGCCGGGCATTCCGCGACCGGACACCGCGTGAAGCGGATGTCGCCGGAGGTCACCGAAGTCGGTTCTCCGAAGGCCAGGTTGATGATGTCCCACGCCGCCGGAACGTCGGCCATCCGCGTGTAGCCGGAACCGTTGGCGAAACTCGCGTGCAGGTAGCCGATCAGCGCGTGCTTCGGCAGGCCGCTGTCGACGCAGCCGGAAGTCGTGGCGCTCGCCTCGGTCGTCTTCGGCGATTCACCCGCGCTGTTGTACGCGGCCACCGAGTAGTTGTGCGACGAACAGGCCGTCAGCCCCGAGATCGTCGCCGAAGTCCCGGTCACGGTCGCGACGACGTTCCCGCCCTCGTACACGCGATAGCCGGTCACCGTCCCCGCCGAGGCGCCCCACGACAGGGCGATCGACGAGTTCGTCACCGTGCCCACGGCCGGATTCCCCGGTGACGGCGGCGCGCCGGGGGTGCCACCACCGGGTCCGTCGAGGCTGATGTCGTCCGCGTAGTAGGTGCCCGACCCGTACCAGCCGTGGACGTACACCTCCGCCGTTGTCTGGGTGGCCGTCGTCGTGAACGAAAGCGACAGCTGCGTGTAGGAGGTCGCCGCGGTCCAGGTCGACGGCCCGCCCGTGACGCCGAGGTACACCGGATTCCCGTTCACCCAGGCCGAAACCGCGTAGGTCGTGTTCGGCCGGACGGATACCGTCTGTGCGCATTTTCCGATCGTCGAGCCGGGCGTCACCGAAACGGCGTAACCACCCGAACGCACCGGTGTGGTGACGGCCGCGCCCGCCGCGCAGGACCAGCCGGACATCGAACCCGCCTCGAACCCGGGATTGAGGAGCAGGTTGGCCGCGTTCGCGGTACCGCCGCCCGTGATCAGACCGGTGAAGGTGAGCACCAAAACGGCCAGAAATGCCAAGGATCTGGAACGCCTCATCGCGATTCCTCCGTGCAAGGGCGGCCTGCCGCCGCGCTGGGCTAATTGTCTAGACCAATCTGGCGAAAGTCCATACCCCGGCGACACCAGGGTCCAAAGACCCGACTACTCCGGGCTGCTGTACCGGTGTGACGCGCGGACCCGCTCCGTAACGTCGAAAGGGCCAAACAGAGCTGGGGGCTTTCGGGAGGTGGGGACGATGGGAACGCACAGGGGCGCGGCGAGAACGGCCCATCCGGCGTGATGACCGTGTCGGAAGCCGTACGCCCGACGTATTCGCCCCGCCCGGGGGAACCGGACGGCGAATTGATCCGTGCGGCGATCAGTGGCGACCGGCGGGCCGTCGAGGGTCTGCTGGCCCTCCTCCGGCCGATCGTGTTCCGGTACTGCGCGGGCAGGCTGGGCGGGACGATCCGGGGCGTCTCCAACGCCGAAGACTGCGCGCAGGAGGTCCTCATGGCCGTCCTCGTCGCCTTGCCGCGCTACAACTACCAGGACACCAGCTTCCTGCCGTACGTCTTCGGGATCGCCTCGCACAAGGTCGCCGACGTCCGCCGCAATCTCGCCCGCGACCCGTCCGCGCCGGTGCCCGATCCGGAGCCCGAACTGGACGGACCGTGGAACCCGACGTTCGAAGAGGTCGAGAAGGCGGATCGCAGCCGACGGCTCTCACGACTGTTCGAGGTGCTTTCGGCGAAGCAGCGTGACGTGCTGGTGCTGCGCGTGATCCACGGCTACAGCGCCGAAGAGACCGCCAAGGCGCTGGGCATGGCGAGCGCGGGCGCGGTCCGCGTCACCCAGCACCGGGCCCTCAACGAACTGCGCCGGGTGTTGCGCGAGGATCCCGATTTCGCCGGCGGATTCACCTTTTTCTAAGAGGTGGGCTTGCGGCGTTGCGTGGCGTAGACGGCGGCGGCGGTCCGGCGTTCGAAACCGAGCTTGTGCAGCAAGGACGACACGTAGTTCTTGACCGTCTTCTCCGCCAGGTACAGCTTTTCCGCGATCTGGCGGTTGGTCAGCCCGTCGGCGATGTGGTCGAGCACCCGCCGCTCCTGCGGGCTCAGCTGTTCGTATCGCGGATCCGGGGCGTCGCTCTCGCCGCGCAGCCGGTTCATCACCGACGCCGTCAGCGTGCTGTCCAGGAGCGATCCGCCCGCGGCGACCGTGCGGACGGCCTTGACGAGCGCGCCGCCGGAGACCTGCTTGAGCATGTACCCGGCCGCGCCCGCCATGATCGCGCCGAACAACGCGTCGTCGTCCGAATAGGACGTCAGCATCAGACAGGCGGGCGGTGGGTCGATGGAAGCCCGGATCTCCCGGCAGACACTGACCCCTTCACCGTCCGGCAGCCGGACGTCGAGCACCGCGACCTGCGGTTTGACCGCGGGGATCCGGACGTAGGCTTCGGCGGCCGTGGACGCTTCGCCGACCACCGTGAGATCGTCTTCGGCCTCGAAGACGGTCTTCAGCCCGGTGCGGACGAGTTCGTGATCGTCCAGCAGGAACACCGAAATCGTCATCCCACACTCCCCTGTCGGGCCGGCAGCTCCACCGACCAGTCGAGCCTCGTCCCGCCTTCGGGCCGCGCTTCGACGCGGAACGTCCCGTTCCAGCGGGCCGCGCGTTCGGCGAGGTTCGCCACCCCGCTGCGATGGCCGGGCTCGGCCGGTATCCCGACGCCGTCGTCCACCACCGAAAGGTTCAGCCACCGCCCGTCACGGTCGACGGCGACGTCGACCGAAACCGTCGTCGCCGCGGCATGTCTGACCACATTGGACAGTGCTTCGCGCAGTGTCGCGATGAGATCCGAGCGGACCGTGTCCGGTACTGACGAATCGAGCGGACCGTCGAACCCGACCCGGGGTTCGGACGCGCAGCCCGCGTCCAGCGCGACCCGCAGCAGCTCCGACCGGAGGCTGCCCTGGGCCTCCGCCGGTTCCTGCAGCGAAAAGATGCTGTTGCGGATCTCGCGGATGGTGCGGTCGATCTCGTGCGCGAAACCGGTCACGCGGTCGGCGACGGCGGGTTCGCCCGCGAGCCTGCTAAGCCCCTCCAGCCCGAGCCCGATCGCGAACAGCCGCTGGATCACCAGGTCGTGCAGGTCGCGGGCGATCCGGTCGCGGTCTTCGAAGACGGCGAGCCGCTGCCTGTCCTGCTGCGCGCGGGCGAACTCGACCGCCAGTGCGGCGTGCGCGGCGAAGGTCTCGGCGAGCTGGACGTCGTAGGCGGAGAACGGGGTCTTGTCGCGGAACTTCGCGACCAGCAGGACACCGAGTTTCTCCTCGCCGACGATCAGCGGGACGGCGACCGTGGAGTCGAGGTCCTTGACCACCGCGGGCATCACCGCCCCGCGCCCGCCCTGGAACTCGACCACCTTTTCGCCGTATTCCCGGACCACGACGGGTTTGCCGGTGGTGAACGCCATCCCGGTCGCGGTGCCCTCGGTCGGCACGGCGATCCCGGCGAGCCGGTCCGCGTCCGGCCCCGGCGGCTCGACGATCTCGAAGACCAGGTGCCCGTCACCGCGCGGCCGGGCCACCGCGCCCGCGGTGCCACCGGCGACGACGCGGGCGCGTTCGGCGATCAGACGAAGGGTCGCGGTCAGATCCTGGTCGGTCAGGAGCGCGCCGGTGACGTGGTAGGAGGCTTCGAGCCAGCGCTCGCGCCGCTGCACCTGATCGAACAGCGCGGCGTTCTCGATCACCACACCGGCCGCCGCGGTGAGCGCGACGAGCAGGTCGTCCTCGGAGTCGGTGAACTCCTCACCGTCCGGTTTGCGGGCGAGGTACAACATCCCGAAGATGCGGCCGCGCATCCGGATGGGCACCACCCGGGACTCGTCCTCGGACGGCGGCCGTTCCCAAGCCTCGCCGAAGCGGATGAACTCGTCGGAATCGAGCACGCTCAACGCGCCGAACGGCGCACCGGTCAGCTCGCAGGCGGATTCGACCATCCGCCGCAGGACGTCGGAGAGGCTGAGATCGTGGGCGATCCCGGCCACCGCGTCCAGGATCCTGGGCGCCTTGGCGTCGCTCGCCGCACTCACCCGCCGCACTGGCGTCACCGTCCCGGAGTAACTCCCCGGGCAGTGGGGTCAGGAATGACAAACGCGCCCGGATCGCTCATCTGGTGCGTCGATCACGGACAGTGCTTCGTTACTGCAAGCGCCGAGGATCCTTCGACCGGTTACCGATTCGAGGAGGATCCGGAGATACCGGGAGTCCGCCTGACCAGTCCAGCAGCCCAGCGGCAGGGTCTCGAGCTCGGCGATCACGATCGGATCACGCACCTCGGAGGCGCGGCCGAGGACGGTGACGAACCAGCCGGTTCCCTCGTCCGCGGCGAACTCGTCGACGGCGAACGCCACCACGGTGTCGAGCACCCCGGCGAACAACGCGCTCTGCGCCGGGGTCCGGACCATGATCGCGCCGTGGTGGAGCGCGAACCGCGTGGGCTGGATCGCGGGCAGCGCGCGGGAGGTGAACACCACCCGGCCGAGCCCGGCGCCCGCGAGCAGCGCCAGGCACTGCTCGCGGTCGAGCGTCTCGAGACCCAAGGAGTCGGACATCGGCATCCCCGCGTTCTCGTCGTGTACTTCGTCGAGATCCACGGTCCCCGGCTTACCGACTCGCCGGTAGGGCCGATGGACCCGGCCCGTGCGGGGGATGCGGTGGTGGGGGGGGGGGGGGGGGGGGGGGGGGGGGGGGGGGGTGGGGCGCGCCGCCCCCCCCCCCCCCCCCCCCCCCCCCCCCCCCCCCACCACCTGGCCCGAACGCGCAACTACGCCTTCGGGCTCAGCAGGACGACGGGGATCTCTCGCTCAGTCTTGGTCTGGTACTGCGCGTAGTTCTT
Source organism: Amycolatopsis sp. NPDC102389 (assembly GCF_044765885.1). Taxonomy (NCBI): domain Bacteria; kingdom Bacillati; phylum Actinomycetota; class Actinomycetes; order Pseudonocardiales; family Pseudonocardiaceae; genus Amycolatopsis; species Amycolatopsis sp. NPDC102389. Next base: position 39,808 of record NZ_JBIWKX010000066.1, read on the forward strand.
GTAGTCCGCGGTGATCTTGGGCCACAGCCGGGCGCGCTGCTCGGCGTCGGCCACGCTCGCGACCATCGGCTTCGGGCTCTCGCCCTTCAGCGTGACCTGGACGTCGGGGTTGTCGCGGAGGTTGAGGAACCACGCCGGGTGCTGGTCGTCGCCACCGCGGGAGGCGACGATGACGTACGCGTCGCCCTCGCGCAGCGGCGAGGTCAGCAGGACCGTGCGCGGCTGGCCGGATTTGCGGCCGATGGTGGTCAGTTCCAGGACGGTCATCCCGGCGACCTGCCAGCCGGCGCGGCCGCCGCTGACCTTCTGGATGACGCGATGGACGGCGTTCATGGTCTTCAAGGCGAAATCGGAGGGCATGCGGAGAAGGCTACTCCGCTTTGGTCGCGACTTCGATTCCGTCCAGCAGGACCGCCAGGGAGAACTCGAAGGCCTCCCTCGCCTCCTGTTCCAGATAGGACACCGTTTCGTCCTCCATCCGGAACGCGTGCTCGCCCTCCATCCAGGTCAGCGTCGGGAATCGCTCCGCGAAGTCCGGCGAGACCTCCTTCAGATGCGCGGACCGCGCGTACCACCACTCGTCGTCGGATTGCCCTGTCACCTTTTCGGCCAGCCGCGCCTCCGAAGCCGTCCTGGCGGGCTCGCGCACGCACGAGTACAGCGCGCTGACCAGCCGTCGCAGCGCCGTCGGCGGCAATCCGGTGCGGCGCAGGATCTTCACCAGCGCCTCCAGGACGACGTATTCGTTCGGCCCGAGCACCGGCCGCGCCTGCGAGACCTGCAGGACCCAGGGGTGACGCAGGTAGAAGTCCCAGAGATCCTCGGCCCAGCGCGCGGCGTCGGCACGCCAGCCGTCTCCGTCGTAAGTGGCCGAAAGCTCGGCGAGCGCCTTGTCGTACATGAGATCGACGAGTTCGCTCTTGCTCGGGACATAGGTGTAGAGCGCCATGGCCGTCCGGCCGAGCCTGTCCCCGACGGCACGCATCGAGAGGCCCGCCATGCCTTCGCCGTCCGCGATCGCGATGGCGGTTTCGACGATCAAATCCACCGAAAGTCCCGGTTTGGGGCCGGGTCGCTCGGCGTCCGGCGACTCGGTCCGCCACAGCAGGGCCATCGACCGCCGAGGGTCTCCCTGAGCCGCGTAGACGACCACTTGCCAACTCCTTACAGCATAAACTAACCTCTGCTACCCTCACTTTACAGGCTAAAGAGTTCCAACCAGGGGAGAGCCATGCCTTCGGCCGCCGACAGCCACGACATGATCCAGGTGCGCGGAGCCAGAGAGAACAACCTCGCCGACGTCTCGGTCGACATCCCCAAACGCCGCCTCACCGTCTTCACCGGTGTCTCGGGGTCGGGGAAGTCGTCCTTGGTGTTCGGCACCATCGCCGCGGAATCGCAGCGGCTGATCAACGAGACCTACACCGCGTTCATCCAGTCCTTCATGGCCCCGGTCGGACGGCCGGACGTGGACGCGCTGCGAAATCTGAGCGCCGCGATCGTCGTCGACCAGGAGCGGATGGGCGCCAATTCCCGCTCCACGGTCGGCACCGCGACCGACGCGCACACGATGCTGCGGATCGTCTTCAGCAGGCTGGGAACACCGCACGTGGGGACGTCGGGAGCGTTCAGCTTCAACCTTCCCGAGGGGATGTGCCCCGAATGCGAGGGGCTGGGCAAGGTCACCAGCATCGACATCGACCAGCTCGTCGACAAAGAGCTTTCGCTCGACGAAGGGGCGATCACCGTCCCGAACTTCACGCCGGGAAGCTGGTACTGGAAGGGGCTGGCTGAATCCGGTTTCGTCGATCCCGCTGTCAAGCTGAAGGACTACACCCCACAGCAGTGGGAAGACTTCATGCACAAGCCCGCCACCAAGATGAAGCTCGGCGGGATGAACACCACCTACGAAGGCCTCCTGGTGAAGGTGCGGCGGCTGTTCCTGTCGAAGGACAAGGAAGCGACGCAGCCGCACATCCGCGCCTTCGTGGACCGGGCGATCACTTTCCGGCGCTGTCCGGCTTGTGGCGGCGCGCGGCTCAACGAAGCCGCGCTGTCCTCGAAGATCGAGGGGTTGAACATCGCCGACTGCTCGTCGATGCAGATCAACGATCTGGCGGATTTCCTGCGCAAGATCGACGATCCGTCGGTGGGGCCGCTGATGCAGACCCTGCGCGGCACGCTCGACTCGCTCGTGGAGATCGGGCTCGGCTACCTCAGCCTCGATCGCGAATCCGGGACGCTTTCGGGCGGCGAGGCGCAGCGCGTGAAGATGGTGCGGCACCTGGGTTCCAGCCTCACCGACGTCACCTACGTCTTCGACGAGCCGACCGTCGGGCTGCACCCGCACGACATCCAGCGGATGAACGGTCTCCTGCTTCTCTTGAAGGACAAGGGGAACACGGTGCTCGTCGTCGAGCACAAACCGGAGACGATCGAGATCGCCGACCACGTCGTCGACCTCGGCCCCGGCGCCGGGCCGAACGGCGGGCAGATCTGCTACACCGGCGACGTCCCCGGGCTGCGCGCTTCCGGCACGCTCACCGGACGGCACCTCGACCACCGGGCGCGGCTGCGCACCGACGTCCGGGTGGCGCGCGGGCGGATCGAGATCCGGAACGCGACCCGCCACAACCTGCGCGGTGTCGACGTGGACATCCCGCTCGGGGTGCTGACCGTGGTCACCGGGGTCGCCGGTTCGGGCAAGAGCTCGCTCATCCACGGCTCACTGTCCACAAGGGACGACGTGGTGGTGCTCGACCAGTCGGCCATCCGGGGCTCGCGGCGCAGCAACCCGGCGACCTACACCGGCCTGCTCGACCCGATCCGCACCGCGTTCGCCAAGGCCAACGGCGTCAAGGCGGCCCTGTTCAGCGCGAACTCCGAAGGCGCGTGCCCGAAATGCAAGGGCATCGGGCTGATCTACACCGACCTGGCGATGATGGCCGGGGTGGCGACGGTCTGCGAGGAATGCGAGGGCAAGCGGTTCACCGCGGAAGTGCTGACGTACAAGCTGCGGGGCAAGAACATCAGCGAGGTCCTCGCGATGCCGGTCGCCGAGGCGCGTGAGTTCTTCCCCTCCGGACAGGCGCGGGCGATCCTCGACCGGCTTTCCGACGTCGGGCTCGGCTACCTCGGGCTCGGGCAGCCGCTCACGACGCTGTCCGGCGGGGAACGGCAGCGGATCAAACTCGCCATCCGGATGGCGGAGAAGTCGGCGACCTACGTCCTCGACGAACCGACCACCGGTCTGCACCTCGCCGACGTCGACCAGTTGCTTGGCCTGCTCGACCGGCTCGTCGACGACGGGAACACGGTGGTGGTCATCGAGCATCACCAGGCGGTGATGGCGCACGCGGACTGGATCGTGGATCTCGGGCCGGGCGCGGGTTCGGACGGCGGTCAGGTGGTGTTCACGGGGACTCCGGCCGATCTGGTCGCCTCCGGTGACACGCTCACGGCGCGGCACCTTCGCACCTACGTGGGCCGCTAGCGCGCGTGGTGGGGGGGGGGGTGTTTTTTTGGTTTTTTGAGGTATAAGAAACAACAACCCCCCCCCCCCCCCCCCCCCCCAACCCCCGCCCCCCCCCCCCCCAGAACCCCCCCCCCCC
>NZ_JBIWKX010000067.1:0-42910 GCF_044765885.1 Amycolatopsis sp. NPDC102389
GCCCCTCCTTCGGCCCGGTCCCCCCCCGGCCGCCGTGCCGGTTGTGTGGGGGGCGCGGCTAACCCCCACCCCCCCCCCCCCCCCCCCCCCCCCCCCCCCACCGGCGGCGACACTTCGGCCGTCACCGAAACATCCGCTGGCTACCGTCGTGCCATGACCGCATTCGCCGCACTGCACGTCCCCGGCTCCCCGCTGCTCCTGCCGAACGTCTGGGAGTTCGGCACGGCCGCCTTCCTGACCGCGCAAGGCTTCCCGGCGCTCGGCACGACCAGCCTCGGGGTCTCGGCCGCCGAGGGCGAGCCGGACGGTGCCCCGTCCTCGAAGGACACCACCGTCCGGCTGGCGCGGCGGCTCGCCGGGCTGGACACGCTGATCAGCGTCGACCTCGCCGACGGGTTCAGCGAAGACCCGGGCGAGGTCGGTGCACTGGCGGCGGAGCTCGCCGAAGCCGGTGTCGCAGGTATCAACCTCGAAGACGTCCTGGGCGACCCTGTCCGGCACGCGGCCAAGATCGCGGCGGCGAAGGAACAGGCTCCGGATCTCTTCGTCAACGCCCGCACGGACACGCATTGGCTGGGAAGGCCCGACATCGGCACCGCGATCGACCGCTGTCTGTCCTATGTGGACGCCGGTGCCGACGGGGTGTTCGTGCCCGGGCTCGCCGAACCGGCGGATGTCGAACGGCTGGTGAAGGCGGTCGCGAAACCGCTCAACCTGCTGTTCCTCCCCGGCAAGGTCACCGTCGCGCGAGCGGCCGAACTCGGCGTCGCGCGGATCAGCCTCGGCTCCTTGCCGTACCGGATGGCGCTGGCCGCCACCCTGCGCACGGTGGAGGCCGTTCGCGACGGCGCGGAATTCCAGCTGGCCCCACCGTCCTACGCCGACATCGCGGCCCTGCTCCCGGAATCTCATTAATCTCGGGAGCATGCAGACCTTCGGAGCCGAATTCGCCGTCCCGCCCGGCTATCTGAACACGCCCAGCATCGGCATCCCGCCGTCGCACGTGGCCGACGCGGTGGCGGAGGCGGTCGAGCGGTGGCGGCGCGGAGAGGCCCGCCCGACGGACTTCGACGAGCCCGTCGCGCGGACCAGGGCGGGCTTCGGCGCGCTGATCGGAGTCCCCGCGGAACGGGTCGCGATCGGGTCGTCCGTCTCGCAGCTGATCGCGAACGTGGCCGCCGGGCTGCCCGACGGCGCCAGTGTGCTGGCCGCGGAGAACGACTTCACGAGCGTCACCTTCCCGTTCGCGGCCCAAGCGCACCGCGGGGTGAAGGTCACCGAAGTCCCGCTGGCCGAGCTGACCGAGCGCGTCGAAGGGCACGACCTCGTCGCGGTCAGCGTCGTCCAGTCGACGGACGGCGCCCAGGTCGACCTCGCCGCGCTCCGTGCCGCGGCCGAGGCGGCGGGCGCGGCCGTCCTGCTCGACGCGACCCAGGCCGCCGGGTGGCGGCCACTGGAGCTGGGCTGGGCCGACTGGGTGGTCGCCGCGGGCTACAAATGGCTGCTCGCGCCGCGCGGGGCGGCTTGGCTGGCCGCGCATCCGCGGGTGCTGGAGCGGGCCGTGCCGGTCGCCGCGAACTGGTACGCGGGCGAAGACCGCTGGCAGACCGTCTACGGCCTCCCGCTGCGCCTGGCGGCGGGTGCGCGGGCGCTCGATCTGTCCCCGGCCTGGCTCTCGTTCGTCGGCGCCGCCGTCTCGCTCGACTACCTCGCGTCCTTGGACCTCGAGGCCGTCCGAACGCACTGCGTGGGCCTCGCCGACTCACTCCTCGAAGCGGTCGGCTCACCCGGTCAGGGGAGCGCGATCGTCTCGCTCGACGCCGACGCCGCCCGGGTGGGGGAAGCGGGCATCGTGGCCGGTACCCGGGCCGGAAGGCAGCGATTCGGGTTCCATCTCTACAACACGGCTGACGACGTCGAACGGGTGATAAGCACGTTCAGGTGAACCGCCGGACCGGCGTGAACTACCGTATGTTCCCGTGGTTGGTGCGCAATTTACCCCGGGAGCGACGGAAACGGCCCGGCTTCAGCCGGTGCGACCGGCAGGGCCGGGCGGACCGCCGTCCGCGCCGAAGCCGCCGAGGGACACCAAGGCCCTGGCGCTCAAAGGCGGCGGGCTGGTGGCCATCGCGGTCGTCTCGGCCCTGCTCTGGTGGCTGATCCGGCACGAGCCGGAGCCTGCCCCCGTCGCGGACACGCAGGCGAAGAGCGGCCAGTTCCAGTACACGCTGGTCGAAGGCCCGCAGGTCACCACCGACTGCGCGAGCAAGGCCTACGGCGACACCAAGAAGTTCTTCACCGATACGCCGTGCACGCGGCTTTCGCGGGCGCTATACACCACCGAGACCGGCGGGAAGAAGGCGCTGGTGTCGGTCGTCCTGGTCACCATGCCCGGCGAGGTCACCGCGACCCAGCTCAAGGCGCTGACCGACAAGGACGGCACGGGCAACGTGTCCGACCTGGTGCGCGACGGGACCTTCAAGGCGCAGGGCGCCCCGAAGATCTCGGGGCAGGACGCGGCCTACGACTCCCACGTCACCGGGCCCGAGGTGGCCATCGTGCTGGCCGGTTTCTACGACAAGCAGAAGGACAAGCAGACACTGGAGCGGATCGCGACCGACGCCCTGCGGCTCTCGGGCGACCTGCGCCGCTGACCCCGTGGGCTGAAAGCGTTCTTCAGCTACGCCGCCTGGCCCGGCATCGCGATCGCCACCGGCTTCGCGCCGAACTCCGCCCGCCACGCCGTTCCCCGCCGCGCCGACCCGATCAGCGCGTTCAGCGCGGTCGTCCGCAACGCCGCGTCGTCGGTCCGGTCGAGCACGCCGAGCCAGGCCGAGGACGCGTCCGATTCGGCTGTCGCCACCAGTTCCATCGCCGAGTTCGCCTCGGTCACCGGCCTCGGCGGCACGTACGCCGCCTCCGGCCCGGTGGGCGTCTGGCCCGCCGCGGAAAGCATCCGTTCGCAGACGTCGCGCCGTTTGACGTGCTCGGCCGTACCCCGGGACACCGCGCCGGTGAAGGCCGCGGGCAGATAGGCGCTGACCAGCCCGTACACCCAGATCGCCGCGTGTTCGGCGGCCAACGCCTGTTGGACGGCCTCCGCAGTCTCCCCGCCGAGCCGGACCCCGGCCGGCACTTCGACCGGTCCGGCGTCGTCGCCGCGGCCGAGCTTCTCCGAACTCTGCTGCAGTGCCGCGCAGCCCGCCGCGATCGAGGCGACGATCCCGGCGCGGTAGCGGGGCAGCGAAGGCACGAGGCCCTCGGCCTGCTTGCGGGCCGTGGCGAGTCGTTCCTTGAGCCCGTCCAGCGACGACGGCGGCGGTATCGCGCCAGGACCCGGCTGCTCCGGCTTCGGCCGGTTGAGCCGGTCGACCTCGGTCTTGAGCGCGGCCGCGTGCGCGGCCCGCGCGGTGGCGACCGCTTCACCCTCGGCGCCCAGAGCCTTCGCGCCGGCCGCGTCGGTCTCCGCCGCGCGCAGCAAGGGACCCAGCGGGTCGGGGCTTTCGTCGAAGCCGGGGGAGCAGGCGGACGCCAGCGGCACGGCCAGCGCGGCCAGCGCTCCCATCCGCAGGAAAGTGCGACGGCTCGGCTCTGTCGATCTTCCGGTCACGCCGCCCCATCCTGCCAGTACCCCGCACGGGGCCGCCGCTCGCGCGTCACGCGGGGGTGACCGGATAAGCTGGACCACTACCGAACCCGGATCCACGCCGCCGGGTCGCCCACAGCCGAACAGGAGCGCTCCACCGTGCCCAACGACCTCGCCAGCAGGCTGGAGCCCATCGTGGCCGAAGCCGTCACGGCCGCGGGTTTCGACCTCGATTCCTTCGAGGTCCAGCAGGCAGGCCGCCGCCAGCTGGTCAAGGTCGTCGTCGACGGGGACGACGGCGTCGGGCTGGACGAGGTGGCGAGCGTCAGCCGCGCCGTCTCGGCCGCGCTCGACGAGAACGAGCACGTGATCGCGAGCGCGTACACGCTCGAAGTCACCTCGCCCGGCCTCGACCGGCCGCTGACCGTGCAACGGCACTGGCGGCGCGCGAAGTTCCGGCTCGTCAAGATCACCCCGGCCGAAGGCGCGGCGTTCATCGGCCGCGTCGGGCACGCGGGGGAGAAGTCCGCGCGCGTGCTCGTGGACGGCGAGATCCGGGACGTCTCCTACGCCTCGGTGACCAAGGCGGTCATCGAGATCGAATTCAAGCAACCACCTGCCGAGGACCTGAAACTGTTGGAAAACGATGCGTCGGCCCTGAACGCCGCCACCACGGAGCCGAAGGAGGAGCCGAAGTGAACGTCGACATCGCCGCGCTGCGCGCGATCGAACGGGACAAGGACATCCCCTTCGAGACGGTGATCGAAGCGATCGAAACCGCGCTTCTCACCGCGTACAAGCACACCGAGGGCCACCAGCCGCACGCCAGGATCGACATCGATCGCAAGAGCGGGCTGGTGCGCGTCCTCGCGCACACCCTCACCCCGGACGGCCAGACCGACGAGGAATGGGACGACACCCCCGAAGGCTTCGGGCGGATCGCCGCGACCACCGCGCGGCAGGTCATCCTGCAGCGCCTGCGCGACGCCGAGCACGAGAAGACCTTCGGCGAGTTCTCCGCCAAGGAGAACGAGCTCGTCGCCGGCGTGGTGCAGCGCGACGCCCGCGCCAACGCCCGCGGCATGGTCGTCATCCAGGTCGGCGACATCGAAGGCGTGCTGCCCGCGATCGAGCAGGTGCCCGGCGAGACCTACGAGCACGGCGACCGGATCAAGGCCTACGTCGTCACCGTTTCGCGCGGCAACCGCGGCCCGCAGATCACGCTGTCGCGTTCGCACCCGAAGCTGGTGCACAAGCTGTTCGCCCTCGAGGTCCCCGAGATCGCCGACGGCACGGTCGAGATCGCCGCCGTCGCCCGGGAACCGGGACACCGCACCAAGATCGCGGTCCGCTCGACGGTGCCCGGCGTCAACGCCAAGGGCGCGTGCATCGGCCCGGTCGGCGCGCGTGTGCGCAACGTGATGAGCGAACTGGCGGGCGAGAAGATCGACATCATCGACTTCTCCGAAGACCCGGCGAAGTTCGTCGGGAATGCGCTGTCGCCCGCGAAGGTTGTATCGGTACGGGTCGTCGACGAGCGCGCCAAGACCGCTCGCGTCGTCGTCCCGGACTTCCAGCTTTCGCTCGCGATCGGCAAGGAAGGGCAGAACGCCCGCCTCGCCGCCCGGCTCACCGGCTGGCGGATCGACATCCGCAGCGACGCCGCCCCTGAGCAGGGTGACGAAGCACACGCCGGGCAGGCGCGGCCCGCCGCGGCAACCGGTTCGGCTGAGTGAAGGTCGAAGCGCTAGACTTACGAGTGGTTCAGAGCCCGCGGCCGGGAACCGACCTCCAGCATGACCGGGAATCCTCGGTTCGCACCTGTGTGGGTTGCCGTAAGCGGGCCTTGATCGGCGAGTTGCTGCGAGTGGTCGCGGCGGACGGTCGGTTGATCGTCGACGAACGTCGGCGGTTGCCGGGCCGGGGTGCCTGGTTGCACCCCGTGCCGGACTGTCTGGCCAAGGCCGAGCGGCGCAGGGCGTTCCCCCGGGCACTTCGTGTTCCAGGGTCGCTCGACGCCCAGGGTGTCCACGAACGCCTGGAGCGGCACGCCGAAGGCTAAAGGGCGCCGGGACATCCCCGGTGCCGGATGGAATCAGGAAGCAGGTCGACCCGTCATGAGTCAGCCGTGAAGCTGAATCAATGAACGCGCGACAATAGGACGAGGTCTGCGGGTCTGCCGCCGGCCTCCCCAGATGAGGAGAGCTGTGCCAGGCAAGGCCCGAGTACATGAGCTCGCGAAAGAGCTCGGCATCACCAGCAAGGAAGTTCTCGCCAAGTTGAAGGATCAGGGCGAGTTCGTGAAGTCCGCGTCGTCGACCGTCGAGGCACCCGTGGCCCGGCGTCTTCGTGACGCTTATTCGTCCAAGGACGGCCAGAGCAAGAAGCCCGTCCCGACTCCCGGCCCGCGCCCGCCGGCGAAGCCCGCTGCCCCGGCTCCGGCCGCGAAGCCCGCTCAGCCCGCGCCCGCGGCGAAGTCCGAGGCCCCGGCCGCCCCCGCGGCGTCCGCTCCGTCGGCTCCGGCTCAGCAGCCGTCCCGTCCTTCCACCCCGGGTGTCCGCCCGGGTCCGCGCCCCGGCCCCCGGCCGCCGGCGCCCAAGGAAGAGGTCGCTCCGGCGGCGAAGGCCGCTCCGGCCGAGCCGAAGCAGTCCGAGACCAAGGAAACCCCGGCAGCACCGGCCACCCCGCCGGCGTCCCAGACGCCGTCGCAGGGTTCGGTCGTGCCGCCGAAGCCGCAGGGCCCGAAGCCCGGCGGCCCGAAGCCCGGCCCGCGCACCCCGCGAGTCGGCAACAACCCGTTCGGTGTGGGTTCCGGTTCTCCGGCCCCGCGTCCGTCCGGCCCCCGTCCCGGTGGCGGCCAGCAGGGCGGCGACAACCGTCCTCCGCGTCCCGGTGGTGGCCAGGGCGGCGACCGTCCGGCTCCCCGTCCCGGTGGCGGCGCTCCCGGTGGTAACCGGCCGAGCCCGGGCAACATGCCCCCGCGCCCGAACCCCGGCATGATGCCGGGCCGCCCGGCTCGTCCGGCCGGTGGTCCCGGTGGCGGCCGTGGTGGTCCCGGTGGCGGAGCCCGTGGTGGCCCCGGCGGCGGCGCTCGTGGCGGTCCCGGTGGCGGCGGCGGAGGTTTCCGCGGCGGTCCCGGTGGTGGTGGCGGCGGCGGTGGCGGTTTCCGTCCCGGCGGTGGCGGTGGCGGCGGTTTCCGTCCCGGTGGCGGTGGCCCCGGTGGCGGCGGCGGTGCCCCGGCCGGTGGCGGCGGTTTCCGTGGTGGCGGCGGCCGTGGTGGCCCCGGTGGCCGTGGCGGTACCGCGGGTGCCTTCGGGCGTCCCGGTGGCCCCTCGCGCAAGGGTCGCAAGTCGAAGCGGCAGAAGCGCCAGGAGTACATGGACAACATGCAGGCGCCCAGCGTCGGTGGTGTCCGTCTGCCCAAGGGGCAGGGCGAGACGATCCGCCTGCCGCGTGGTGCCTCGCTGACCGACTTCGCCGAGAAGATCGACGCCAACCCGGCTTCGCTGGTGCAGGTGCTCTTCCACCTCGGTGAGATGGTCACCGCGACGCAGTCGGTGTCGGACGACATCCTGGAACTGCTCGGCGGCGAAATGAACTACAACGTTCAGGTCGTCAGTCCCGAGGAAGAGGACCGGGAGCTGCTCGAGACCTTCGACATCACCTACGGCGAAGACGCGGGTGAGGAAGAGGATCTGCAGGTCCGTCCGCCGGTCGTGACCATCATGGGTCACGTCGACCACGGTAAGACCCGCCTGCTCGACACGATCCGCAAGACGAAGGTGCGCGAAGGTGAAGCCGGTGGCATCACCCAGCACATCGGCGCCTACCAGATCGAGACCGAGCTCGAAGGCAACCCGCGTCTGATCACCTTCATCGACACCCCGGGTCACGAGGCGTTCACCGCCATGCGTGCCCGTGGTGCCAACTCGACCGACATCGCGGTGATCGTGGTGGCGGCCGACGACGGTGTGATGCCGCAGACGGTCGAGGCGATCAACCACGCGCAGGCCGCCAAGGCGCCGATCGTGGTCGCGATCAACAAGATCGACAAGGAAGGCGCGAACCCGGACAAGATCCGGCAGCAGCTGACCGAGTACGGCCTGGTCGCCGAGGAGTACGGCGGCGACACGATGTTCGTCGAGATCTCCGCGCGGCAGAACATCAACATCGACGGCCTGCTCGAGGCGATCCTGCTGACCGCCGACGCCGCGCTGGACCTCCGGGCCAACCCGGACATGGAGGCCCAGGGTGTCGCGATCGAGGCCCACCTCGACCGCGGCCGCGGTCCGGTGGCCACGGTGCTGGTCCAGCGAGGCACGCTGCGCGTCGGTGACTCGGTCGTGGCGGGTGACGCCTACGGCCGCGTCCGCCGGATGGTCGACGAGCACAACGTCGACGTCACCGAGGCGTACCCGTCGCGTCCCGTCCAGGTCATCGGGTTCACCTCGGTGCCGGGTGCGGGCGACACCTTCCTGGTGGTCGACGAGGACCGCGTCGCCCGGCAGATCGCCGAGCGCCGCTCCGCCCGGACGCGCAACGCCCTCAACGCGTCGCGTCGCAAGCGGGTCAGCCTCGAGGACCTCGACTCCGCCTTGAAGGAGACGAACAGCCTCAACCTGATCATCAAGGGTGACAACTCCGGTACCGTCGAGGCGCTCGAAGCCTCGCTGGTGCAGCTCGAGGTCGGCGACGACGTCGAACTCAACGTCGTGCACCGCGGTGTCGGTGGCGTCACCGAGTCCGACATCGACCTGGCGACCGCGTCTGACGCGATCGTCCTGGGCTTCAACGTCCGTGCGCAGGGCAAGGCGACCGAGCGGGCCACCCGCGAAGGCGTCGACGTCCGGTACTACACGGTCATCTACCAGGCGATCGAGGAGATCGAGCAGGCTCTGAAGGGCATGCTCAAGCCGGAGTACGAAGAGGTCGAGCTCGGCAAGGCGGAGATCCGCGACGTCTTCAAGTCGTCGAAGATCGGCACCATCGCCGGTTGTCTCGTCATCTCGGGCGAGATCCGCCGCAACGCGCGGGCCCGTCTGCTCCGCGACGCGACCGTCATCGCCGAGAACCTGCCGATCAGCTCGCTGCGGCGGTTCAAGGACGACGTGGTCGAGGTTCGCGACGGGTACGAGTGTGGTCTGACGCTGGGGTCGTACAGCGACCTCAAGGTCGGCGACGTCATCGAGACCTACGAGCAGCGCGAAAAGCCGCGTGCGTAAGTGACAAAGCGGCGCTCCTCCGCATCTGGGCGGGGGAGCGCCGCTTCACCTTCGAAACAACCCAGAACCCCATATGTTCGTAGGAGCTCTTGAGCTCGACATCCTGCTGGGCGACGTCCATTCGCTCAAGCAGAAGCGATCCGTGATCAAGCCGGTGCTGGCCGAGGTGCGCAGGCGTTTCGACGTCTCCGTCGCCGAAGCGGGCCATCAAGACCTGCACCGGCGCGCGCTGATCGGTGTGGCCGTGGTCGCGGCGAGTGGCGAGCAGGTTCGTGACGTGCTCGACTCGTGTGAGCGCCTCGTGGCCGGAAGGCCGGAGTTCGACCTGCTCTCCAGCCACCGCCGGCTGCTCGGCCCGGATGACTGACGAATTTTCGAGGAGACGAAATCCCATGGCCGACCCCGCTCGGGCTCGTAAGCTCGCCAAGCGGATCTCACAGATCGTCGCGCACGCGATCGAGCACGACATCAAGGATCCGCGGCTCAACCACGTGACGATCACCGACACGAAGATCACGGCGGATCTGCACGACGCCACGGTCTACTACACGGTGCTCGGCGAGAACCTGGAGTCCACGCCCGATCACGCCGGTGCCGCGGCGGCGCTCGAATCCGCCCGCGGTGTCCTGCGCACGAAGGTCGGTCAGGGCACGGGAGTCCGCTACACTCCGACGCTGGCCTTCGTGGCCGACAGTATTCCTGAGGACGCCAAGCGCATCGAGGATCTTCTCGCGAAGGCGAGGGAAGCCGATGCCGAGGTCGCCCGGCGGGCCACTGGGGCGCAGCACGCCGGCGAAGCCGACCCGTACAAGCCGCCGCGGGAAGAGGCCGAAGACGATGAGTTCGCCGACGAGGAGACCCGTCGCTGAGGGACCGGACCACGCCGTGAGCCGGCGTGGTCTCCTGCTGGGAGCCGCGGCTCTCGGCGGCTCGGCGCTGATTTCCGCTTGCGGCGCCGAGAAACCACCCTTGGTGGGGCCGCCGCCGGTGGCCCCGCCGACCACTCCGACCCCGCTCACCGAAGCGGTCACGGTGCAGAAGATGCGGTCGGCGGCGCGGAACCGCGACGTCAACCTCGTCATCATCGCGCCAGACGGCGTGTCCCGGGTCGGGATGCCGGTCTGCGTCGCCCTGCACGGGCGCGGCGCGGATGCCAGGACGTTCCTGAACCTCGGCGTGCAGGACGCGCTGAACAAGGCCGTCTCGGCCGGGCTGCCCGGCTTCGCGGTGGCCGCCGTCGACGGGGACAACTACTGGGTCGATGTCGGCAAGGCCGACGACCCGCAACGGATGCTGTCCGACGAGCTGCCCGGCTGGCTAGCCCAGCGCCAGCTGCGGCCGCCGTCGGCGATGTTCGGGATCTCGATGGGCGGGTTCGGCGCGCTGCGCTACGCCCGCGAGCACAAGAACCTCAAGGCCGTCGCCGTCGCCAGCGCGGCGCTGTTCGTGAGCTGGCCCGATGCCAAGTCCCGCAAGGTCTTCGCGGATCGCGCGCAATGGGAATCGCACGAGCCGCTGCTGCACACCGGTGACCTTTCCGCCGGGTCGACGGGGGTGTGGTGCGGGAATTCGGATCCCTTCGCCCGCGCCGACCGCAAACTCATCACGGCGCTGGACCCCGCCGTCGCGAAGATGTCCCCTGGTGCGCACAACGACGACTACTGGCGCGAGATCATGCCCGACGTGCTGAAGTTCGTGGGGGAACGCCTCGTCTGATCCCGCACTACCGCATTCAGAGGACTAAACGCGGAGGGTTGGATGGGGCTCAGTGTCCCCAATGGCGCATTGGGGACACTGAGCGTCTCCAATGCCACATTGGGGACATCGGGTGCTGCGAAAGAGGCCCTCGCCAGGTAGGCCCGACCGCCCTCCCGCCCGGATAAGCCACCAGCATGGCTGGTCGTCGGTAGTGTCTTCCCTCGCCGGGCCCACTCGCGACAGACCACGGACATGGTGCGCGATGCCAACGACCGCATTCAGAGGACGAAACGCGGGGAGTCAGGCCGGTTTGGCAGCGACGATCAGGTCCCGCACGATCGCCTGGTCCACCCGGTGGGAGAACTCCGCGAACGGGCCGTCCTCACGGACCTCCAGGCCCGCCTTGTCCAGGATCGCGGCGAGTTCCTCACGCGGCGCGACGTTGGTGTTCCAGGAGATGCCGAGCGCGCCCCCGGGCCGCAGCACCCGCGTCCATACCGGGACCGCGGCCGCGAGCAGGTCCCGCGGACTGCGCGCGAGCGACGCGTCCTGGGTGCGGTGGCTGCCGTGCTGCACGCCGTACGGGGCGTCGGTGACGATGAGGTCCACCGAGTTCGGCCGCAGCAGTTCGTCCGTGGTGAGCGTGTCGCAGTTGAGGTAGCTCAGTTTGCGGACCTCGCCCGCCTTGTACTGCTCCTTGGTGATCCCGAAGCCGATGTCGAGCCGCCTGCCGAGCCGGACCTTGTTGCGCCGCACCTGACCGGATTCGGCGCTGTGCTTGATCCGCTTCTGCTTCAGCCAGGTCTTGACGAACATTTCGTAGGAATCGAAATCCTTGCCGTCGACGTCGAGCCCGGTCGCGTCGAAGCCGTACATCATCGCCTGGTTCAGCGTGGTGCCGCGGCCGCACAGCGGATCGAGCAGATGCAGCGGCTCGTCCAGCATCGCGGCCGGGTTCGCCCTCGACAGCAGGGTGACGTTGACGAGCAGCTTGGTGAACAGCTCGTTCGTCTTGCCGGGGTACTTCTGGATGGTCAGCAGATCCGAGTCGAAGTTCGCGAGCGGGCTGATCGTCACCGGCTTCAGGACACCGTCGCCGAGCTCGAACAGCGCGTACAGCGCGGAAAGGTTCGAAAGGAGCGCGAGGTCGCGTTCGCTCAGCGGGGCGGGCGTGGTGAAGGTGAGGTAGCCGACGCCGCCGAGCCGGGTCTCGCCGATCTCGGAGACCTCGGTCTCCAAAGCGGACAGACCGAACACCGCCAGCTCCGCCTTGAGCAGGGCCGGGGTGGAGTCGGTGTAGACCCGGTTGGCGGACGGGTAGACCAGGATCGCGTACTCGGACATCCGGTAGAGCGTAGCTTGACTGATTGTGACAGCGACTCCAGTGCCGAACCTGAAGGAAGCCGCCGCCCTGCTGGCGCGCGCCACCGACGTGACCCTGCTCGGCCATGTCCGCCCGGACGCCGACGCGCTCGGCAGCGCGCTGGCGCTGGGCCGGGCACTTCAGCTGCGCGGCGGCGTCAAGGTCCGTGTCTCGGTCGGCGAACCCGAGGAGATGCCCGAGACCTTGCGCGGCCTGGACGTCGGAGGGCTCTACGTTCCCGCGAGCGAGCTGCCGGAGACCGAACGGCTGCTGGTCGCGCTGGACACACCCACGCCGGGCAGGCTCGGGAAGCTCGCGCCGCGGGTGGACGCCGTCCGCGCGGCGGGCGGCGATGTCCTGGTGATCGACCACCACGCGTCCAACGTCTTCTACGGCACGCACCACGTCGTCGACGACACCGCCGAAGCCACCGCGGTCCTTGTCTTCGCGTTGCTGGCCGAGCTCGGCACCGAGCTCGACGAGCCGATCGCGCGCTGCCTGTACGCGGGGCTCGTCACCGACACGAGCGGGTTCCGCCGGGCCCGGCCCTCCACCCATCTGATGGCCGCGAAGCTGCTCGAAGCCGGTGTCGACCCGGACAGGGTGGTCCGCGAGATCGTCGACGATCATCCGTTCGCGTGGCTGCCGATGCTTTCGGAGGTCCTCGCGGGGGCGCGGCTCGAGCCGGACGAGGCGCGCGGCTTCGGCCTCGCGCACGCCGTCGTGACGCTCGACGCCGCGCGGTCAGTGCGTGCCGAGGAGGTCGAGGCGGTCGTCGACGTCGTCCGGTCCACCCGGGAGGCCGGGGTCGCCGTGGTGCTCAAGGAAGCCGAGCCGATCGGGCCGCGGCGGCGGTGGACGGTCTCGCTCCGCTCGGCGGGCGGTGTCGACGTCTCGGCGGCGGCCGGGGAACTGGGCGGCGGCGGACACCGCCAAGCGGCCGGGTGCACCGCGGAGGGCACGGCGGACGAGGTGCTCGGCAAGCTCCGGGAAGCCTTGTCGAGGGCACCGCTCCTCTGACCGACGGTGTCATCGTAATTTCATCGGTCGTTCCTAACGTGATCCCCACGATGAACGACCGAGCCTCCCTCCGCCGCCGGATCCTGGTCACGCTGGGTGTGATCGCCGTGTTCCGGCTGGGCCAGAGCCTGTCCGTCCCCCAAACGACCGTCGTCGTGCCGGAAAGCGATCACCCGCTGCGCCGGCTCCTCGACCTCCTCACCGGCGGCGGCCTGGCCACCGTGGCGGTGTTCGCGTTCGGCGTCCTGCCCTGTCTGGCCGCCGCGCCGCTCCTGCGAGCGCTGATCGTCCTGATCCCGCGACTGGCCGCGCTCCGGGCGGAAGGCGACGCCGGTGCCCGGGTGCTGACCCGGGGCCGGCGACGGCTCGTCGTCGGGCTCGGCCTGCTGGGTGCCGTCGGCGTGGTCTTGTCCGGTGGGCAGGACGTCCTGGACGGCGCCGTGACGGTGGCGTGCCTGACGGCGGGCACCGCGCTGGTCCTGAGGCTGACCGAGGTGATCACCGACCGGGGCTTCGGCGACGGCGTCCGGATCCTGCTGCTCACTCAGGTCCTGGCGGTGCTGCCGCCGGAATTCCTGCGCCTGTACGAAAAGACGGGCTGGGCAGCCATCGCGGTCCTGGCGGTGGTGACGGTGTCGATCACCGTGCTCACGATCGTCGTCGCGCAGGGTCAGCGCCGCGTCCCGGTGCAGTACGCCAAGCGGATGATCGGCAGGCGCGCTTTCGGCGGGACACCGTCCTACATTCCCTTTCGCTTCCCTCAAGCGAACAGCCCGGCCGTGCTCGCCGCGGTGCTGTTGTGGGTGCTTCCCTTCGGCCTGGGAGGTCCCTGGTGGATCGCGGTCTACTTCGTCCTCGTCTGCCTTTTCGCCTTCGCCAGAGCCGCCGTGGCGCAGGACATGGACAAGGTGGCGGGCGAACTGGTGCGAGTGGGCGGTTTCGTCCCCGGAATCCGGCCGGGGAACTGGACCGCCGAGTACCTCGAGTACGTGAACCGCCGGATCATCGCCTTCGGAGCGCTCAGCCTGGGAGTGGTGGCCCTGATCCCGGTCGCCGGTCTTGCCCTGCTGGGCGTCGGTCCGGCGCTGTTCGTCGCCGGGGTGACGCTGCAGGTGGTCCTCGTCTTCCTGGTCAGTGTCTCGCTCGACACCACGCGGCAGATCGAGGCGCTGCGTCAGCAGCGACGCTACGAACCGTTCCTCCGCTGACCGTGACCTGTCGTACCAGACGTCTAGTCTGCGGTGGTGCCTGAAGCTTCCGAACTCGACGAGCGCGTCCCGCCGAAACGCGTACTCGGTCTCGCCGTGCCCGCGCTCGGCGTCCTCGCGGCCGAACCGCTGTACGTCCTGGTGGACACGGCCGTCGTCGGGCATCTCGGCGCGCTGCCGCTGGCCGGTCTCGCCGTCGGCGGTGTCGTGCTGTCGCAGGTTTCGAGCCAGCTGACGTTCCTGTCGTACGGCACCACGTCGCGGACGGCGCGGCTGCACGGGGCCGGCCGGCGTGGTGACGCCGTCCGCGAAGGCGTCCAGGCGACGTGGCTCGCGGTGATCGTCGGGCTCGTGGTGATCGTCGCCGGACAGCTGCTGGCCGCGCCGATCGCCCGCGTCCTGTCCGGG
Organism: Amycolatopsis sp. NPDC102389; assembly: GCF_044765885.1. Lineage (NCBI taxonomy): Bacteria > Bacillati > Actinomycetota > Actinomycetes > Pseudonocardiales > Pseudonocardiaceae > Amycolatopsis > Amycolatopsis sp. NPDC102389. The sequence continues at coordinate 14,506 of NZ_JBIWKX010000067.1, forward strand.
GACGACGCGATCACCGACGCCGCCGTCTCCTGGCTGCGGATCGCGCTGTTCGGCACGCCGTTCATCCTGATCACGATGGCGGGCAACGGCTGGATGCGCGGCGTGCAGGATTCCGCGAAACCGTTGCGCTATGTCCTGGCGGGCAACGGGATCTCGGCCGTGCTGTGCCCCGTGCTCGTGTACGGCGCGGACTGGGGGCTGGAAGGTTCGGCGATCGCGAACGTCGTCGCGCAGGTGATCTCGGCTTCGCTGTTCATCGCGGCCCTCGTGCGGGAACGGGTCCCGCTGCGCCCGGAGCCGAAGGTGATGCGCGCCCAGCTCGGCCTCGGCCGGGACCTGGTGCTGCGCAGCCTCGCGTTCCAGGCGTGCTTCGTGTCCGCCGCCGCGGTCGCCGCGCGGACGTCCACCGAGGCCGTCGGCGCGCACCAGGTCGTGCTGCAGCTCTGGACGTTCCTCGCCCTGGTGCTGGACTCGCTCGCGATCGCCGCGCAGTCGCTCGTCGGGGCCGCCCTCGGCGCGGGGGCGAGCAAACGGGCGCGCGGGCTGTCGCGGCAGATCACCGGCTACGGCCTGGTGTTCGGCTGCTTCCTCGGCGTCGTGTTCGCGTCGGTGTCCGGGGTGCTGCCGCGAGTGTTCACTTCGGACGCGGCCGTACTCGGCCAGATCCCGCACGCGTGGTGGTTCTTCGTCGCGCTGCAACCGATCGCCGGGGTGGTGTTCGCGCTGGACGGCGTCCTGCTCGGCGCGGGCGACGCCGCCTTCCTCCGCAACGCGACCCTGCTGAGCGCGGCCGTCGGGTTCCTGCCGCTGATCTGGCTGTCGCTCGCCTTCGGCTGGGGGCTGGCCGGGATCTGGACCGGGCTCTCTCTGTTCATGCTGCTGCGGCTGGCGACCCTGCTGGTGCGGTGGCGCTCGGGCCGATGGGCCGTGGAAGGCGCCGTCCGCGTTTAGTCCTCTGAATGCGCTGCGTGCTGTGGCGAAAACCACCCGGGTAACGGGTATGTTTCGCCGTTGCTTAGGAGCTACAACTATATGAGGCGGCAGCGCGGGCGTCTCTTTCCGCCCGAACCCGCCCAAGGAGGAACCACTGTGACAGGCCGAGCCACCCGCCGGTCCTGGTTCATCTGGTTGGCCGCCGTCACCGTCTATCTCCTCGCCGTCTTCCACCGCACCTCGTTTGGCGTCGCCGGGCTCCAGGCCGCCGACCGCTTCGGCGTCGGCGCGGCCGCGCTCGGCACGTTCACCGTCCTGCAGGTCGGCGTCTACGCCGCGATGCAGATCCCCACCGGCGTCCTCGTCGACCGCTACGGCCCGCGCCGCGTGCTCACCGGCGCCGTGTTCTTCCTCGGGCTCGGCCAGCTCCTGCTCGCGGTCGCCGATTCGTATCCGCTCGGCCTGCTCGCCCGCGCCGTGGTCGGCTTCGGTGACGCGCTCACCTTCGTGAGCATCCTGCGGCTGATCGCCGCGCATTTCCCCGGCCGTCAGTACGCCCTGCTCGCCGCGCTGACCGGGGCCATCGGTTACGTCGGAAACCTCGCCGCGACCCTTCCGCTGGGCCTCCTGCTCGACGGTCCCGGCTGGACCCCGACGTTCCTCGCCGTCGGCCTGGTGACGGCGCTCTACACCGCGGTCGTCGCTCTCCGCGTCGAAGACACCCCGCGCGGCATGCCGGAACCCGTGCGCGAAAAGGTCCATCCGAAGGTGCTGGGCCGCCAGGTCGCCGACGCGTGGCGCACGCCGGGGACCCGGCTGGGGTTCTGGGTCCACTTCAGCACGATGTTCGCGCCCAACGTGCTGACCATGCTGTGGGGTGTCCCGTTTTTGGTGCAGGGGCAGGGATATCCGAAGGCCACCGCGAGTTCGCTGCTGATCGTGTTCGTGTTCGGCTCGATGATCGGCGGCCCGGTGATCGGCGGGCTGATCGGACGGCGTCCGTCGCTGCGGATGCCGCTCGTCGGCGGGTACATCGGCGGCGCCGCGGTGATGTGGGCGATCCTGCTCGGCTGGAGCGGGACGACGCCGGTCGCGGTCCTGGCGCCCGTCTTCGCGTTCCTTTCCCTCGGCGGGCCCGTGTCGATGATCGGTTTCGCGCTGGCCCGGGACTACAACCCGCTCTCGCGCGTCGGCACCGCGACCGGGGTGGTGAACGTCGGCGGCTTCGTGGCGACGACGATCTCGGCGCTCGCGGTCGGTGTGCTGCTGGAGTGGACGGGCGGCACGTTCCGCCTGGCGCTGCTGTCCGTCATCGCGGTGCTCGCGTTCGGCACCTTCCGGATGCTCGTGTGGTGGCGGCGCACCCGCGCCGTGCTGTTCGAGGCCGAGGCCCGCGGCGAGGCGATCCCGGTGCAGATCCGGCGCCGCCGCTGGGACGCCGAAGCGCCGCTGCCCGTCTCGTCCTAGGCGAAGGCCCGAAAGATAGGGTTCGGCCCGTGTCGCGCCCCAATCAGGCTCAAGCCAAGAAACGTCCCGCTCCGCCGCCCGGTCTCGTCATCGTCGACAAACCGTCCGGGATGACCTCCCACGACGTCGTCGCCAGGGCGCGGCGCTTCATGGGCACCCGCAAGGTCGGGCATGCCGGCACCCTCGATCCGATGGCCACCGGCGTGCTCGTGCTCGGCATCGAACGCGCGACGAAACTCCTGGGCCACTTGGCCCTGGACCGCAAGACCTACCTCGCGACCCTCTCCTTGGGACTGTCCACCACGACCGACGACGCCGAGGGCGAGCCGATCGCCGAAGCCGCCCCGGACGTGGTCGAGAAGATCACCGACGAAGCGATCGCCGCCGGGATCGCCGCGCTGACCGGCGACATCCAGCAGGTACCGAGCGCGGTCAGCGCGGTCAAGATCGACGGCAAGCGCGCGTACGCCCGCGTCCGTGCCGGCGAAGAGGTCGTGATCCCGCCGCGTCCGGTCACCGTGCACCGCTTCGATCTCCTCGCCACCCGCCGCGAAGCCGGCCGGATCGAACTCGACGCCGTCGTCGAGTGTTCGTCGGGGACCTACGTCCGGGCGCTGGCCCGCGATCTCGGCGCCGGGCTCGGGGCAGGCGGGCATCTGCTCGCGTTGCGCCGCACCACGGTCGGCCCGTTCACCCTCGCCAAGGCCCGCACCCTCGATCAGCTCGAAGACAAACCGGAGCTGTCGCTGGACCTCGACGCCGCCGTCGCCGCGGCGTTCCCGCGCCGCGATCTGGACGCCCGCACGGCGCAGTCGGTCCGATATGGACAGCGGGTGCCCGCGGCCGGGATCGAGGGCACGTACGGGATGTTCGGACCGGACGGCCGGGTGCTCGCCCTCGCGGCGGACGAAGGCGAACTGGCCCGGTCGGTGGTCGTGTTGCTGCCAGCCTAGGCTGGTGCACGGAGCAGGCCTGGAGGAGACGGGGCACAAGTGCAGCGTTGGCGTGGTTTGGGTGACCTTCCCGGGAGCTGGGGACGGTGCGTGGTGACGATCGGCGTCTTCGACGGCGTGCACCGCGGTCATCAGGAGCTGATCTCGAGGACGGTCCGCGCCGCCGCCGAACGCGGCGTGCCGAGTGTGGTGCTGACCTTCGACCCGCATCCGTCGGAGGTGATCCGGCCAGGCAGCCATCCCGCGCAGCTGACCACGTTGCGCCGCAAGGCGGAACTGGTCGAGGGCCTCGGCGTGGACGTCTTCTGCGTGCTGCCGTTCACCCTGGAACTGTCGCGGCTGACGGCGCACGAGTTCGTGCACGAGGTGCTGGTGGACAAACTCCACGCGGCCGCCGTGATCGTGGGGGAGAACTTCACCTTCGGCGCCAAGGCGGCCGGTGACGTCGACCTGCTGCGCACACTGGGGAAGCGGTTCGGTTTCGTGGCGCAGGGCGCGGAACTGCAGGGCCTGCTCGCGCAGGAGCAGGCGGACAACGACATCACGTTCTCCTCGACCTACGTCCGTTCGTGCATCGACGCCGGAGACGTCGTGGCCGCGTCCGAAGCGCTCGGCAGGCCGCATCGGCTGGAGGGCATCGTCGTCCGGGGCGACGGCCGGGGGCACGATCTCGGCTACCCGACGGCGAACCTGTCGACGCCGCGGTTCGCGGCGGTGCCCGCCGACGGTGTCTACGGCGCTTGGTTCACTCGTTCGTCGGATCTTGGCCGCCGGCTGCGGGCCGCCGTGTCGGTCGGGACCAATCCGACCTTCTCCGGGCGGGAGCGGACCGTCGAGGCTTTCGTCCTCGACATCGACGAGGATTTCTACGGACAGCACGTTTCGCTCGATTTCGTCGCCAAGCTGCGGGATCAGGTCCGTTTCCCCACGTCGGAAGGTCTCGTCAAGCAGATCGACGAGGACGTCGCGCGGACCAGGGAACTGCTCGGCGGGCAGGACTGACCGGACCCGGCCCTGGCCGGACGAGAATCGACAAACACGCCCGTGCGTGTGCGTTCCGGTGGCAAGATGTCACGGACCACGCATGGCGTTCGATGGGGTAGGGGAGCGGACCAGGTGGAGGACCACAAGATCGTCCAGCGGAACATCGCGCTGCAGAGGGAGTGGTACGGGGAGCCGCTCGGCGATCGCGTGCGGAGACTGGTCGTCGCGTTCGACATCTCCCAGGCCTTCCTCGCCGAGGTCCTCGGCATCAGCGCGCCCATGCTCAGCCAGGTGATGAGCGGTCGCCGCGCGAAGATCGGGAACCCGGTCGTCCTCGCCAAGATGATCATGCTGGAGCGCAAGGTGCTGGTCCCGGCGGTCGCCGCGGGGGACCGGAAGGCCATGCAGGAGGCACTGGAAGACGTCCGCGACTCGCGCCCGACGGTGGGCAGGGACAGCATCCCGGTCGGCGCGGTCGCCGACGACCAGGGTGTCCTCGCGGCCCTGCGGGACATCGGCGAAGACGAAGACCTCACCGAAGCCGCGAAGCTGCTCGACGACGATTTCCCGTCACTGGCGGACCTGCTCCGCCGCGCCGCGAGGAACGGCTCCTGACGCTCTTCAGCGCGTTGATCCCGCCGGACGGCGTCCTCGACCAGGTCGCCGCCGCGCTCGGTACGCCCGAAGAAGGCGATTTCCGCTGGTCAAAGCGTGAACAGTGGCATATCACCCTCGGTTTCTACGGCGCGGACGACCCGGCGGAACGAGGCGAATGGCTCGCCGGACGGCTGGCGGACGCGGGCCCGGTCGGCCTCCGGCTGGAAAAGGCCGCGACATTCCCCGGGGTGCTGTGGTTGAGTGTGTCCGGAACCGGGCTCCACGAGCTGGCCGTGAAGGCAGGCGCGGGGGACGAAGGCAGGCCGTACGTGGCCCACCTGACACTGGCCCGCTTCCCCCGCGACCGGCCGGAGGCCGCGAGCGCGTGGGTGGAGCGGCTGGCCGGGTTCACCAGTGAGACTTGGACGGCGACCGAGGCCGTTCTGATGAGCAGTGACCGTGAGCAGGGCTTGTCGCGCTACCGGGTGATCCGGTCGTACGCGTTGAACCACGCCCGCGACTGAAGCCGCTGATCACGAGGCTGGTAGCCTCGATGATTGGGTCCGGCTGCAGTCCGTGGCGGCCGTGACCGTCTCACCCGGCGTGAAGACATCGTCCGGGCCGCACGGCACAGATATCTAGGAGCACCACTGTGGCTTTGTCCACCGAAGAGAAGAAGTCGATCCTTGCCGAGTACGGCGTGCACGACTCGGACACCGGATCCCCCGAGGCCCAGGTCGCGCTGCTGACCAAGCGCATCGTCGGCCTCACCGAGCACCTCAAGGCTCACAAGCACGACCACCACTCCCGTCGCGGGCTTCTGCTGCTGGTCGGCCGCCGCCGCCGGCTGCTGAACTACGTGATGAAGGTGGACATCGAGCGTTACCGTGCGCTGATCCAGCGTCTCGGCCTGCGCCGATAGCTTGAACCCGAGGGGGAGTGACCACATCGGTCACTCCCCCTCGGTCCAAGTGGAGATACACGGGCGCGAGCGCGCACGAGGAACCGTCCGCCGGTCCTCGGTAGTGGTTCCCGGGCAACGGCCCGGGGGCTTCGATCGAAGACCGGCCTCACTCCTCGAGCGTCCGCAGGCGAAACAGGTCCCAGGATGGGAGACTCGCGCCGTTACAGAGGATCAAAAGAGGAGATACACCTTATGACCGACTCCACCGGAGTCACCGTGCACGAAACCGAAGCCGTGATCGACAACGGCCGTTTCGGCACCCGCACCGTTCGCTTCGAGACCGGCCGCCTGGCCCGTCAAGCCGCCGGCGCCGTCGTCGCGTACCTCGACGAAGAGACCATGCTGCTCTCCGCGACCACCGCGTCGAAGCACCCGAAGGACCACTTCGACTTCTTCCCGCTGACCGTGGACGTCGAGGAGCGGATGTACGCCGCCGGACGCATTCCCGGCGCCTTCTTCCGTCGCGAGGGTCGCCCGTCGACCGACGCGATCCTGACCTGCCGCCTGATCGACCGGCCGCTGCGCCCGTCGTTCGCCGACGGTCTCCGCAACGAGATCCAGGTCGTCATCACCGTCCAGAGCCTCAACCCGGACGACCCGTACGACGTGCTCGCGATCAACGCGGCCTCGGCCTCGACGCAGATCGCCGGCCTGCCGTTCTCGGGCCCGGTCGGCGGCGTCCGCGTCGCGCTGATCGAGGGCCAGTGGGTCGCGTTCCCGACCTGGAAGCAGCTCGAGGACGCCACCTTCAACATGGTGGTCGCCGGCCGCATCGTGGGTGACGACGTCGCGATCATGATGGTCGAGGCCGAGGGCACCGAGCGCACGCTCGACCTGATCGCCGACGGTGGCAAGGCGCCGGACGAGATCGCCGTCGCCGAGGGCCTCGAGGCCTCGAAGCCGTTCATCAAGGTGCTGTGCGAGGCCCAGCAGCAGCTGGCCGAGCTGGCCGCCAAGCCGACCGGCGAGTTCCCGGTCTTCCTGGCCTACGAGCAGGACGCCTTCGACGCCGTCGCCGCCATCGCGACCGACGACCTCGCGAACGCCCTGACCATCGCGGGCAAGCAGGACCGCGACAACGCGACCGACCAGGTCAAGGCCGCGGTGCTGGAGAAGGTCGGCCTGGGCGAGGGCGAAGCCTTCCAGGGCCGTGAGAAGGAGATCGGCGCGGCGTTCAAGGCCCTGTCGAAGAAGATCATGCGCAAGCGCGTCCTCACGGACAAGATCCGCATGGACGGCCGCGGCCTGACCGACATCCGGTCGCTCGCCGCCGAGGTCGCCGTGATCCCGCGGGCGCACGGTTCCGCGCTGTTCGAGCGCGGTGAGACCCAGATCCTGGGCGTCACCACGCTGAACATGCTCCGCATGGAGCAGCAGATCGACTCGCTCTCCCCGGAGACCACGAAGCGGTACCTGCACCACTACAACTTCCCGCCGTTCTCCACCGGCGAGACCGGCCGCGTCGGTTCGCCGAAGCGGCGCGAGATCGGCCACGGCATGCTCGCCGAGCGCGCCCTGGTCCCGGTGCTGCCGAAGCGGGACGAGTTCCCGTACGCGATCCGCCAGGTCTCCGAGGCGCTGGGCTCCAACGGCTCCACCTCGATGGGCTCGGTCTGCGCCTCGACCATGGGTCTGCTGAACGCGGGTGTCCCGCTGAAGGCGCCGGTCGCCGGCATCGCCATGGGCCTCATCTCCGACGAGGTCGACGGCGAGACCCGCTACGTCGCGCTGACCGACATCCTCGGTGCCGAAGACGCCATGGGCGACATGGACTTCAAGGTCGCCGGCACCAAGGACATCATCACCGCGTTGCAGCTGGACACGAAGCTCGACGGCATCCCGTCGGAGGTCCTCGCGGCCGCGTTGAAGCAGGCGAAGGACGCTCGCCTCACCATCCTGGAGGTCATCGCCGAGGCGATCGACGGCCCGGACGAGATGAGCCCGTACGCCCCGCGCGTCACCAGCGTGAAGATCCCGGTGGACAAGATCGGCGAGGTCATCGGCCCGAAGGGCAAGATGATCAACTCGATCACCGAGGAGACCGGCGCCGACATCTCCATCGAGGACGACGGCACGATCTACGTGGGCGCGGCCGACGGCCCGTCGGCGGAGGCGGCGATCGACAAGATCAACGCCATCGCCAACCCGCAGCTGCCCAAGGTCGGCGAGCGCTTCCTCGGCACCGTGGTGAAGACGGCCGCGTTCGGCGCGTTCGTCTCGCTGCTGCCGGGCAAGGACGGCCTGGTGCACATCTCGAAGCTGGGCAACGGCAAGCGGATCGCCAAGGTCGAAGACGTGGTCAACGTGGGCGACAAGCTCCGCGTCGAGATCGCCGACATCGACAACCGCGGCAAGATCAGCCTGGTCGTGGTCAAGGAAGACGAGGCCGCCGACGCCGCCGCCGAGAAGCCCGCCGAGGGTGACAAGGCCGAGGCTCCGAAGGCCGACGCGTAGTAGTCCCGCTCCACAGCACCAGTGATCCGTGAAGGCCACCTTGAGGGACTCTGAGTCCCTCAAGGTGGCCTTCACGGCACGTGAGGCAGAAGGATCCATGGCTCGTCAGATCTTTGGGCACGAACAGCCCGTCGGCAGCACCCGCACGCTGGAGTCCACTTCGGACGGCGCGGTGGTCAAGCGCAGCGTGCTGGCCGGTGGCCTCCGGGTCATCACCGAACACGTTCCCGCGTCCCGTTCGGTGACGGTCGGGCTGTGGGTCGGGGTCGGATCGCGTGACGAGCCGTCGTCGGTCGAGGGCGCGGCGCACTACCTCGAACACCTGCTGTTCAAAGGCACCACGAACCGCGACGCCACTCAGATCGCCGAAGAGATCGACGCGGTCGGCGGGGAGTTCAACGCCTTCACCGCGAAGGAGCACACCTGCTACTACGCGCAGGTGCTCGACGAGGACCTGCCGCTCGCGATGGACCTCGTCACCGACGTCGTGTTCGAGGCGCTGTGCACGGACAAGGACGTCGAGACCGAGCGCAGTGTCGTGCTCGAAGAGATCTCGATGCGCGACGACGACCCCGAAGACCTGCTGCACGAGACGTTCGTCGGCGCGATCCTGGGCGACCACGCGCTCGGCCGTCCGGTGCTGGGCAGCGAGAAGTCCATCATCGAGATGTCCGCTTCGGCGCTGCGCGGGTTCTACCGGCGCCGCTACACCCTGCCGCGGATGGTGCTCGCCGTCGCCGGGAACATCGAGCACGCTCAGGTGCTTCGCTTGGTGCGCAAGGCTTTGCGGAACAGGCTGACCGGCACGGCGACACCCGTGGCGCCGCGTGGCGGTCGCGCGCGGATCGCGATGGCGCCGAAGCTCGCGCTGCACACCGACGACACCGAGCAGGCGCACGTCATGCTCGGCCTGCGGTCCCTTTCGCGGCACGACGACCGGCGGTTCGCGCAGTCGGTGCTCAACGCCGCGCTCGGCGGCGGGATGAGCTCGCGCCTGTTCCAGGAGGTCCGCGAGAAGCGCGGCCTGGCGTACCAGGTGTATTCGTCCGTCGCGAGCTACGCCGACGCCGGGCACATGGCCGTGTACGCGGGCTGCCAGCCGGAGAAGCTCGGCGAGGTCGCCGGCGTGATCCGCGAGGTGCTCGAACTCGTCGGCAAGGACGGGCTGAGCGAAGCCGAGGTCGCGCGGGCGAAGGGGCAGTTGCGGGGCGGGCTCGTGCTCGGCCTCGAGGACACCTCGTCGCGGATGTCGCGGATCGGCAAGAACGAACTGAACTACGGCCGCTATCTCGGCGTCGACGACACGGTGGCGCGGATCGACGCCGTCACCACCGAAGAGGTCTGTGCGCTCGCTCGCACTCTGCTGCACCGCCCTGGTGGCGTGTCGGCGGCGGCGGTGGTCGGGCCGTACGCTCACGCCGACGACCTTCCGGACGATCTGCACGAGGTGATCGCATCATGACCGCTGGAATTCGCGTCGGCGTGCTGGGCGCACGCGGCCGGATGGGCCAGGAAGTGGTGAACGCCGTCAACGGCGCCGACGACATGGAGCTCGTCGCCGCGCTCGACGCCGGTGACGACTTCTCGGCGCTCAATCAGGCGCAGGTCGTCGTCGACTTCACCCATCCCGACGCGGTGATGGACAACCTCGAATTCCTGACCGGCAACGGGATCCACGCCGTCGTCGGCACCACCGGGTTCAGCGAGGAGCGGCTGGAGAAGCTGCGCTCGTGGCTCGCGGCCGACCCGTCGCTCGGCGTGCTCATCGCGCCGAACTTCGCGCTCGGCGCGGTGCTCGCGATGCGGTTCGCCCAGCAGGCGGCGCGGTTCTACAACTCGGCCGAGGTCATCGAACTGCACCACAACCGCAAGGCAGACGCGCCGTCCGGTACGGCCGCGCACACCGCGCGGCTGATCGGCGAGGCCCGCGCGGAAGCCGGTCTCGCTCCCGGCGAAGACGCGACGACGTCCGAAGTGGACGGTGCCCGCGGCGCGCTCGTCGACGACGTCCGCGTGCACTCGGTCCGGCTGCCCGGGCTGGTGGCGCACGAGGAGATCCTGTTCGGTGGCGAGGGTGAGACCCTGACCATCCGGCACGACTCGCTGCACCGCACGTCGTTCATGCCGGGCGTGCTGCTCGGTGTGCGTTCGGTGCTCACGCGGCCCGGCCTCACTGTCGGTCTCGAGAACATCCTCGACCTGTGAGGGCCCGCAACTTCGCGCTGGTGATGACGGCGGCGCTCGCCGTCTACGTCGTCCTGCTGGCGGGCCGGGGCATCGCGTTGCTGCGTACCGGCGAGACGGTGCCGGTGCTCTTCGGTATCGGGGTCCTGCTGCTGCCGCTGCTCGGGATCTGGATCATCGTCACCACCTGGCGTTCCGGCGTCCAGATCCAGCGGCTCTCGCGGCGATTGGACGAAGAAGGCGGCCTGCCCGACGTTTCCGATCTGCCCCGCAGGCCTTCGGGCCGGGTGGATCGCGACGCCGCCGACGCGTGGTTCGACGAACGCCGCGCCGAGGTCGAGGCGGACCAGGAGAACTGGCGCGTCTGGTACCGGCTGGCGTACGCGTACGAGATCGCCGGCGATCGGAAACGAGCCCGCGCGACGATGCGGCGCGCTGTGGAACTGGAAGCCGCCTCCCGCATTTAGTCCTCTGAATGCGTGGGCTCGATCCCGAGGACGGGCAGGCATTCGCGCACGGCGGTGAGTTCGATGTCGTCCCGGCGTCGCCACTGTTCGCGCGTCAGGCGCCATTGCTTGATCTGCGCGGGTTCGCCGCGCCGGGTGTCCCAGGTGACGCCGTTCGGCTCGTAACCCAGCGCCTGCGAGACGCCGTTCGAGGCCTGGTTGTCGAAGAAGGCGTCGCTGGACGCCTCACGCGCTCCGAACCCCTCGAACGCCAGATGCAGCACGGCCTGCCGCATCTCCTTGCCCAGGCCGCGGCCCCGCATGGCCGGGCTGAGCCAGGAAAAGGAGGTGACCGTGCCGAACGTGGCGAAATCGATGCCGATCAGATCCTGCATGCCCACCGGCTCGCCGTCGACGACCACGACGAAGTACAGCCGCCACTTGCTCTCGCTCACCTGACCTCGGCCCCGCCAGATCCCGCGTAGCCACCGCCATTCGCGCTCCGGGCTGTCTTCGTAGAGCGAGGCGGGATCGTCGAAAGGCCACGGTGGTTCGGTGACCACGCCCTTGCGGACCGTCGGGATCAACCGCTCCAGGAGTTCGTCCGTCGCCCCCAGCAAGGACAAGCGGGGTGTGTGCACCTGCACGTTCAACGGCGGATACGCGGACGAAGTCGGCATGGGCGAAAACCCTAGGGCCCGGCCGCGCCGGCGCGCATTCCCTTTTCCGCGCTCAGTAGTGGAACCAGCCCGCGAACAAGGCGGGGGAGGCGGCCAGCAGGCTGAACCGCAGCCAGCGGCCCACGAAACCGGTGGCCAGGAAGGTCGCCAGCGGCATCCGCACCAGGCCCGCGAGCACGCTCGTGGCCATGTACGGCGGCAGGCCGACCACGGAACTCACGCCGTACGTGCCCGCCATCCAATGCGGATGCCGATGGCACCGCTCGCGCAGGGCGTCGAGCCGGGCGCGCATCTTCTTGGTGCGCGCCCGCCAGCGTTCCCGGCGCGGGGTGGGCGGCCGCTCCCGGTGCAGGCGGTCGTGCAGCGGTTTCGGCAGTTTGATCGTGCCCTTCGCGGCGAGGTAGTAGAGCGTCTTCCCGCCCACCTGCCCGGCCGCGACGATGGCGCCGAGCAGCAGCCACGGCATGGTCGGCTGGCTCGCGCACAGGCCGATGAGGAACATCTCGATACTGACGACGGGCAGGATCGCCGATCCGAAGGCGACGCCGAACGACAGGAGCAACCAGCCCACCATCGTTGCCTCCCCGTTATCTTCGTTCTCTCCAAGTTATCAGCTGAAAACCAGGACGCACTGGGGCCAGCCCCCGTTCCCGGCTTCCGGGGCGCACCAGAAGATCACCTGTTCGTCGGCTCGCGGCCACCTGTCGCTGCCATGCTGGATCCGTGGCCGACGTGCACGACGCGGTCCGCGGCAAGGGTTTCGCGGATCGCTTCGCCGACTTCTGCGCGGCCGTGGTGCGGCGCCTTCCCTTCGGGCTTTCCCGGCTGGTGGCGCCGAGTTTCCTCGGTTTCGCGCTCATCAACGGGTTCACCTTCGGGGTCGACCTGCTCCTGCTGACCCTGCTCCGCGGCTGGCTCGGCCTGCCGGTGTGGCTGGCGATCACGCTCGCGTACGCGACGGCGTTCGGGTTGAGTTTCGTGCTGAACCGCAGCATGAACTTCCGCTCGCACGCGCCCGTCGGCAGGCAGGCGGTGCTGTACGTCATCGCGATCGTCATCAACTACGTGGCGTTCCTGCTCGGCGTCGGCGCGGGACTGGCCGCGCTGGGCGTCGACTACCGCCTCTCGCGGCTCATCGCCGGGGCGTGCGAAGGCGTGTTCATGTACTCGGTGATGCGCTGGGTCGTGTTCGCGAAGTCAGGGAGTGAGCTCGAGGTCGAGGCCGCCGGTGAGCCGGACTTCGCGCACGTTCGTGCTCCCGGTGTCGAGGATGCGGACGGTCCCGTCGGGCGACCAGCCCGCGCGGCGGAAGAAACCCAGTGACGCGTGATCGGTCTGGGCGACCCAGCTGATCCCGCGCGTGGCGCCGTCCTCGCGCAGCCAGGCAGACGCGTTCGCCAGCAGGCGTCCGGCGTGCCCTCGGCGTCCCCAGCGCGGCTCGACCAGCAGCGAGGCGATGAGCGCCGTCGTCGAAGCGTCGTCGGGCAGCGATCCGTCGGCCGTGGCCACCTCGCTCTCCGGGGCGCGGCCGGCGACGCAGAAACCGACGGTGAACTCGCCTTCGGTGGCGAGGAAGACGCGCGTGCCCGGGTACTCGATCGTCTCGGTCCAGGTCTTTTCGAGTTCCTCGATGTCGAGCCCGGCGACAGCCGCTTCGCCGAGCAGCTCCGTGTAGGCGCTTCGCCAGGTGTCGCGTTGGATGCGCGCGATTTCGGGGGCGTCGGACACGACTGCTGGGCGGACTTCGGCGGCGGCCATGCTGCGCAGATTATCGGTGCGCCCGAAAACTGTCGGTGGTGGATGGCACCATTCGGACGATGAGCACTACGACCATCAGCGGGCCGGTCGCGCGCCGGATCGCCTTGGCCGCGCAAGGGTTCGCCGAGGCACGTCCGGGTGGGGCGGTGACCAGGCGGCATCTGCAGCGCGTGCTGTCGCGAATCCAGTTGCTGCAACTGGATTCGGTGAACGTCGCGGTCCGCGCGCACTACATGCCGTTGTTCTCCCGGCTCGGGGCGTACGAGCCCGCGCTGGTGGACGACGCGGCCTGGTCCCATTCCGCGCGCAAACCCCGGATGCTGGTCGAATCCTGGGCGCACGAGGCGAGCCTGCTGCCGGTGGCGGACTGGCCGCTCCTGCGGTCCGGCGCGAAACGCATGGGCTGGTGGACGAACTACGCGCGGGTGCTGGAGCAGACGCCGCAGCTGGTGGACGACATCCTGACCGTGGTCAAGGAACAGGGACCGATCGGCGCGGGCGGCATCGAGCGCGCGCTGGAGGGCAAGTCGGGAGGTTCGAAACCCGGTTCTTGGTGGGAGCGCTCGGAGGTCAAGAAGGCCTGCGAGTGGCTTTTCGGCATGGGGCAGCTGACCACCGGTACGCGCCGGTCGTTCGAGCGGCTGTACGACCTGACCGAACGCGTCGTTCCGCCGGAGATCCTGTCGCGGACCGTGAGCCCGGAGGAAGGCGCCCGCGAACTGATCACCCGCGCGGCCGTCGCGCTGGGCATCGGCACCGAGCCGGACCTGCGGGACTACTACCGGCTCGGCCCCGACGTCAGCAAGCGGGCGGTGGCGGAACTGGTCGAGGAGGGCGTGCTGGAACCGGTGACCGTGGACGGCTGGCCCGCCCCGGCGTACCGGCACGTCGCGGCGAAGACGCCTCGCACGGTCACCGGTCGCGCGCTGCTGTCGCCGTTCGACCCGCTGATCTGGGAACGCGCCCGCACCGAGCGCATCTTCGATTTCTTCTACCGCATCGAGATCTACGTGCCCGAGCCGAAGCGGATCTACGGGTACTACGTGTTCCCGTTCCTGCTCGACGGCGAACTCGTCGGCCGCGTCGACCTCAAATGCGATCGGGCCGCCGGCGTGCTTCGCGTTCAGGGTGCCTTCGCCGAACCTGGCGTGGATGTCGCGCGGGTCGCCAGTGAGCTGGCGGGAGAGTTGCGGCTGATGGCGGAATGGCAGGGGCTGGACGGAGTCGTGGTGGGGGAGCGGGGCGATCTCGCTCCGGTGCTTGCGCGCCTCGTGCGCTGACCTCGTGACTGTGTGGATTTTGGTGCGTTGGGTGACCCGAAATCCACACAGTCAGGCGACACCGTCCCTGTCACGACCGGTTCCGGAGCGGTGTGTGTAAATAGGGACGTTGTGTGTCCCTATTTCCACACACCCCTCGTCCCGGCGAGCCGTCGAGCACAAGTTCAAGCTCCGGTGCTGGAGCCGACGGCATCCGCTGCGGATGTGGCTCAACCCCGGCCACCTGAAGAAATGAGCAAGGGACCTTTGCTCCCACCCCCGTGGAAAAGTGAGAGCAAAGGTCCCTCGATCCCCCTGCGGGTCCGCGGCTCAGCCGGCCGCGCTGGTCACCACCGCGTCGCCGGTGCCGGTGCGCGCCCGCACCTTGAGCGAGACCTCCGAAGGTGCGCTCTCCGCGACATCCAGCTCGCTCGACACTGACCCGGTCGTCGACGAGAGATCGATCTCCGCCTGAACGCCGCCGCGGATCCCGACCCGGACTTCACCCGATCCGGTGGTCAGCTCCAACGTTCCCGAAGCGGCGTCCGCCACCGACAGGTCGCCGCTGCCGGTGCGTGCCAGGACCTCGCCCGCGACTTCGCCGAGCCAGACGTCACCCGTGCCGGTCGCGACCGTGGCCGAACCGCTCACCGAGGCGGCCTCGACCGAGCCGCTGCCGGTGCGCAGTTGCAGACCGGACAGCGTCGGGCCGAGTTTGATGTCGCCGGTGCCGGTGCGGACGATCGCCGAACCGTCGGCCCGTTCGAGGCCGATCTTGCCCGCCCCGGTCATGAGGTCGGCCCGTCCGGCCGCGCCGGTGACCGTGACGTCGGCCGCCCCGGCCCGCACCTCCAGATGTGAACCGGCGGGCGCCCGGACGGTCACGGCAAGGGGGACGTTCTTCAGCTGCCAGGCCTTCGGCGCCTGGACGACCAGCCGGTTGCCGACCTTCTCGATCCGCGTCTGCGCCACGGCGTCGCCGACCGAGCCCGCCGGCGAACCGCCGAGCTGGTCGCCGAAGCGTTCCCCGACCCAGCTGAGCAGGCTCGTCATCCCGTCGACCCACGGCTGCTGCTCGCCGCCGTCCCGGCGGACCTCGGCGTGGGCCCCGGTCTCGCCGGTCAGTTCGATCGTCACCCGGCCGATGGCCACGCTCACGTCGACCTCGATCGGGCCCTCGGCTTCGAATTCCTCGACGCGCACGGTCTCTTCACCGGCGGGAATGCTTTCCTCGGTCATTTCGTCCCCCTCAGCCCTGGACCCAGCCGTGCAGGTGCGAACCGGCACCGCCGCCAGGCTTCTGCTTGTGCTGCCAGTGCTCGCTCCCGCTCTTGCCCAGCGCGCCTTGGACGGCCTGCGAGACGAACGTGTTCAGCGAAACGCCCTGCGAGGCGGCCGCGGCTTCGGCCTGGCCCTTGACCTGCTCGAACAGGCGCAGCGTGATGCGGGTGATGTCGCCCGTGTCCACCTTGGGCGCGCGCGGGGCCTCCCGCGGCGCCTCGGTGCGGGGTGCCGACTGCTCGGCGCCCTCGGCCGAGCCGGTGACGACGACGCGCACGTCGCGGCCGTCGAGCCGGACGTCGACGACGTGCCCCGGCAGCGCCGAAGTCACTTCGGCGGCGAGGTCCGCGAGGGCGTTCATGATGGTCAGGCGGGCGGCGGGCTCCAGCGCCGACGACAGCAGCGCGGCAGCGCGCCGCGTCTGCTCGTCGCCGGCCGAAGCCGTGTTCGCGAGGTCCTCGCGAAGGCTTGTGATGTACGGCGTCAGGTCCATGACACCACTATGACGTCACTTGTGATGTCAGTCAAGGAGGTCATGACGTCACGGTGATGTCGCCCCGGCGTCAAAGACGCTTGCGGTTACGCTGCCCGGAGTCGTGGAGCAGGGGTCGAAAAGGAGTGCGAACGTGGCCGAGACCGTGTCACCCAAGGTTCAACTGATCGCGAAGACGGAGTTCTTCCCGCCGTCCGACGTACCGTGGTCGACCGATGCCGACGGTGGTGAGGCGCTGGCCGAATTCGCGGGCCGGGCCTGCTACCAGTCCTGGAAGAAGCCGAACCCCAAGACGGCCACCAACGCCGGCTACCTCGAGCACATCATCGACGTCGGTCACCTGTCGGTGCTGGAGCACGGCTCCGTCAGCTTCTACATCACCGGGATCTCCCGCTCGCTGACGCACGAGCTGATCCGTCACCGTCACTTCTCGTACTCGCAGCTCTCGCAGCGCTACGTCCCGGAGCGCGACGCCGCGTTCGTCGAGCCCGACGTCATCGCGCAGGACCCGGAGCTGCACGCGAAGTTCCTCGCCGCCTCGCAGGCCGCCGTCGACGCCTACACCGAACTGCTCGCCGGGCTGGAGGAGAAGTTCGCCGACGTGCCGAGCGCGACCCTGCGCCGCAAGCAGGCCCGCCAGGCCGCCCGCGCCGTGCTGCCGAACGCGACCGAGACCCGCATCGTGGTCACCGGCAACTACCGCGCCTGGCGGCACTTCATCGCGATGCGCGCCACCGAGCACGCCGACGTCGAGATCCGCGCCCTGGCCATCGACTGCCTGCGTGAGCTGCAGAAGGCGTCGAGCAACGTGTTCGCCGACTTCACCATCTCCGCGCTGCCCGACGGCACCGAGGTCGCGTCCAGCCCGAAGGTCCTCGAGGGCTGATGCGACGCCTCGCGATCGATGTCCGGCCCGGCGAGTACGCGGTCGCCCGCCTCGCCCCGGACGCGCCGGTTCCGGCGAACCTGCTCGACCCCGGCGAGCCCGTGCTGATCTCCCTCACCCGGACGCCCGAGGAGCTGTCGGTGATCTGCCCGGCCGGTCTCGCGCCGGCCGGGGCCACCGTCGAGGACGGTTGGCGGCTGCTGTCGGTCCGCGGGCCGCTCGCCTTCACGCTGACCGGCATCATCGCCGCGCTGTCGAGCGAGCTCGCCGCCGCCGGCGTGGCGCTGTTCTCGATGTCCACGTTCGACACCGACCACGTGCTGGTCCGGGCCGCCGAGCTGGAGCGCGCCGTGAAGGCGCTCCGGGAGGCCGGGCACGAGGTCACGGTCTGACTCACCAGCCAGGCGAAGGAACCTTTCGGGACGCGAACGGGTCCGAGTTGGCATCCTGCGCGAACCGAAGGAGCATCGAACCTTGACCGACGAACAGACCCGTCCGTACGGGCCGCCTCAGCAGACCCAGCAGGCCACCGGCGCGCGGATCGTCGCCGGCCGATACGCCCTGCTGGGCGAGCTCGGCCGCGGCGGGATGGGCATCGTCTGGCGCGCGCAGGACCAGGTGATCGGCCGCCAGGTGGCGATCAAGGAGCTGAAGTTCCCGAACGCTCCCGAGGACGCTTCGGTGCTGACGGAGCGGATGCTGCGCGAGGTCCGCTCCGCCGGGCGCCTCAACGACCCGGCCGTGGTCACCGTGTACGACGTCGTCACCGAGAACGGCGCCACGTTCATCGTGATGGAGCTGGTCGAGGCGCCGACGCTGGCCGACCTGGTGCGCGACCGCGGTCCGCTGCCCGCCCAGCAGATCGCGCTGGTGGGGGAGCGGGTGCTGTCCGCGCTGCGGGCCGCGCACGCCGCCGGGATCGTGCACCGCGACGTCAAACCCGCGAACATCATGGTCGCGCCGGACGGCCGGGTGAAGCTCACCGACTTCGGCATCGCGCACGCCGCCGACGACCCGCGCCTGACCACCAGCGGCATGATCGTCGGCTCGCCCGCGTTCATGGCGCCGGAACGGGTCGAGGGCCGGGACGCGATGCCCGAATCCGACCTCTGGTCGCTGGGCACGACGCTGTTCTACGCCGCGGAAGGCATCGTCGCGTTCGAACGGTCGACCACCGCGGCGACGCTGCACGCGATCATGACCGAGGCGCCGTACCTGACCAGGGTCCAGGGCCCGCTGGCCGCCGCGATCCTCGGCCTGCTGGTCACCAAACCCGAGGCGCGGATGTCGTACGACCAGGTGCGCAGCCTGCTCGCGGCCGCGCAGGGCGTGCAGGCCCAGCCGACGCCGCCTTCGGGTGGCACGGCGATGATGCCGCAGTCCGGCCAGCCGATGACCCGGCTCGCCCCCGCCCCGCCGAAGCGCAACCTGCGCCCGTTGTGGCTGAGCCTGGCCGCGGTCGCCGTGATCGGCGCCCTGGTCGGCGGGATCTTCCTCGGCCGCTGGATGGCCGCGCCCGAGGGCAACGCGCAGGCGCAGGCGACGCTGACCTACGGCATCAACGGCCAGGTCAAACTCGGTTCGTCCGGTGACTGCTACAACGTGCCCCTCAGAGAGGGCATCAACCTGAACGACGGGGTCAGCTGCGACAAGGACCACCTGCTGGAGATCTTCGCCAAGCGGACACTGCTCGAAGTGGAGTCCGCCAGTGACGACGACGCGCAGGTCGCCGAGTATCCGGGGGCGGAAACGGTCAACCGGATCGCCGAGGCGACCTGCTCGGCGACCTTCAACTCGAACGCCGTGCCCGCGGCGCAGCGGGCCTCCCTGACCTGGCGGGCGGTCGTCCCGACCGAGGCGGAATGGAAGCGGCCCGTGGACAAGAACGACTCGAGCTCGTCGAGCTACTCGCGGGGCTACTACTGCCTGCTCGCCAAGTCGGACGGGAGCCAGATCCCCTCGCAGATCACGACCAAGGTCAAATAGCTCACAGAGAGTTTGCGCCGAGTTCGCCTTCGCCACGGAAAATCTCCCGCATTCGGCGGGAACGACCACGTCGGCAAGGGTTCGGCGCACGCAGGAGGTACCTTCACAGCATGTCCACTCCACCTACCGCAGCGCCGGGAAGACCGTTCGGGCGCGTGCTCACCGCGATGGCCACCCCCTTCGACGCCGACGGCGCGTTGGACCTGAAGCGGGCGCAGGAGCTGGCCGAACACCTCGTGGAACTGGGCAACGACGGTCTCGTCGTGAACGGCACGACGGGGGAGAGCCCCACCACCACCGACGCCGAGAAGGCAGAGCTGGTCCGCGCGGTCGTCGAAGCGGTCGGTGACCGCGCGACGATCGTCGCCGGCGCGGGCACGAACAACACCGCGCACAGCATCGAGCAGGCGAAGCAGGCCGAAGCGGCGGGCGCCCACGGCATCCTCGTCGTCACGCCGTACTACTCGCGGCCCAGCCAGGCCGGGCTGTACGCGCACTTCACCACGGTCGCCGACGCCACCGAGCTGCCGGTGATGCTCTACGACATCCCGCCGCGCTCGATCGTCCCCATCGAGGTCGACACGCTGCTGCGGCTGGCCGAGCACCCGCGCATCCTCGCGGTGAAGGACGCCAAGGGCGACCTCATCGCCGGCTCCGAGGTCATCGCGAACACCCAGCTCGCCTACTACTCCGGTGACGACGGCCTCAACCTGCCGTGGGTCTCGGTCGGCGGCGCGGGCGTGGTCAGCGTGATCGGGCACGTCGTGGCGGGCCGAATCCGCGGCATGATGGACGCCTACGAATCCGGCGACACCTCCACCGCGCGCACCAACCACCGCGGCATGCTGCCGGTCCTGCGGGCGATGTCCCGGGTCGGCGGGGTCGCCTTCTCGAAGGCGGCCCTGAAGCTGCGCGGATTCGACATCGGCGACCCGCGGCTGCCCATCGTGGCCGCGAGCGACGAGCAGCTCCAGGCGATTTCCGCCGATCTCGCCCAGGGGGGCGTGCCGCTCGGTGAAAGCGCCGCCAGTGACTGGCATGGTGCACGAGTGGCACAAGCAGATTCAGCGGCGGCCTACACGGCGCCGACCTCACATACCAGCGTAGGGACCATGCCTCGGTGAGTTCATTGCCAACCGGACCCGGACCGACCACCCCGCCGCCCGCGTTGCCCGAAGGCGCCTTGCGCGTGGTCGCGCTCGGCGGGATCGGCGAAGTCGGCCGCAACATGACCGTCTTCGAGTTCGCCGGCCGTCTGCTGATCGTCGACTGCGGGGTCCTCTTCCCGGAGGACGACCAGCCCGGCGTCGACCTGATCCTGCCCGACTTCCGCGCGATCGAAGACCGCCTCGAGGACATCGACGGTCTCGTCCTCACCCACGGGCACGAGGACCACATCGGTGCCGTCCCGTTCCTGCTGCGGCTCGTGCCGGACCTGAAGATCTACGGCTCCCGGTTCACGAACGCGCTGCTCGCGGCCAAGGCCAAGGAGCACCGCCAGCGGCCGAACCTGATCGAGGTCCGCGAGGGCGAGCGACGCAAGGTCGGCGAGTTCGACCTCGAGTTCTTCGCGGTCAACCACTCGATCCCGGACGCGCTCGCGGTCGCCATCCGCACGCCCGCGGGGGTCGTGCTGCACACCGGTGACATCAAGCTCGACCAGCTCCCGCTCGACGGCAGGCTGACCGACCTCGCCGGGTTCTCCCGGCTCGGCGACGAGGGCGTGGACCTGTTCTGCGTCGACTCGACCAACGCCGAGGTGCCCGGTTTCGTCATGCCGGAACGCGACATCGGCCCGGTGCTCGACGACGTCGTCCGCAAGGTCGGCCAGCGCGTCATCGTGGCCTGTTTCGCGAGCCACGTGCACCGCGTCCAGCAGGTGCTCGACGCCGCCGTACGGCACGGGCGCCGGGTCGCGTTCGTCGGCCGGTCGATGGTCCGGAACATGGGTATCGCGGCCGATCTCGGCCTGCTGAACGTGCCCGCCGGTCTGCTGGTCAACCTCGACCAGGCGAGCGACCTGCCCGAGAGCAAGGTGCTGTTCGTGTCGACCGGTTCGCAGGGCGAGCCGCTGTCGGCGCTGTCGCGGATGGCGCGCGGCGAACACCGGCAGATCTCGATCCGCGCCGGCGACACCGTCGTACTGGCCAGCTCGATGATCCCGGGCAACGAGACCGCGGTCTTCGGTGTCGTCAACGGCCTCACCCGGCTCGGCGCGAACGTCGTGCACCAGGGCAACGCCAAGGTGCACGTGTCCGGGCACGCGTCGGCGGGCGAGCTGCTGTACCTGTACAACGCGGTGCGCCCCAGCAACGTCATGCCGGTGCACGGCGAGTGGAAACACCTGCGCGCCAACGGAGAGCTGGCCGTGCGCACCGGCGTCGCCCCGGAGAACGTGGTCATCGCCGAGGACGGGGTCGTGGTCGACCTCGTCGACGGCAAGGCCACGCGGACCGGCCGGGTCGAGGTCGGGCACGTGTACGTCGACGGTCTCTCGGTCGGCGACGTCGGCGAGTCGACCCTGTCCGACAGGCTCGTGCTCGGCGAGGGTGGTTTCATCGCCATCACCGTCGCCGTGGACACCAGCACCGGCCGCGCGGTGACACGGCCGACGGTGTCCGGACGCGGGTTCTCCGACGACCCGAAGGCGCTCGACGCCGTGGTCCCGATGGTGGAGATGGAACTCGCCAGGACCGAGGCCGAGGGCATCACCGACACGCACCGCATCGCCCAGGCCGTGCGCCGCGTCGTCGGCCGCTGGGTCGCCGACACCTACCGGCGCCGTCCGATGATCGTGCCGACGGTCATCCCCGTTTAGCCGTAGTACGCGAGAGGGCCCCTTTACTCAGTCGAGTGAAGGGGCCTTCGCGCGCATAATCGGCGCATGGTGATGCTGGGGGTCCATGTCGTGGCCGCGCTGGCGGGTGTGGCACTCGGCGTGGGGGCGATCTACGTCGTCCGTATGCTCATCGAGGGCGTCCGTCGCGACCAGCGGATACAGCCCGAAAACACGACGCCAGGGCTCCTGCGGGACGACTGGGAACGCATCGACGAGATGCTGGACAGCAAGGACGCCTCTGAGCGCCTCGAATGCTTCGCTCTGCTGGAGCGCTACGGGCGCGAAGACCCTCACTACCGAGAAGATGTCGTCTCGCTGGTCTGTACTTACCTGCGCAGACCTTTCGACTACCCGGCCGAGGACGAGAAGGAACTCGAGATCCGGCTCGCCGCGCAAAGGATTCTCTCGCGGCACTTTCGCTGGCCTCAGGGGGAGGCCCGGCCCCTCGAGTTCTGGGACCTCGACTACCTGGACCTGCGGGACACGGTGCTCGTCGAACCCGATTTCGGGGACACCGTCCTGGAGGACGCCGATTTCAGGGACAGCCTGATCGTCCGCGGGGACTTCCGCCGGACCCAGTTCCTGTCGTACGTCAACTTCGACAGGGCGTGCTTCACCGGCGACATCGACTTCCGCGCCGCCTCGTTCCCCAGGTACGCGACCTTCGTCGGCGCGATGTTCAGCGGGACGACCACCTTCGCCGACGCCGAGTGGGTACATGGTGCCGACTTCACCGACGCGCGAGTGGAGCAGCCCGGCGCCGCGCACTCATGGCCGTCACCTTGGCGTGCCTGGGCGACCTCGCCGGTCGCTCAGGCACGGCTCATCCCGATGAAGACCGGTTCGCGGCCGCCGTCATCAGCAGAGCGAAGGCGATCATGATCGCCTGACCGAACAGGGCGTTGCGGGCTTTGCGCTGTTCCGCACGAGTGGGCCGGTTCATCACGGATTCCCCTGGTTTCGAGTCTTTTCCTTACCAGGCAAGTGTTCCGTGGCCGGAGTCCGGGCACCTCCCGCCTCGGTACGGTTTCTCTACGCCGAAAGTCGTAGCCTTCCCCTAGGGGTGCTGTCGGCGTACCCTCGGACGCTCCTCGAGCCCCATGCCGGGAGAGCCGATGGGACGCCACGCCACCACCCGGACCCGAAGACGGATACTGCTCCCGCTGCTGGCGCTCGCGCTGGCGGCCGTGCTCGGCGCGGCGACCTGGGTGGCCGTGGCCATGGCGCGGTCCGAACCGGCCTGCGAGCCCGCTCGGGTGGTCGTCGCGGCGTCGCCCGACATCGCCCCCGCCGTCACTCGGGCCGCGGACGCGCTCGATCTCGCGTGTGTCGCTTTCGATGTCCAGCCCAGGGAATCCCTCCAGGTGGCGGACGAGCTGTCCGGAACGGCGCCCAAACCCCAGGCCTGGATCCCGTCTTCGACGCTGTTCTTGAGGCGCGCCAACGGGGTTCCCGTTTCCGGGCCGTCGATCGCGAGTTCACCGGTGGTGCTCGCGGTCGCCGAACCGGTCGCGCGAGGACTCGGCTGGCCCCGCAAGCCGCTGACCTGGCCGGAAGTGCTCGACGGCGGCGGCGTCGTCGCCGGAATGCCGGATCCCGTGCACGACCCCGTCGGAGTCTCCGCGCTCCTGGCACTGCGCGAGGCCGCGAAGGGCGCCTCGGATCCGGCGGCCGCGTACGTCGCCTTGCTCCGGAAGTTCGCTGCCGGCACAGTCGGCGCGACAGTCTTCCCCGCATCGGAGAACGCGGTGCTGCGGCACAATTCCGAGCTCTCCGAGGGTGAGACCGCGCTGGTGGCCGCGTACTCGCCCGCGGCTCCGGCGCTCGACTATCCGTTCGTCGAGATCGCGGGCGCGACCCCGCGGCAGGGCGAGGCCGTCGCCGAGCTGAAACGCGTCCTGCTCCGCGGCGCCGCGACCGGCACGCGGTCCGAGCTGCGCGCCCCCGGCGGACAGGCGTTGCGGCTGACCGAAAACGATCCGCGCGTCGCGGTGCAAGGGCAGCGCAGTACCGAGATCCCGGCCGCCACCGAGGTCGGCAAGGTGCTCAGCCAGTGGGCCGGAGTGAACGCGAGCGCCCGGGTGCAGGTCCTCATCGACGTGTCCGGTTCGATGAGCGCGCCGGTCCCGGGAACCGGGAAGTCCCGCCTGCGGCTCACGCTGGAGGCGGCGGAGAACGCCCTGCACTTGTTCAAAGCCACGTCACAGGTCCGTTTTCTGGCCTTCGCGACCAAAGTGGACGGTGAGCGTGACTACCGCGAGATCCTGCCGATGGCCCCCGTCGGGCAGCAGCTGGCGGCGGTCGGCCGGTTGCGCGCGGTCCGCGCCGTGCCGGACGGGCAGACCGGCCTCTACGACAGCGTCCTCGACGTCTATCGGCTGGCGCACAAGGAATGGGAGCGGGGACGGCTGAACCTCGTGATCGTGATGACCGACGGCCGCAACACCGATCCCGGCGGCATCAGCCGCGAAAACCTGGTGGCCGAGCTGGAAAAGCTGCGCGACCCGGACCGCCCGGTGCCGCTGATCGCCATCGGGATCGGCCCGGACGCCGACGAGGCCGAACTGGGGCAGCTCGTCGCCCCCGCCGGTGGCCAGGCCTTCCTCAGCCGTGATCCCGCGAAGATCGAAGAGGTGTTTTACGGCGCTCTCGCCCGGATCGCCGGCGCTGGATGAAGTAGACCCCGAGGATCACCGCCAGGCTGATCAGGCTGAGGTAAAGCTGGGCCCGCGTGTCCGCGTCCACGAACAACATCGACGCGACGACGGCCAGCGTTCCGGCGAGGGTGAGCCAGCTCAGCCACGGGTAACCCCACATGCGCAGTTTCAGCCGTTCCGGTGCTTCGGCCTCCAAGCGGCGCCGCATCCGCAGCTGCGAGCCGGCGATGATCGCGTAGACGAACAGCGCGACCGCGCCCGCGGAGTTGATGATGAAGTAGAAGATCTTGTCCGGGGACACGAAGTTCATCACCACGGCCACGTAACCGACCGAAGTGGACACCAGGATCGCCTTCCACGGCACGCCGCGCCGGTTCGTGTCCGCGATCCACCTCGGCGCCCAGCCGTTGCCGCGCAACGCGAACAACATGCGGGAAGCGGTGTACAGCCCCGAATTCAGCACCGACAGCACGGCGGTCAGCACCACCGCGCTGACCACCGTCTCGGCGGCGGGGATGCCGAACCGGCCGAACGCGGCGGCGAACGGGCTGGTCGTGGTCGGGATGTCGCGCCAGCCGGTGATCATCACCAGCAGCGTCACCGAGCCGACGTAGAACACGATGACTCGCCAGACGATCGACGAGGTCGCCTTGCGCACGGCGGTCTCGGGCTCACGCGATTCGGCGGCGGCGATGGTGACGATCTCCGCGCCGAAGTAGGAGAAGATCACGATCACCACCCCGTGCACCACCGAGAACGGGCCGTTGGCCAGGAAGCCGTCCTGCGCGATGTTGCCGACCGAGAACGATCCGCCGGGCCAGGCCCCGAGCACGAACAGGATGCCCACCACGAGGAACACCACGATGGTGGCGATCTTGACCGACGCGAGCCAGAACTCCGTCTCCCCGAACGAACGGGCCGAGGCGAGGTTGGTCGCGGTCAGCAGCAGCATCAGGACCAGCGAGAACATCCATTGCGGCACAACGGGAATCCAGGTCTGGAGGATCTTCGCCCCGGCGACGGCCTCGAACGCGACCACGCCGACCCAGAAGTACCAGTACAGCCAGCCGACGGTGAAACCCGCCCAGCCGCCGAGCGACGTCCGCGCGTACTCCATGAAGGACCCTTGTGACGGCGAAGCGGTCGCCATCTCGCCGAGCATCCGCATCACCAGCACGACGATCAGGCCGCCGATGGCGTAGGAGAGGACGGCCGCCGGGCCGACGGTGTGGATGACCGCGCCGCTGCCGATGAACAGGCTCGCGCCGATGATGCCGCCGAGGGCGATCATCCGGACGTGGCGTTGCCGCAGGTCCGGGCGCAGACCCGCCCGCTCGGTGGTGGTTTCCGGGGTGGTTTCTGCGCCCATTCGCGGTGGCCTCCTGTCGGAGTTGCGGTGGATCGCGGGATTGTCGCACCGCGGGGCCGGGAGGAAAAGTGTTTGCGCAACCCCAGGTGAACCGGCCGATGTGGACTCTGCCAACCTTGTGGCCTCCACCGCGCGTTCCGAGGAGCTCTTCGATGCCGCACGCCGTCCTCCGGTTCCTGCCCGCCGTCGCCCTGGCCGCCGTCGCGCTCGCGGGCTGCTCGGACGAGGCGCCCCAGTCGCAGACGGCGCCTCCCGAGTCGTCACCGGTGGCGCAGCAGGCCGCCGTTCCGTTCAACGACGCGGACGTCGCCTTCGCGCGACAGGCGCTCGCGCACCACCAGCAGGGTGTGGATCTGGCTTCCCTGGCGGAAACCCGCTCGGCGAACGAGCAGCTGAAGGCGCTCGCGAAGCGGATCATCGACACGCACGAACCGGAGATCGCGCGGCTCTCCGGGCTCATCGAGACGTGGGGGCAGCCCGCGCCGGACGACCCGAACCTCGAACACATCCAGCGCGACGGGTACATCGGCCCCGGTGACATGGCGGCACTCGCCGGACTGTCCGGAAAGGACTTCGACCGCCAGTTCGTCGCGCGGTTGCTGCGCCAGCGCGAGGCGGGCGTCCGCATCGCCGACGCCGAAACCCAGCACGGCCGCAACCCCGACGCCCGCGACCTCGCCGCCACGACCTCACGTTCGCAGCAGCAGGAGATCGCCGACCTACGGGGCTTCCAGCAGGGTTGAGTCCGTCTGGACCACGTTCGAATTCAGCTGCACGATGTACGCGCCGGTCAGCAGCACCACCGCGCCGGCGGCTTGAACCCAGCTGAGCGCCTCGCCCAGCAGCAGCCAGGCCGCGGCGGCGGCGATCAGTGGTTCCACCAGCCCGACGACGCTCGCCACCGACGCCGGGAGATGACGAAGCGCCGCCATGCCCGTCGCGTAGGCGAGGACGGTCGCGATCAGCACCAGCGCGATCAGCAACGACCACACCGGCGGCTCCCACGGCCCGAACGACGTCGGCGCGTCGAGGACGCCCCACGGAATCGTCCACGGCGGGGCGACCGCGCACACCAGGACCGCGCCGATCGTCATCCCCCAGGTGACCATGCCGAGCGGATCCCGGTCGGCGACGCCACGCTCCCCGAGGAGGAAGTAGCCCGCCGAACAGACGGCCGCGCCCAGCCCGGCGAGCAACCCGAGGACGTCCAGGCTGAGCCCTTCCCAGACCTGCGCGACCAGCACGAGCCCCGTCATCGCCAGCGCGATCCCCGCCCACATCGCCCTCGGCAGCCGCACCCGGCGCACGAACCGCACCCACAGCGCGATCAGCACCGGTGAGGTGAACTCGAGCAG
The DNA here is from genome assembly GCF_044765885.1 of Amycolatopsis sp. NPDC102389. Lineage (NCBI taxonomy): Bacteria > Bacillati > Actinomycetota > Actinomycetes > Pseudonocardiales > Pseudonocardiaceae > Amycolatopsis > Amycolatopsis sp. NPDC102389. The sequence goes on from NZ_JBIWKX010000067.1 coordinate 42,051, forward strand.
GATCGCGATGCCGACCGGGATCCGGCCCGCCGCGAGGAAGTACATGAGCTGGACGCCCGCGACACCGAGCGAGCCGTACGCGAGCAGCAGCGGCCACTCGCCCTTCGTGACTTTGAGGAGCTTCGGCCGGAAGACGGCGACCAGCGCGAGCAGCACGATCGCCGACAGCCCGATGCGGATCGCCGCGACCTGCTCCGGGGACAGCCCGGCCTGCATCGCCGGTTTGCCCAGCACGCCCGAGGTGCCGAAGAAGAGCGCGGCCAGCAGGATCAGCGTGATGCCCCGGCCGCGACGCGCGACGTGCTGGCTGGGGGCGGCGGCGAGTTCGGCGGTCACGGCCGGAGGGTAGAGGCCGGATGACGGCGGGGCGACCCGTTTTCCCAGCGGCTGGTCTTCGGCCGGTTCTCGTGTTTCGGGTACCTACATCGCTCCTGCCGCGTAGATGCCAGACCTGGTCTGTGAAGGCCTCCTTGAGGGACCCAGAGTCCCTCAAGGAGGCCTTCACAGACTTGCGGGTCGCCACATTCGCCTCACGCGCACCAGCAGTCACAGCGGCCACGCGTGAAGGCGCCCTTCCCTCGGCTCAGCCGAGGAGACTCGACCTTCACACCATGCCGAGTACATGAAGGACTCCTTCCTTGCGTGAGGCGCCAGGGCCCGGCAAAGTCGTATGGCCGCTGGTCGGGTGAGCCGGGAGTGGCGATTCGGGTACCCGATTTGAGTGCTTTGCCCGGCTTTTCGATTGGGTCGTGGGTGGTTATTTTTGTTTTTTAGCAACTTATTAATAAACTACCAACCGGAAACAGACCAGTTAGGTAAATACGTCGGCCACAAATTACCGTTTTGGCACACAGCAAGGT
>NZ_JBIWKX010000068.1:0-40674 GCF_044765885.1 Amycolatopsis sp. NPDC102389
CCACTCCTTCCCGGCCCCACACCTACCCGGAGCCGTAGTGGTGGTTGCTGGGGTGGTGGGCGTGGTGGTTGTGGGGGTTTTGGTCTTCACCCCCGAAATGCCACTCACGACGTCGCTTACCGCTGCCGAGGCCGCCCCGGAACACCGGGCCGCGTCTGCCAGGGGTGCGGCCCGTCGAGCGGCCGGTACTCGACGCCCAGCGCGTCCAGCCTGGGCAGGTGGTGGTCCCGCAAACGCGGCAGGAACTCCGCGTAGTCCCGCCCGCCCGGGTCGCTCCACGCCACCTCGGCGAAAGCACAGAGGCGTGGGAAGGCGACGTAGTCCACCCGCCGCACGGTGTCGAGGTGCTCCGACCACACCTGCGCCTGCGCGCCGAGAATCGCCTTCCCCTCGGGGTAATCGGCAGGGACCGGCTCGTAGCCGTAAAAGCTCTCCAGCGTGCTCAGGTAGCCCACGGGGATCGGTTCGTCGGGGTGGTCGGACTGCCGGTGGTCCAGGTACACGTGGTCCTCCGGGCACATGACGACGTCGTGCCCGGCGGCCGCCGCGCGGGCACCGGCCGCCTCGCTCTGCCACGAGCCGATGACCATCGGCGGCAGGTCGCCCGCTTCGAGCACCTCGTCCCAGCCGAGCGGACGGCGTCCTCGTTCGACGAGATGCCTCGCGATCTCGCCGACGAACCAGCCATGTTCTTCGGTCGCGCCGGGTACTTCGTCGCCGCCGAGCGCGATGACCTCGGACGGGAAGATGTCCAGCACGTGGTCGAAGACACGCTTGAAGAAGTCCACAGTGGACTTCTCGGTGTTCAGCAAGGACGTGCTGATACCCCAGCTCGTCCACACCTCCCACGGTTCGTCCGTCTCCGGTCCGAGCTCGGTATAGGCGGCGATCGCGGCCCGGGCGTGGCCGGGGATGTCGACCTCCGGGACGACCGTCACCGAACGCGCGGCGGCGTACGCGACGATCTCGCGGAGGTCGTCGGCCGTGTAGAACCCGCCGTGCGGTCGTCCGTCACGCTCCGGCCCGTCGTGCCGTCCGACCATCGACGACTTCCGCCAGCCGCCGACCTCGGTCAGCTTGGGGAATTCGGGGATCTCGATCCGCCAGCCCTGGTCGTCGGTCAAATGCAGGTTGAGCACGTTGAGCTTGTGCGCGGCGATCAGGTCGATGAACCGCAGCACCTCGGCCTTGGTCCGGAAGTTCCTTGCCACGTCCAGTAAACAGCCGCGCCAGGCGAACCGCGGGTGGTCGGTCACCACGCCGCACGGGATCGTCTGTTGTCCACTGTGGATGGACGCGGCCCGGAACGCGTCCGGTCCGATGAGCTGCCGGAGCGTCTGGCGGCCGTAGAACTCGCCCGCCGCGTCGGCCGCGTGCAGGGTCACGCCGGACGGGTCGATCTCCAGCCGGTAACCCTCGGCGGGCAGCCCGGCGTCACGGCGCACGTCCACTTCGGACGGTACGGGACAGTGCCCCGGCAAGGGTTCCACCGAGACCGGACGGGGGAGCAGGGTTTCGAAGCCAGGCATGTCAGCCCTTCACCGCGCCGCCCATGACGGACACGAGTCGTCGTTGCACGAGAATGAAGAACACCAGCACCGGGATGGTCATCAGGGTCGAGCCCGCCATCACCGCGCCCCAGTCGGTGTCCTCCGGTTTGAAGAACACCAGGATCGCCAGCGGGAGCGTCTGGTTCTCGGTGTTGGAGATGATGAACGTCTTCGCGAACAGGAAGTCGTTCCAGGCGTGGATGAACGCCAGCACGCTGATCGCCACCAGCCCGGGCGCCACCAGCGGGAAGAGGATCTGCCAGGTGAACCGCATCCGGCTCGCCCCGTCGATCTTCGACGCCTCTTCCAGTTCCTGCGGCACCGCGGCGACGAAGCCGCGCAGCATCCAGATCGCGAACGGCAGGCTGAACGCCAGGTGCACCAGGATCAGCGAGCCGAGATGGTTGGTGCCGAACGCCGGTGCCACGTCGCCGACCGACCGCATCAGGAAGAACAGCGGAATGGTCAGCGCTTCGACCGGCACCATCTGCGCCACGAGCACCATCACCAGCAGCACGGTCCGGCCCTTGAAGTTGAACCGCGTCAGCGCGACCGCCGAAAGGAACGAGAGCAGCAGCGACAACGCCACCACCACGACGGCCACGATCACGCTGTTCAGGAAGAACATCGCGAAGCCTTCGCCGCTGAGCACCCGTTCGAAGTGTTCGAGGGTCGGTGTGAGCGTCCACGGCCGGGGGTTCTCCGCCTGGATCTGCCCGGTGGGCTTGAACGCCGAAAGCACCATCCAGTACACGGGGAACGCGACCATCCCCGCGATCACCACGCAGACGATCTCGGCGATCAGCCTGCCAGGCTTTTGAACTCGACGGCTTGCGGTCACACCCATCCGGCGCTCCGGCGTTGCGACCGGACGTACAGCCCGGTGATGGACAGCAGCAGCAAGGTCATCACGACTCCGAGCGCCGCGCCGAGACCGTATTCCTGTCCGGCGAAGGCCTGTTGATAGGCGAACACGTTGAGCACGAGGTTGCGCCCGGCCACGCCGCCGCCGTTGGTCATCACGTAGATCTGCGTGAAGATCTTGAAGTCCCAGATGATCGACTGGATCGTGGCGATGGTCAGCAGCGGCCGCACCATCGGCAGGGTGATCGACCACGTGGTGCGCCAGGTCGACGCGCCGTCGAGGTACGCGGCCTCGATGACCTCCTCCGGCACGCCCTTGAGCCCCGCGTACATCGTCACCATGACGAACGGGAACGAGCACCAGATGACCTCGGCGGCCACCAGGCCGAAAGTGCTGTACGTGTCGAAGGTCCAGGAGTGGTTCGCCATCCCGGTGAACCCGAGGCCCGACAGCACCTCGTTCACCAGACCGAAGTCCGCGTCGAACAGGAACAGCCAGACGTACGAGCCCGCCATCGCCGGCGTCGCCCACGCGGCCAGCGCCGCGAGGAACAGCGGAACGCGCGCCCAGGCGCGGACGCGGGTCGCCAGCACGGCGAGCCCGGTCCCGAGGGCGAGACTGCCGACGACGCAGACCGCGGTGAACCCGAGGGTCTTGGTCAGTACTTCCCAGAACTGGAGGTTCTCCAGCAGTTCGACGTAGTTGCCGAAACCGAGGAACACCAGCGGCGCGTTGCCGACCGCTTGCGGCTGTCCGTAGTCGTAGAACGAGATCAGGACGAGCTGGTAGATCGGGTACACCAGCATCGCCAGCAGCAGGATGCCGCCGGGTGCCAGGTAGAGCAGGGCCGCCCGCCCGTCCCGGCGACGGCGGGGGGACCGCCGTGCCGGGACGGCCGGAGCCGTGGTGCGGGGGATTTCTGTCGTGACCACTTAGCCGAACGCCTTGTTCATCTCGGCGGCCGCCGCGGTCAGCGCGGCCGCGGGGTCCTTGCCGCCGGTCGCGATCTGCTGGATCGCGGTGGGCAGCACGTTCTGCGCGTCGATCTTCGACCACGCCGCGGTGGCGGGGACGAACTTCGTGCCCGCGGTGAGCGTGTCGACGAACGGTTTGACCGACGGGTCGCTCGCGGCGAGCTTCTGCTGGACGCTGCCGAGCGTGGGCAGGTTGCCCATGGCGACGTACATCTTCTCCTGGTACTTGGCGCCACCGAGCAGCTCGGTGAACTCGACCGCGAGGCTCTTGCGCTTGGTCGCGTTGAACACGCCGAGCAGGTTGCCGCCCGCGAACGCCGGGGCGATCTTGCCCGCCTCGGTGCCCGGGAGCGGGATGATCGCGTACTTGCCCTTCACCTGGCCCGCCTCGACGGCCTTGCGGTTGAAGTCACCACCGATCGACATCCCGGCCTTGCCACCGGCGAACGCCGTGATGCTCTGCGTCCCGGTGAGGTTGGCGCACTGTTCGGGCGGGCAGATGTCCGCCTTCAGCAGGTTCGCGTACGCCGCGACGCCGGCCTTGGCCAGCTCGGAGTCCACAGTGGACTTCCACTTGCCGCCGTCCTGCTTGGCGATCTCTCCGCCGTGCGCCCAGAGGAACGGGAGCATCGCGTAGGTGTACTTGCCACCGACGGAGATGCCGTACAGCTCCGGCTTCTTGGCGCGGATCGTCTTCGCGGTTTCCGTCAGCTCCGCCAGTGTCGTCGGCGGCTTGAGGCCGAGTTCGGCGAAGAGGTCCGTGCGGTAGTACAACGCGCGGATGCCGGTGAACCACGGAAGCCCGTAGGTCTTGCCGCCGGACTTCGCGGTCTCCAGTACCGCGGGCAGGATGTCGGCGCCTTCCTTCCACGACGACAGATCGCCGGTCAGGTCGGCCAGCGCGCCCGTGGCGGCGTAGCTGGAGACGTCGGTGTTGCCGAACTCGGCGACGTCCGGCGCGCTGGCCGGGTCGTTGAAGGCGCCGGAGAACTTGTCCGCGCGGCCTTCCACGGGGATCCACTGGACGTCGACCTCGACGCCGGAGTGCGCCGTCTTGAACTCGGCGATCGCCTCCTTGACGGCGGCTTCCTTGGGCGCGCGGTTGGCCTCGTCGAACAGCCAGACCCGGATCGTGCCGGTCTTCTCGTCACCACCGCTCGCGGCGGGGGTGTTCTGGGCCGGCGCGCAGCCGGCGACGAGGCCGACAGCCGCGAGGCCCGCGATGAGGACGCGAGTTCTCATGGGAATTTCTCCTTAGGCGAAAAAGACGGAATTGACCTGGGGGAGCGCCAGTTTCCCGGCGACGGCCCCGGGAAGGCCGGTGCCGGGATCGCGCGGCAGCCAGCTGAGCGTGCCGGACTTGTCGCTCGAGACGTAGAACCAGCGCTCGGTCGGGTCGAGGGTGAAGTGACGCGGGTAGACACCGCCGACGGGCGCGTTGTTCAGCAGCTTCAAGGACTTTCCGTCCTCGCCGACGCCGAACGACGCGATCGTGTCGGAACCACGCACGGAGGCGTAGACGAACTTCCCGTCCTTGGACGTGGTGATCTCGCCCGGATACTGCTCGCCGGGGGTGCCCGCGGGAACGGCCGGGACGACCTGCCCGGCGGTGAGTTTCCCGGTGGCTGGGTTCCACGCCGCGATGGTCACCTCGGCACGCAGCTCACCGAGGATGTACGCGTACTTGCCGTTCGGGTGGAACGCGAGGTGCCGGGGCCCGGCACCCGACGGGAGCTTCAGCTGCTGGTTCAGCTTGAGCTTCCCGGTGGCGACGTCGAGTTTGTAGACATAGACCGAATCCGCGCCGAGATCGACCGACAGCACCCACCCGCCGGTCGGATCGTTGACCACCTGGTGCGCGTGCGCGTCCCGCTCGGCGCCCTTGTGCTGCGCCAGATCGACGACGTCGCCGAGCTTCCCGCCCGCGAGGATCGGGAGGACGACGACGCTGCCGCTGCTGTAGTTCGCGGCCAGCACGTACTTCTGGCTCGAGTGGACACTCAGATGCGTCGGGTGCTGCCCCTTCGCCGACTTCTTGTTGAGCAGCTTGGGTTTGGTCGGATCGGCCAGGCTGAACGCGGAGATCTGGCCGTTCTCGTCCTCATTGGTCACATACAGCGTCTTGCGATCGGCGCTGATGTCGAACCAGGAAGCGTTGCTGACTCCCGGAATCTTCCGGTCGACGACCACGGCATTGGTGGCCGCGTCCCGGTGAGCGACATCGAGCCCGTGCCCGGAACTGGTGTAGCTGCTGACGTAGATGGCCCCGGTTCCCTTCGGTCCGCAGGATTGTTCGGAGGCGTTCGCGAGGTGGGAACCGAGAACGGTGGTGAGTCCAGCCGCTCCGACGGCGCCGAGGAAGGTGCGTCGATCGAGTCCGGTCATCGTGATCTCTCCCAGCTTTCAGGTGGTTTAAACCACTGCCATGAGCAATGCTGCCACGCCGAAACCGGAAACGGAAAGGACGGTTTCCAAGACGGTCCAGGTTTTCAGGGTCTGCGGCACGGTCATGTTGAAGTACCGCGAGATGATCCAGAAACCGCCGTCGTTCACGTGGGAGGCGATGATCGAGCCCGCCGAGATCGCGACGACCAGCAGCGCGAGCTGCATCTGCGAATAGCCGAGAGTGGCCACCGTCGGCGCGACGATGCCGCTCGTGGTCACGATCGCGACCGTCGCCGAACCCTGTGCGATACGCATCCCGCAGCTGATCACGTAGGCGGCGAGGATGACCGGGAGACCGGCGTTGTCCAGCGATCCCGCGACGGCCTTGCCGATCCCGGTGGCGGACAGCACGGCGCCGAAGAACGCGCCCGCGCCGACCACCAGCAGGATCATCGCGACCGGGCGCAGCGACTTCGCCGAAAGCTCGCTCAAATCCTTGCCCGTCAAGCCACGGCGCAACCCCAGCAGCCACGACGCGAGCAGGACGGAGACCGTCAGCGCGACCGCGGGGGTACCGATGAACGCGGCGACACCGGCGGACGGGGAGCCCTTGGGCAGCCAGATGCTGCCGAAGGTCCCGGCGAGGATCAGCACCAACGGCACCGCGATGATCCCCAGCACCAGCCCGAGCGACGGCGGGTTCGTCTCCTTTTCGCCTTCTTCCTCGGCGACCAGGAATTCCGCGGGAACGGGCACGTCGATCCGCTTGCCGATCCAGGTCGAATACAGCACACCGCCGACGAGGAACGCCGGGATACCGCAGACGAGGCCCATCAGGATGATCCAGCCGAGTTCCACGTGCAGCAGGCCGGCCGCGGCCACCGGGCCGGGGTGCGGAGGGAGGAACGCGTGGGTGATGGAGAGGCCGGCGAGCAACGGCAACGCGTACAGCACGAGCGAACGGCCGCCCTGTTTCGCGGCGACGTACACCAGCGGCGCCAGCACGAAGATGCCGATGTCGAAGAAGACCGGGATACCGAAGACGAAACCCGCGAGACCCATCGCCAGCGGGGCCCGCTTCTCGCCGATGGCCCGCAGCAGCGCGCCGGTGAGCACCTTCGCCCCGCCCGAACGCTCCAAAATGGACCCGAGGATGGTTCCCAGGCCGATGATCGCGGCGATATGGCCGAGGATCCCGCCGAAACCCTTCTCCAGCAGGGAATCCGACGCCTTCTGCGCGGAGCCGACGATCTGGACGACCGGCAGGCCCGCGGCCAGCGCGGTCAGCAGGCCGACCACGATCAGCGCGATGAAGGGCTCGAGTTTGACTTTGATGATGAGGAACAACAACACCGCGATCGAGACGGCGGCGAGGGTCAGGAGACCTCCCGTCGAATGTTGGAGCCAGTCGATCATCGGGCACTCCCGGGGTTCTGTGTCGGTTGGTGAACCCGCGACCGCGATCGACGTCGGCAGGACGCCGGTTGGTCATACTCGTCGCGGTGCGATGCCAGGGCGCCCTGCCACCGCGATAGCGGGGCCTTCGGCCGGGGCGGGTTCGAGCGTGTGGTCACTTCGGATAGATGCATTTCAGCTCCGCCGACTAGCTCTGAGCGAATGGCCGGCGAGGGCGCCGGTCGGTTGACCATCGTCGATGGCGGCGACACCGTTGACGAAGACATAGGGGATACCGGCGGCCTGCTGCCGCGGTTCGTCGAACGTGGCGGTGTCGGCGACGGTTTCCGGGTCGAACAGCACGAGATCCGCCGCGTATCCGGCGCGGACGAGACCCCGGTCGGTCAGGCGCAGGCGGTCCGCGGCGCGGCCGGTGAGGTGGGCGACGCATTCGGCGAGGTCGAGGACGCCGAGTTCGCGGACGTAGCGCGCGAGGTAACGCGGGAAGGTGCCCCAGGCGCGGGGATGCGGCCGTGCGCCGACGAGCAGCCCGTCGCTGCCGCCGGTATGCGTGCGGTGCCGCATGATCGCCTGGACGTTCTCCTCGTGCCCGACGTGCATCAGGCAGGACGTCCCGAGTTTTTCCGAGAGCAGGACGTCGAAGTACAGTTCCGCTGCCGGTTTTCCGGCCCGCCGCGCCGAAGCGGCGACGGAATGCCCGACGAGGTGGGAGTTCTCGTCCCGGCGGACACCGTTGATCTCGATGGCGTCCCAGTCGATCGGCACGCCGTGCGCCCCGTCGGAACCGGTCTCCTCGATCTCGGCTCGGATGCGCTCGCGAGTGTCCACATCGGACAAGCGCGCCAGCGTGGCGTCGAGCCCGCCCTCGGTGGCCCAGCTCGGCAGGAGCGCGGAAAGGTACGTGGCGCCGGGAAGATAGGGATAGGTGTCCAGCGTGATGTCGCAGCCGTCGTCGAGCGCCCGGTCGAGCAGCTCCAGCAGATCCGGCGCCTTGCCCTTGTTCACCGAGAAGTTCATCGTGGCGTGCGCGAGATGCAACGGGCAGCCCGAACGGCGGGAGACGTCGACCATCTCGCCGAACGCCTCCAGCGCGCCCTTGCCGTAGCTGCGGTGATGCGGACTGTAGAAGCCGCCGTTCTCCCCGACGACCCGGCACAGTTCGACGAGTTCTTCGGTGGTCGCGTACATGCCCGGCGTGTAGGTGAGCCCGGACGACATGCCCATCGCGCCCTCGGCCAGCCCGGTCGCGATGAGTTCCTTCATCGCGTTCATCTCGGCTTCGGTGGCGGGCCGGTCCTCCCAGCCGACGGTGAGCATGCGGACGGTGCCCTGCGGCACCAGATAGGCCGCGTTGACCGCGACCCCCGCGTCGAGCCGGTCGAGGTACTCGCCGACGGAACGCCAGTTCCAGTCGAACCCGGCCGGATCGTCGTTCCAGCCGGCGAGCTGCTGGCGCAGCGCGGCGAGGACGTCGTCGTTCACGGGCGCGTAGGAGAGCCCGTCCTGCCCGAGCACCTCGGTCGTGACGCCCTGGGAGAGCTTCGCGAGGTGATCCGGATTGGCGAGCAATTGGAGGTCGGAATGCGAATGCATGTCGATGAACCCGGGCGCGAGCACGAGTCCTTCGGCGTCGATGGTGCGGCGGCCCGCGAGCGAGCCCGGTTCGGCGACACTGGCGATCCGGCCGCCGGAGATGCCCACGTCATGCCTGGTGAGCGGATCCCCGGTGCCGTCGGCGACCAGTGCCGAGCGGACGACGATGTCCATGGTGATTCTTCCTCTGCGGCGGTGGAGGACGGATCAGAAATGGGTGCGGACGAAATCGAGCACGGTCTCGCCGTCGGGGCCGACGACCGGGATCAGGGGCCACTTGTCGAAGACGGTGCACGGATGGGACAGACCGAGGGCGATCCAGTCCCCGACTTCGACGGGTGACGACGCGGGCAGGGTGAGAAAGGCGTGCTGGTCGTTCATCTTCTGGATGGAATGATTTTCGAGCGCGGACGGTGGCCCGTCGCCCTTGCGGATCAGGCGCGGCTCGGGCATGCCCTCGTCGAACGAGGCGTCCCGTTTGCCGATGGTGAGCAGGGCGAGCTCGTCCGTCGGCTTCGACGTGACCTGCGCCCAGGCACGCAACGCGGGACGGAACGAGGCGACGCCGCCGATACGCGGATGTTCGCCCAGCGGCGAGATCACCCGGTAGAAGCCGTCGTCGTGGGTCACGTAGGCGCCGCTGCGCAGGATCGGCAGGACGTCCAGGCCGCCCCAATCCTTGGTGAGCTCGTCGGCGACGCGGTCGAAGTACGCGCTGCCGCCGCCGGTGACGATGATCTGACCGGCGTCGTCGAGCAGGCCCTTGGCGTGGAAGGCGAAGACGAGTTCCCGCAGACCGTCCACATAGGAACTGATCAGCTGGAGCGACTTCTCGTCGGTGTGGTGGGAAAGCGCGCCTTCGTAGCCGCCGGATCCGCGCAGCCGCAGGGCAGGGCTCGCGTGCGCGGCTTCGGCGACGGCGAGCGCGGTCTCGGTGTCGCGGACACCGGTGCGGCCGCCCTCGGCGCCGAGTTCGACGAGCACGTCGACCTTGCGGCGGGCCCCGCGCAGGGCTTCGGTCATCAGCTCGACACCGCGGACCGAGTCGACCCAGCAGACGAACTCGAAGTCGTCGTCGGCGTCCAGCTCCGCGGCGAGCCATTTCAGGCCCGAGGGGTCGAGCAGCTGGTTCGCCAGCAGGATGCGGGAAACGCCGAACGCGCGGTAGATCCGCAGGTGCCCGGCGTTCGCGCAGGTGATGCCCCACGAGCCGTGCCGCAGCTGCCGCTCGAACAGCTGCGGCGCCATCGTCGTCTTGCCGTGCGGGGCCAGCGCGACTCCGCGCTCGGCGCACCAGTCCGCCATCGTGCGGAGGTTGTGTTCGACGGCCTCTTCGTCGAGAACCACGAACGGCCCGAGGAAGCCGTCTTCGAACAGCTTCGCGCCGCGGGCGGCGGCTTCGCCGATCGTGAGACCGGACAGCGAAGGCGCGACCGAGCGGAAGCGCCAGTCGACGCGCTCCTCCCGGACGGCCGCGACCGCGGCGGAATCGATGGTGCCGGCTTGGAACATGAGGTTCACCTCGGTTGCGTATGTTGCAACGGACGTTGCGCATATTGCGTGGGATAGGTGTAGCATCCGGTCCGCTGGAGGTCAACGGCGTGACGACTAGGAGACGCGAAGGTGACAAGCGCGCCCGACGTTTTATGCATCGGGGAGTCGATGGCCTTGTTCGTACCGGCCGAATCCGGGCCGCCCGACGAGGTACGGAAGTGGGTGCGGACCATCGGCGGAGCCGAATCGAACGTCGCCTGCCATCTCCCGGCGCTGGGGTTCACCAGCGCGTGGGTGAGCGCCGTCGGCGACGATCCGTTCGGCCGGGCGCTGGTGCGTGAGATCGGCGGAGCGGGGGTCGACGTCAGCGCGGTCGTGGTCGACCCGACGCGCCCGACCGGGCTCTACATCAAGGAAAGCGGCGCGGACGGCAGCCCCGTGCGCTACTACCGCAAGGGTTCGGCCGCGTCCGGAATGGACGCCGGCCTGCTGGGGAAACTCGATCTCGACGAGGTGCGCGTGATCCACCTCTCCGGGATCACGCCCGCGCTGTCGGACGGTTGCCTCGACCTGGTGCGGGCCTTGATGGAACGGCCACGTGGCGACACGCTCGTGTCGTTCGACGTGAACTTCCGGCCCGCGCTGTGGACCGGGCGCGATCCGTCGGTGCTTGCCGGGCTGGCCGCGCGCGCCGACATCGTGCTGGCGGGCGAGGACGAGGCCGAGCGGGTGTGGGGGACCGGTGACCCGGGACGGCTGCGCGCCGCGGTGCCGGGGCCGAAGACGCTGGTCGTCAAGCACGGGGCACGCGGAGTGACGCTGATCGAGGGCGACGAGGCACCGTTGTTCTCGCCCGCGCTCCAGGTCGACGTCGTGGAGCCGGTCGGGGCCGGTGACGCCTTCGCGGCCGGATTCCTCGCCGCCACCCTGCGCGGCGACGACCCCGCGACCCGGCTGCGACGTGGTCATCTGCAGGCCGCGGCCACCCTGCTGACCCACGACGACGTGGGCACGCCGCTGCCCGGATCCGTCGTCGAAGCGCTCCTCGGGGCGGATGAGGCAGCATGGGCGGCGGCGAAGCTGACGGACAAGGGATTGGTGGGCGGATGAGCCAGAGCCTGGACAGGGCGCTCACGTTGCTGAGCGGGCTCGCCCGCGAGCCGAAGACGCTCGACCAGCTCGCCGAGGAGATCGGCGTGCACAAGTCGACCGTGCTCCGGCTGCTGCGCACCCTGGAGTCGCATCACTTCGTGCGCCGGGAAGGGCAGCGGTACTACCGGCTGGGCAGTGCGCTCTTCGACCTCGCGCAGCAGGCGCTGGAAGACCGCGACGTCCGCCGCACCGCGCAATCCGCGCTCGCCGGGCTCAACGCCCGCACCGGGCACACCGTGCACCTCGCGTCCTATGAGGACGGTGAGGTCGTCTACATCGACAAGTTCGAGGGCAGGCATTCGGTGCGGATGTACTCCCGTATCGGGAAACGCGCGCCGCTGCACTGCACCGCCGTCGGCAAGGTGCTGGTCGCGGCGATGACGCCGGAGAAGCAGGCGGACGTGGTGTCGAGGATCGACTTCTTCGTCCGCACGCCGAACACGATCACCACGCCCGAGGCCTACGAGAAGGAACTCGCGCTCGTCGCCGACCGTGGCTACGCGGTGGACAACGCCGAACACGAGGACTTCATCCATTGCGTCGCCGCACCTGTTCGCGGCCCGGGCGGCGTGGTACTCGCCGCCGCGTCGGTGTCGGTGCCGAAGGTGCTGCTCGACTACGACGGCCTGATGGCGCTCGTGCCGGAGCTGATCGCCGCCACCGAAGAAGCTTCCGTCCACAGTGGATGGACGGGGAACCGAAAGGGGAAGTTGGAATGAGCAAGACCGCGATCAGCACGGAGAACGCGCCGAAGCCGGTGGCCGCGTTCTCGCAGGCGGTCCGCAAGGGCAACATCCTGCAGGTGGCCGGCCAGGTCGCCTTCGACCCGGCCACCGGCGCCATCGTCGGCGAGACCGTCGGCGAGCAGACCGAGCAGACCTTCAAGAACATCGAAGCGGTGCTCGAGGCCGCCGGTTCGAGCCTGGCCGACGCGCTGATGGTGCGTGTCTACCTGACCGACGTCGACCACTTCGGCGCGTTCAACGAGGTCTACAACAAGCTGATCGGCGAGGCGCCGCACCCGGCCCGCACCACCGTGTACGTCGGCCTGCCCGCCGGGCTGCTGGTGGAGATCGACGTCCTGGCCGTCACGGACTGACCCTCGCGCGCGCCATGAACGGGCCGTTCCTTGCAAATTTCGCAAGGAACGGCCCGTTCATTGCAGCCGCTAGAGCACGCTCGTGTACCCGTTGAGCGCCGGCTGCCCGCCCAGATGTGCGAAGAGCACATTCGAGTCCCGCGAGATCTCACCGCGCGAGACGAGGTCGATCAGCCCCGCCATCGACTTGCCTTCGTACACCGGATCAGTGAGCACACCCTCCAGTCGCGCCAGCGTCCGGATCGCGTCCAAAGTGGACTCGTCCGGGATGCCGTAGATCCCGGCGTGATAGCGCTCGTCCAGCTCGACCTCGTCGATCTCGCTCGCGCCGATCAGCTCCGCGGTCGCGCGGGCGATGCGGGTGATCTGGTCGCGCGTCTCCGCCGGTTTCGCCGATCCGTCGACGCCGAGGATCCGCCGCGGCTTCCCGGAAAGCGCGGCCCCGGCGACCATCCCCGCCTGCGTGCTGCCGGTGACCGAGCAGACGACCACCGTGTCGAAGAAGACGCCGAGCTCGGCCTCCTGCGCTTCGAGTTCGACGATCCAGTTCGCGAAACCGAGCCCGCCGAGGCGGTGGTCCGAACCGCCCGCCGGGATCGCGTACGGCTTCCCGCCGTCGGCCTCGATCTCCTTCACCGCGTTCTCCCAGCTCTTCTTGAAACCGACGCCGAACCCGGCCTCGACCATCCGGATGTCCGCGCCGAGGATGCGCGAGAGCTGGATGTTGCCGACCTTGTCGTACAGCGGGTCGTTCCAGTCGACCCAGCTCTCCTGCACCAGCACGGCCTTGAGTCCGGCCCGCGCGGCGGCCGCGGCGACCTGGCGGGTGTGGTTCGACTGCACGCCGCCGATCGAGATCAGCGTGTCCGCGCCCGACGCCAGCGCGTCGGCGACCAGGTATTCGAGCTTCCGGGTCTTGTTGCCGCCGAACGCGATCCCGGAGTTGACGTCCTCTCGTTTCGCCCAGACCTGCGCGCCGCCGAGATGTGCGGTGAGCCGCTCCAGCGGATGGACGGGGGAGGGGCCGAACAGCAGCGGGTAGCGGGGGAAATCGGCGAGGGTCATGGCGTCTCCAGGAGGTCTTCGAGCTCGGTCCAGATGGTGGCGGTGATCGCGCAGGCCGCGTCGACGTCGCCGGCTTCGATGGCGTCGGCCAGTTCCGCGTGGCGTTGCACCGACCGGTGCGCGGGCAGGGAGCCGAAGCGGGCGTACTCGAGACGTCGCAGCAGCGGCGTGTAGCGGGCCAGCGTCGCGGCGATCGCCCGGTTGCGCGCGGCGGCCACCGGGACGTCGTGGAGCTCGTCGTCGGCGGCGATCGCGGCCGCGATGTCCCCGGCGGCGATCGCGTCGGCGAACCGGGCGTTGGCCGCGCGCATCGCGGCGACCTCCGCCGGCCCCATCCGCGGCGCGCCCGCCCGGACGGCGAACTCGTGCAGTGTGCGCACGAGCTGCAAGGCGTCACGGACGTCGTCGGGAACGAACCCCGCGACGCGCGTGTAGCTCTGTGGCTTCGACTCGACGAGGCCGTCCTCGATGAGTCGAAGCAACGCCTGGCGCACCGGCGCCCGGGAAAGCCCCAGCTGATCGGCGAGGTCGCCGTCGCGCAGATTCGTGCCCGGCGGCAGCGTCCCGTCGATGATCGCCCGTCGGATGTTCTCGTAGGCCTCGTCCCGCAGGAGAGACCTCGGCACCTTCGCTAACCCACTCACATCTGAAATGTTAGTTGACGGAGAGAGGGAAGTACATGAAGGCCCCCTTCCTGTACCTAAGCGTAAGGAAGGGGGCCTTCATGTACTCGAGGGCTAGTAGACCGGTCCCGTGTACTTCTCGCCTGGGCCCTGCCCGGGCGCGTCCGGTACGGCCGAAGCCTCGCGGAACGCCTTCTGCAGCGACTGCAGGCCGTCGCGCAACGGGCCCGCGTGCAGGCCGAGGTACTCTGCCGAAGCGGTGACCAGCCCGGCGAGGGCGGTGATCAGGCGACGGGCTTCGTCGAGGTCGCGGTGCGGTGAGCTGGCCGGATCCTCGTCCGCGAGGCCGAGACGTTCGGCGCCGGCGGAGAGCAGCATGACGGCCGCCCTGCTGATCACCTCGACGCTCGGGATGTCCTCCAGGTCGCGGACGTCCGGGGAATACGGGGGTTGCTGAACGGGTTCATCTGACACGTCTGGTACCCTTCCACGAGCGACCAGCCTCCGAGCGATCGGGGGCGGCAAGTGGAGCCCCGCTCCCACCCGCGTCACCGCCGCAAGATCAGGTGTCCGGGTCCGGTCTCGCCAAAGACGATTTCGGGCGTCGGAGGCGGTGCGTTCGGTTCTGGAGACTGAACGCGATCGGAATGAGTGGGCCTCGCGTACCTCACGGTACCGGGGCCTTCGGCATGTGGGCACCAGGTCGAAACGGTAGAAGAATTTACCTCGAACCAGGGAGGCCCCATCAGCTCCGAGACACGCATCAACGACCGAATCCGGGTTCCGGAGGTCCGCCTCGTCGGACCGGCCGGTGAACAGGTCGGCATCGTCCGGATCGAAGATGCGCTGCGGCTGGCACAGGAGAACGATCTCGATCTCGTCGAGGTCGCCCCGCAGGCACGCCCGCCCGTATGCAAGCTCATGGACTTCGGCAAGTTCAAGTACGAGAGCGCGCAGAAGGCCCGCGAGTCCCGCCGCAACCAGCAGCTCACCGTCATCAAAGAGCAGAAGCTGCGACCGAAGATCGACCAGCACGACTACGAGACCAAGAAGGGTCACGTGTCGCGCTTCCTGGCCGCCGGTAACAAGGTCAAGGTCACGATCATGTTCCGCGGTCGCGAGCAGTCCAGGCCGGAACTCGGTTTCCGCCTGCTGCAGAAGCTCGCCGACGAGGTGACCGAACTCGGTTTCGTCGAGTCGTCGCCGAAGCAGGACGGTCGCAACATGATCATGGTGTTGGCCCCGCACAAGAACGTGAAGCCGCAGAAGGCCGCGAAGGCAGCGAAGGACGAGTCGTCCGAGCCGCCCGCCGACGCGTAGCGCCGACCAGCACATGTCAGCGGCACACCGGGAACAACCGGTGTGCCGCCGCACGGAAGAGGACAACGTAATGCCGAAGATGAAGACGCACAGCGGGACGTCCAAGCGTGTCCGCGTCACGGGTTCGGGCAAGCTGCGCCGCCAGAAGGCCGGCCGCCGCCACCTGATGGAGAAGAAGTCCAACAGGCTCACCCGTCGCCTCGAAGGCACGACCGAGATCGCCAAGAACGACGTCGGCCGCGTCAAGCGCCTTCTCGGCCGCTGACACCCCGCACTTTGTAAACGCCGGGCGCGCCAGCGCGCCCCCAGATCGACAGGATGGACCCCAGTGGCACGCGTCAAGAGGGCTGTCAACGCCCAGAAGAAGCGTCGCGCGACTCTCGAGCTCGCCAGCGGCTACCGCGGCCAGCGTTCGCGGCTGTACCGCAAGGCGAAGGAGCAGACGCTTCACTCGCTGAACTACGCCTACCGGGACCGTCGCGCCCGCAAGGGTGACTTCCGCCAGCTGTGGATCACCCGTATCAACGCGGCGGCCCGCGCCAACGGCGTGACCTACAACCGGTTCATCCAGGGCCTCAAGGCCGCGGGTGTCGAGGTCGACCGCAAGATCCTCGCGGACCTCGCCGTCAACGACGCCGCCGCGTTCACCGCGCTGGCCGAGCTGGCCAAGGCGAACGTGAACACCGAAGAGAAGAAGTCGGCCTGACCGGCGACAGCGCTCTTCATCGACCCGGGGCCGCTCCGTTCACCGAACGGACGCCCCGGGTCGTTGCTGCGCGCAAGCTCACCCGCCGCGCCGAGCGTGAGAAGACCGGCCGGTTCCTCGCCGAAGGCGCGAACGCGGTCGAAGCCGCGCTCGAACACGGCGGCAAGGTGTACGAGCTGTTCGTGACCGAACGCGCCGCCGCGCAGCACAAACGCCTGCTCTCCGCGGCGCGTGAGGCGGGCGTCCCCGTCTCGCCGATCACCGATCGCGCGGCCGACGGGTTGTCCGAGACCGTGACGCCGCAAGGCATCGTCGCCGTCTGCGCGCTCGTCGACCGTCCACAAGAGACCGTCCTGAAGCCGGGCGCGAAGCTCGTCGTCGTCCTCGTCGACGTCGCCGACCCCGGCAACGCGGGCACCGTGATCCGGGTCGCGGACGCCGCCGGCGCCGACGCGGTCGTCCTCGCCGGGGACAGCGTCGACCCGCACAACGGCAAATGCGTCCGCGCGGCCGCGGGCAGCCTGTTCCATCCCGCCATCACCCGGATCCGGGACGTCGACGCGGCCTTGAAGGCCTGCTCCGCCGCCGGGCTCCGCACCATCGGCGCGCACGGTTACGCCGACACCGAGCTCGATCAGGTGACCTTCGACGAGCCCACTGCGTGGGTCTTCGGCAACGAGGCGCACGGATTGCCGCGGGAGGTCCTGGAAACGGTCAACCTCGCGGTCAAGATCCCGATGTACGGCCGCGCGGAGAGCCTGAACCTCGCGACGGCCGCGGCCGTCTGCGTGTACACGAATGCGATGGCTTCCCGCGCCGCCGTCACGTAGAGTCGCGGGCATCACGCCGTCGCACCACGACACCAAGGGAGCTCTCATGGAACGCAGTGTTCGTTCCAGCACCTTGTTTACGGCGTAGAGCGCGTTTTTCGCACTTCCGAGTGACGGTGTGCCCAGCCCGAGGGTGATCGGGGGCCGCCGTTCGCTGTCCCATAGAATTCAGCAGCTGCTAAACCCATGTGTGCGCTCGCGTGCACCGGACCAGTCCCAGCGGACGCCGAGGAGTTATGTCCGAAGCCAACGACAAGCAGGACCCCCAGGCGGGAACGCTCGCGCCGGAAACGTTGACGGCCGCCGTCAAACAGGCCGAGACCGATTTCGCGGCCGCGGCGGATCTCGACGCGCTGGCCGCGGTCAAACCCGCTCACCTCGGGGACCAGTCTCCGCTGCTGCTCGCCCGCCGCGAGATCGGCGCCCTGCCGAAGCAGGAGAAGGCCGAGGCCGGCAAGCGGGTCAACGAAGCGCGCCAAGGCATCCAGTCCGCGTTCGACGCGCGTCGCGCGGTGTTGCAGGCGGAGCGCGACGAGAGGGTGCTCCGCGAGGAGGCCGTCGACGTCACGCTGCCGTGGGACCGCGTTCCCCGCGGCGCCCGGCACCCGATCGCGACCCTCTCGGAGCGGATCGCCGACGCGTTCGTGGCGATGGGCTACGAGGTCGCCGACGGCCCGGAGCTCGAAGCCGAGTGGTTCAACTTCGACGCGCTGAACTTCGGCAAGGACCACCCCGCGCGCCAGCTGCAGGACACGTTCTACCTCGGCGAGGAGGACTCCGGCCTGGTACTGCGGACGCACACCTCGCCGGTGCAGGCCCGCACGCTGCTGCACCGCGACCTGCCCGTGTACGTCGTCTGCCCCGGCCGCACCTACCGGACCGACGAGCTCGACTCCACGCACACGCCGGTGTTCTCGCAGGTCGAAGGCCTCGCGGTCGACAAGGGCCTGACGATGGCGCACCTCAAGGGCACCCTCGACGCCTTCGCCCGCGCGATGTTCGGCGGTACCTCGAAGACCCGCCTGCGCCCGCACTTCTTCCCGTTCACCGAGCCGTCGGCCGAGGTCGACGTCTGGTTCGAGGAGAAGAAGGGCGGCGCCGGCTGGGTCGAATGGGGCGGCTGCGGCATGGTCAACCCCAACGTCCTGCGTGCCTGCGGCGTCGATCCCGAGGTCTACTCGGGCTTCGCCTTCGGCATGGGTATCGAGCGCACCCTGCAGTTCCGCAACGGAATCCCGGACATGCGCGACATGGTGGAGGGCGACATCAGGTTCACCCTGCCCTTCGGAACGGAGGCCTGAGTGAAGGTCCCAGCCAGCTGGCTGACCGAACACCTCGACGTCGACGAGGAGGTCACCGCCCAGGATCTGGCCGACGCTTTCGTGCGCATCGGCATCGAGGTCGACGACGTCCGGAAGCTCGAACCGGTCACCGGCCCGCTCGTGGTCGGCCGTGTCGCCGAGATCGAGGAGCTCACCGAGTTCAAGAAGCCGGTCCGCTTCTGCCGGGTCGACGTCGGCGAATCCGATAGCGGCACCGAAGACGCCGGCAAGGCGGACGAGAACCTCGACGATGACGAGGACGACGAAGGTCCCTTCGAGGACGACGGCCCCACGGGGATCAAGACCCGCGGGATCATCTGCGGCGCCACGAACTTCGCCGAGGGCGACCTGGTCGTCGTCGCGCTGCCCGGCACCGTGCTTCCCGGCGGTTTCGAGATCGGTTCGCGCAAGACCTACGGCCGCCTCAGCGACGGCATGATCTGCTCCGCGAGCGAGCTCGGCATCGGCGACGACCACTCCGGGATCCTGGTGCTGCCCCCGAGCACGGCCAGCCCCGGCGAGGACGCGAACAAGCTGCTCGGCCTCGACGACACCGTCCTCGAGGTGACGCCGACCCCGGACCGCGGGTACACCCTGTCGGTCCGCGGCCTGGCCCGTGAGCTGTCCAACGCGCTCGACGTCCCGTTCGGCGACCCGGCGTCCATCGAGGTCCCCGAGGCCGAGAGCGACGTCTGGCCGGTGCACCTCGAAGACACCGAGGGCTGCAAACGGTTCGTCCTGCGCCGGGTCAAGAACCTGGACTCGACCGCGCCGACGCCGTGGTGGATGCGCCGTCGCCTGATGCTGTCGGGTATCCGCTCGATCTCGCTCGCGGTCGACGTGACCAACTACGTGATGATCGAGCTCGGGCATCCGCTGCACGCGTTCGCGACCGGTTCGGTCAAGGGCGATCTGGTGGTACGCAAGGCGAAGCCGGGCGAGAAACTGACCACTTTGGACGATGTCGAGCGCACGCTCGACGTGGACGACGTGGTGATCGCCGACGACAGCGGGGTCATCTCGCTGGCGGGCACGATGGGCGGTGCGTCGACGGAGATCACGCCGGAGAGCACCGACGTGCTGCTCGAGGCGGCGCACTGGGATCCGTCGTCGATCAGCCGGACGGCCCGCCGTCACAAGCTGTTCTCCGAGGCGGCCAAGCGGTTCGAGCGCTACACCGACCCGCAGCTGTGCGCGGTGGCCGTCGAATTCGCCGCACGCCTGCTGCGTCAGTACGGCGAGGGCTCGATCCTGCCCGGCCGCACCGACGAGGGCGGCGTCGAGCCGAACAAGCCGGTGACCATGCCGATCAGCCTGCCCGACCAGGTGGCCGGGGTGCGGTACGAGCGTGGTGTCACGGTCAAGCGGCTTTCGCAGATCGGCTGCAAGGTCAACGTGGGCACGTCCGAGGACGGCACCGCGCTGGTGACCGCAGTCCCGCCGAGCTGGCGTGGCGACCTGGTGCAGCCCGCCGACCTGGTCGAGGAGGTGCTCCGGCTGGAGGGCTACGACAGCATCCCGTCGGTGCTGCCCGACGCCCCGGCCGGCCGGGGGCTCACCGACACGCAGCGTCGCCGCCGTTCGGTCGCGCGTGCGCTGGCCGAGAACGGCTACGTCGAGGTCCTGCCCTTCCCCTTCATCTCGGACTCGGTCTGGGACGCGTTCGGGCTGCCCGAGGACGACGTCCGCCGCAGCACCGTGCGGGTCCGCAACCCGCTGGAGGCGGACAAGGACCGGATGGCGAGCACCTTGCTGCCGGGGCTGCTGGAGACCTTGCAGCGCAACATTTCCCGTGGTTTCAAGGATGTCTCGCTGTTCCACCTCGGACAGGTCGTGCTGCCCGGGCCGAATCCGATGCCGATGCCTTCGCTCGGCGTCGACCGGCGGCCGACCGACGAGGAGCTCGCGGTGCTGGAGGCGGCCGTCCCGCCGCAGCCGCTGCACGTCGCCGTCGTGCTCGCGGGCCAGCGCGCTCGCGCCGGCTGGTGGGGCGAGGGTGAGCAGGCGAACTGGGCCGACGCGGTACAGGCCGCCCGGCTCGTGGCGCAGGCCGCCGGCGTCGAGCTGACCACGGCCGCGGCGGATCAGCCGCCGTGGCACCCCGGCCGCTGCGCGCAGCTGCGGGTGGGGCAGTGGCCGATCGGTTACGCCGGTGAGCTGCACCCGAAGGTCGTCGAGGCGCTCGGGTTGCCGCCGCGCACCGTCGCCATGGAACTCGACCTGGACGCGATCCCGATCCCGGACGACCGTCCGGCGCCGCGGATCTCGGCGTACCCGCCGGTGCTGCTCGATGTCGCCCTCGTCGCCGAGGCGGAGGTGCCGTCGGCGGACCTGGCCGAGGCGCTGCGCGAAGGCGCGGGCGAACTGCTCGAGGACATCACGCTGTTCGACTCCTACCAGGGAGAGCAGGTGGGCGAGGGCAAGCGTTCGGTGGCGTACAAGCTGCGTTTCCGTGCCGCGGACCGCACGCTGACCGTCGACGAGGCCACCAAGGCTCGTGACGCCGCCGTCGCGGTCGCCGGTGAACGTTTCGGCGCGAGCCTGCGAGCCTGACCTCTCAACGCGCGTGAAGGCCCCCTTCCCTCGGCTCAGCCGAGAAAAGGGGCCTTCACGCGCTTCGGGTGTGGCAAAGTGAGGACTTGTGTCACGTCCAGACGGCCGGTCCAGTATCCAAGACATCGCCCGTGCGCGGCTGAGCGACGGTTTCGTCGGCAGGGTCGGGGAACGCGAGGACTTCCGGGACAATCTGGGGTTGTCCGGAGCTGACCGGCGCCGCCGGTACCTGTTCTCGGTGCACGGTCTCGCCGGGGTCGGCAAGTCCTTCCTCCTAGACCAGCTTCGCGGTATCGCCGAGGAAACCCGCGCCGCCGTCGGGTTCGCGGACGACCGGCAGCAGGACTTGCCCGCGACACTGGTCAAACTGGCGAAGGACCTCGCTCGCGGCGGGTACGAGATGCGCCGTTTCGAGAAGCGCTACGAGACCTATCTCAAAGCGAGAGAACGGCTTCACAGCGATCCGCAGGCTCCGGCCGCCGGCCGCGCGCTCGTGACGAAGACCGTGGTCAAGGCCGGCCTCGGGATGGCGAAGACCCTTCCCGGCGGGAGCATCGCCGCCGACGCGATCGACGCCGACGCGACGGCGAAACAGCTGGAGCAGCTCCAGGTCTATCTCGCGGCGAAGTTCAAGCGGAAGGCCGATGTCCAGCTGCTCCTGGAACCGGCGGAGGAACTCACCAAACCGTTCGTCGAAGATCTCTGGCGCCTTCCCGAGACGCGGCAGATCGCGCTGTTCTTCGACACCTTCGAGCGCACCGCGCCGGTGCTCGAGACCTGGCTGCTCGACCTGCTCGCCGGACTGTACGGCGATCTGCCGCAGAACCTGGTGCTCACCGTCGCGGGTCAGTTCCCGCTGGACGAGGCGAAATGGAACCGGCACGCGCCGCTGGTGCGCGAGATCGAACTCCGGCCGTTCACCGAGCCGGAGGCGCGGCGCCTGCTCGCCGAGCACGGGATCACCGACGAGAAGGTCATCGAGATCGTGCTGCGGCTGACCGACGGCCTGCCCGTCCTGGTCGCCATGCTGGCCAGGGGGAATCCCGCCGAAGCCGACGCCGTGACCGATCCCAGCGACGACGCGGTGAAGCGGTTCCTGCACTGGGTTCCCGAAAAGGCCAGGAAGGACATCGCCGCCACGGCGTCGCTGCCCCGATTCCTGGACGAGGACGTCCTCGGCGTGCTGACCGGGAAGGAGACCGCGGGGGAGACCTTCCGCTGGCTGCGGGAACTGCCGTTCGTCGGGCGCCGCGAGCTCCCGGTGCGCTATCACCCGGTGGTCCGCGGCCCGATGGTGCGGCTGGAACGCGGGCGTTCGCCTTCCGAGTTCGCCGAACGCCACCTCAAGCTCAGCGAGTACTACGAAGGCCGGTGCGCCGAACTCGGGTTGAGCAGCCACCGCGACGCCTGGGACGACGAGCGCTGGCAGAAGAGGAAGCTCGAGCAGACCTACCACCGGCTCTGCGGCGCCCCGGCCGACGCGCTGCCGGACGCCCTGCTCGGCGCGGCCGAGATGATCACCACCGGCACCGCTTCCGCCCGCGCTTGGGCGCGCATGATGGAGCAGGCGGGTCTCGACGCGGACGCGCCCTCGGTATCGGGCTGGGGACAGCGGCTGGCCGCCGCGGTCGGCGACGGTGAGATCCCGGTGCTCGACCTGCTCGCCGGTGCGGGCGAACTCGACGC
This sequence comes from Amycolatopsis sp. NPDC102389, assembly GCF_044765885.1. Lineage (NCBI taxonomy): Bacteria > Bacillati > Actinomycetota > Actinomycetes > Pseudonocardiales > Pseudonocardiaceae > Amycolatopsis > Amycolatopsis sp. NPDC102389. Next base: position 22,634 of record NZ_JBIWKX010000068.1, read on the forward strand.
CGCCCGGCTTTCCACGGTGCTCCGGCGCCGCGCGTGGGCCTACGAAGGGCGGGACGACGTCGCCGCGGCGAAACGGGACTTCGACCGGGCTCTCGATCTGAACCCCGCCGATCCCTACACGTGGAGCGATCGGGGCAACCTGTTCCACAACGAAGGCGACTGGGAGCGGGCACTGTCGGATCTGGACCGGGCGATCGAACTCGATCCCACCTACGCCTACTCGTGGCGTGGGCGCGGTTCGGCCAGGGCCGAGCTCGGCGACCTCGAGGGTGCGATGGCCGACCTCGACGAGGCCGTTCGCCTCCAGCCCGATCACCGGTGGGCCTACACCATCCGGAGCGAGGTGCACTTCAAGCGCGGCGACGTCCGGAAGGCGATCGACGAGGTCGACGTCGCGATCCGGCTCGATCCCGACTACGCCTGGGCCGTCCACCATCGGGCGACGCTGTTCGCGGAGCTCGGAGACAAGGAAGAGGCGCTCGCCGGCCACCGCGCGGCCGTCGCCCTCCGCCCGAAGGACGTGTTCTACCTGACCGAGCTCGCGTCGTTCCTCGAGCAGACCGGAGACATGGACGCCGCGTCGGCGACCTTCGACGCGATCGTCGCGGCGGATCCCGAAAGCGCCAGGTCCCACGCGATCCGGGCGGCGTTCCACCATCGCGGTGAGCGGCACCGGCTCGCCGTCGACGGCTTCACCGCGGCACTCCGGCTGGACCCGGATTACGAGTGGGCGTATTACATGCGAGGCCAGGCGCACGACGGCCTGGAGGATCGCGTGGCAGCGCTCGCCGACTATGAGCGTGCCATCGAACTGGCCCCCGAAGACGCCGAGAATCACCTCCAGCGGGGGAGCAAGCTCTGCCAGCTGGAGAAGTACGCCGAAGCGGTGGAATCCTTGAGCCGCGCGATCGAACTCGATCCCGGCAACGAGTGGGCGTACACCTGGCGTGCGATGACGCGTCAGCGGTCCGGCGAGCATCAGGCCGCCCTGATCGACATCGACGTCGCGGTCGCGGCGAACCCGGAAATGGCCTTTTTCCACACCACCCGGGGAGACGTCCTCAGAGGTCTCGACCGGCACGAGGAAGCCCGCGCCGCGTTGGACGAGGGCGTCCGCGTGGGGCAGGACGGGGGATACGCCTACTACCGGCGCGCCCGCCATCGCCTCGTCTTCGACGATTTCGAGGGTGCCCTGTCCGATGTGGACAACGCGCTGGCCGCCGGCCAGGACGAGATCGCCCGCGCCCTGCGCGCGGAGATCCACCGCAGGACGGGCGAACACGAGGAAGCGATCCGGGAGTTGCGCGAACTGGTCGCCGCGGACCCCGCTGACACCGACTACCGCGAGCGGCTCGGAGAGGCCTTGCTGTACGCGGGGGAGACGGACGAGGCGATGGAGATCCTGCGTCCGCGCGCACCGGAGTCCGCTTGGGCCCGTAACCTCCTCGCTCTCGCCTGGTTGAAGACCGGAAGAACGGAAGAGGCCCGCCGGACTCTGACCGAAAGCCTCGACGAAGCCGTCACCAAGGTCGCGTCCGGCACCTTCGACTGGGACGACCAGGTCCAACCGCTCTTCTATCTCCTTGCCCTCGGACGGGAGGACGAAGCCACACGCGAGCTCACGGCCCTGGTCGAGAAGGGGCCGCCACGGGAGACAATGCTGGAGCTGCTTCGCGATCTGAAAGAATCGCGAGAGCTGTTGCCCGAACTCGGGGGAGTGATCGAGGATCTCATCGCCCTCATTCCCAGGCCGGTGCTCAACCTCCCAGGTGCTTGAGCGCCTCCTTCCTGGACAGAGTGGACAGTGCCGGGTGCGCGATGACGAACGCGCGCACCCAGTCCGGCTCGGTCTTCCCGTACTCGCGCAGGGCCCAGCCGATTCCCTTGCGCAGAAAGAAGTCTTTGTCGTCGATGTTCGCCTCGACGGCACGGGTGAGCAGGTCGGTGTCCGTTCCGCTTTTGGCGCCGACCTGGCAGATGACCGCGGTGCGGCGGCGCCACCTGTCCTCGTCGTAGGCCCAGGTCAGCATCAGCGTGGTCACCGTCTCCGGTTCCGCGCGGAGGATCGGCCCGATCCGGCGGATGGCGACTTCGTCCACGTAGTCCCACCACGCGCCCGTCACGACCATCTCCTCGTACAGGCCGAGCAGACCGGCGTCCTGCCAGCGGGCGTAGGCGCGGTGACCGGAAAGGGCGATCGCCGCATAGCGCTCCTCGCGGAATTCCGCCTGGCGCCACAAGGTGAGCACGGCCGTCGAGAAACTCACTCGATCGGGTAAGGGATGCTCGGCGTAAAGCTGCTTCAGCAAGGCCGTGCGAGGTGGGGACGCCACACCGAGGAACGGCATCTCCGACTTCATGTACGCCCGCATCGACGGAGCCTTTTCCGGATCGGCCAGTCCGGCCAAACCGTTGCGAACCGCCGAAACCAGGCTTTTCACCTCGTCCACGCGTTTCTCCTTTCCCCAGTGGCGCCGCGAGCGTACGACAGGGGACCGACAAGACGGATATGCCCGGATCGAGGCTCGGATACCGACTAAAGAGGGATGGCGGTCAACGTGTCGGTCAGCGAGATTGAAGCCGGTTCTCGGTAGCTTCGGCCCGACCGGGTCGAACGCGGACGAAAAGGAACACAGTGAAGAAATTCGTTGCCGCCCTGGCGGTCGCGGGGATCGGCGTCGGCACCATGGCGCTCGCTCCCTCCGCCACGGCCGCCTCGGCGTCGGACTTCGATCCGAAGCCCATCTCCTGGGGAGCCTGTACGCGCCCGAGCCTGGTCAAGGCCGGCGCGGAATGCGGTTTCCTCGAGGTCCCACTGGACTACGCGAAGCCGGGCGGGGAGAAGATCTCGGTCGCCGTCTCGCGGGTGAAGCACAAGTCCGCCCAGTCGCAGGGCGTCATGGTGGTCAACCCGGGTGGCCCCGGCGGTTCGGGTCTCGGCCTGTCCACGCTCGGCCGGGCCGTCCCCAAGAAGGCGGGTGAGGAGTACGACTGGATCGGCTTCGACCCGCGCGGCGTGGGGGAGAGCAAGCCGTCGCTGACCTGCGACGGGAACTACGCCTCCTACAACCGCCCGCAGTACGTGCCGACCACACGCGCCATCGAGACGGCGTGGCGTGAGAAGGCGAAGGGCTACGCGAAGGCGTGCGCCAAGAACGGCGCGATCCTCGACCACATCAAGACCATCGATGTGGCGAAGGACGTCGACAGCCTGCGCAAGGCGCTGGGCGAGAAGCAGATCAACTACTACGGCTTCTCCTACGGCACCTACCTCGGGCAGGTCTACAGCACGCTGTTCCCGCAGAACGTGCGGCGGATGGTGTTCGACGGCACCGTCGACCCCCGCGATGTCTGGTACAAGGCGAACCTGAACCAGGACATCGCCTTCGACAAGAACATCAAGACCTACTTCGGCTGGCTCGCCAAGTACGACAACGTCTACCACCTCGGCAACACCGCCTCCGCGGTCGAGAAGCTGTGGTACGCCGAGCAGAAGAAGCTGTACGACAAGCCCGCGGGCGGTGTCATCGGCGGATCCGAGTGGACGGACATCTTCCTGCAGGCCGGCTACTACGTCTTCGGCTGGGAAGACATGGCGAACGCCTTCTCGGGCTGGGTGCACAAGGGTGACTGGCAGACCTTGAAGGGCCTGTACGACGACTCCAACCCGCCGGGTCAGGACAACGGATACGCGGTGTACGCCGCCGTGCAGTGCACCGACGTGGCGTGGCCGCAGAGCTGGCCCCGCTGGAAGTTCGACAACTGGGTCACGCACTTCCGGGCGCCGTTCGAGACCTGGGGCAACGCCTGGTTCAACGCGCCGTGCCTCGACTGGCCCGCGAAGCCGGGCAAGCCGGTGGAGATCGACGGGAGCAAGGTCCCCGGCATCCTGCTGGTCAACGAGGAGAACGACGCCGCGACGCCGTACCCCGGCAGCCTCGAGGTCCGCAAGCGCTACCCGAACTCCAGCCTGATCAGCGCTCCGGGTGGCACGACGCACTCGGGCTCGCTGTCCGGTGTGTCCTGTGTGGACGACAAGATCGCGGACTACCTGCTGACCGGCAAGCTGCCCGTGCGCAAGCCGGGCAACGGTTCGGACGTGCAGTGCACCCCGGTCCCGCCGCCGGTTCCGGCCGGTGCTTCCGCGGCCGCCAAGTCGGACGTGCCGTCTTCGGTCGCCGAAGTGAAGAAGGAGGCGCTGGCTCAGGCGCTGCCTTTCTGAGCCTTCGCTTTCTCGGGAAGTTCTGCCCCGGTCCGGTTTTCCGGACCGGGGCTTTTCCTTTGGCCCGGTGGCCTGCCGGACGTCATGACCGGCACCCTCACATCCCCAAAAGCGATGAAAGTACCGGTCATCCGCCGTCCCCGGCCGAATTCCCCTCGCCGCGCCGTCGAATTGTCGGGGCCGCCCGTTAGCGTCCCCGGCATGACCATCGTCGAAGAGCACCGGACCGAGATCCGCGTGCAGGACACCGTTTATCGCATCGAGGTCGCCGCCCGTGAGGGTGGCGGCGCGGCCGGGGAAGACCGCTGGGTGACCGTCATGGTCGGCGGAGCCGGACCGCAGGAGGAGCCTGTCGCCGAAGGCAGGCTCGATATCGACGCCGAAGCCGTACCGGCCTTGGCGACCGTCCTTTCCGACACGCTGCTGGCGTTCGCCGGGCGGAGCAATGGAAGGAACGGCCGCCGAAGATCGGCGGACCGCCCCGCGCATCAGGGCTCGCCGTGGTCCGACGAGCTGGACGCCGAACTGGAAAGCCGTTGGCTGGCCGGGGAAAGTGTCGAGGAGATCGCGCGGCGGTTCGAGCGGACACCGGGCGGGATCCGCGCCCGGTTGCCCAGGGTCGGCTGCGACCCGGAGCGCCGGGGCGCGTATCTCCCCATCCCGCCGAGCCAACGAGAGGTGGGTGAACTCGGCTGAACCCGGGCGGTCGCGAGGGGCTGCGATCCCTCGCGACCGCCGTCAGTCCACTGTGGACACCGTTCCGCGTTCGGCCCGCGCGGCCATCTCGCGGAGGTGGCCGATCAGTTCCGGCGGTTCGTGCACGGTGAATTCGCAGCCCAGCCCGAGGAGCCGGAACGCGAGCCAGTCCAGGGTGTCCGTGCCCGCGTGGAGAACGCAGGTCTCGTCGTCGATCGGTTCCAGTTCGCCGAAACCCTCGCCGATCGCGGGGGCGACCTGGCCGATCGGCGCGTGCAGGGTCACGCGTGCGCGGTAGGTGGGAAGGAGGCTGTACATCCTGTCGGTGACGTAGGCCGCCACGTCCTTCGCCGGTGGCTGTCTCGGGTTCGCCCGGCCGCCGGTCGCCCGCGGTTCCGAGATCCGGTCCGCGCGGAAGATCCGCCAGTCGTCCCGGTCGAGGTCGTAGCCGAGCAGGTACCAGCGGCGCCCGGCGGAGACGAGGCGGTGCGGTTCGACGTGCCGCCGGGATTCGGTCCCGTCGCCGGTGCGGTAGGTGAACCGGGTCCGCTCGGTGTTGGCGATCGCGCCCGCGAAAACGGTGAGGTGCTCCGGGTTCACCGCGGGGCCCGTGCCGGGGAGCGGCACGGTCGCGGCGCCCAGTGTGCCGACGCGGTAGCGCAGCCGCGAGGGCAGGACCTGCTCGAGTTTGGCCAGCGCCCGCACCGAGGACTCCTCGATACCCGAGATCGCCTGCCCGGCGGCGCCACGGAGACCGACCGCGATCGCGACGGCCTCCTCGTCGTCGAGCAGCAGTGGCGGCATCGCCGTGCCGGCGCCGAGCCGGTAGCCGCCCTCGGAGCCTCGCGATGCCTCGACGGGGTAACCGAGCTCACGTAACCGGTCGATGTCGCGTCGGATGGTCCGCGGACTGACCTCCAGCCGTTCGGCGAGTTCGCTGCCGGGCCAGTCGCGCGGGGTCTGCAGGAGCGACAGCAGGCTGAGCAGCCGGGCGGGCGTATCGGTCATGCGGTCAAGGATGCCCGGCCGAAGGCCCGTATCGGGTGAGCCACACGACTTTGTTTGATTGAACTTGCATGGGTGTGCATAATCATGCGTATGACGGTGAAGATCGCGGTGGCCGGAGCCAGCGGGTACGCGGGCGGCGAACTCCTGCGCCTGCTGCTGACCCATCCCGAAGTCCAGATCGGCGCGCTCACCGCGGCCAGCTCCGCGGGGACGCCGCTCGTCCAGCACCAGCCGCACCTCGCACCACTCGCGGACAGGGTCCTGCTGGAGACGACCCCGGACACCCTGGCCGGGCACGACGTCGTCTTCCTCGCCCTGCCGCACGGCCACTCCGGCGCCATCGCCGCGCAGCTGGGCCCGGACGTCCTGGTGGTCGACCTCGGCGCGGACCACCGCCTCTCGGACGCGGCCGACTGGCAGCGCTGGTACGGCGGTGACCACGCCGGGCAGTGGCCGTACGGGCTCCCCGAGCTCCCCGGCGCCCGAGAGCGCCTCGCCGGGACCAAACGCATCGCGGTCCCCGGCTGCTTCCCGACCGGCGGTTCGATCGCCCTCGCCCCGGCGCTCGCCGCGGGCCTGGTCGAGCCGGAGGTCAACGTCGTCGCCGTCACCGGGACCTCGGGCGCGGGCAAGAGCCTGAAGCCGAACCTCCTCGGTTCGGAGGTGATGGGCTCGGCCACCGCGTACGGCGTCGGTGGTGCCCATCGGCACACTCCCGAGTTCGCGCAGAACCTTTCGGCGGTCTCTGGTGAGCGGGTCAAGGTCTCCTTCACCCCCGTCCTGGCTCCGATGCCGCGCGGGATCCTCACCACCGCCAGCGCCGCGCTCAAAGCGGATCTCGACGCCGAAGGCGCCCGCGAGGTCTACGAAAAGGCGTACGCCACCGAGCCGTTCGTCCAGCTGCTGCCCGCGGGCCAATGGCCGTCTTCGGCCTCCGTGGTCGGCTCGAACAACGTCCAGCTGCAGGTCACCGTCGACGCCGACACCGGGCGCCTGATCGTGGTCGCGGCCATCGACAATCTGACCAAAGGCACCGCGGGCGGCGCCGTCCAGTCGATGAACATCGCGCTCGGCCTCCCCGAAACCACCGGACTACCGACCGTAGGAGTCGCTCCGTGACCGTCACCCAGCCGAAGGGCTTCCGTTCCGCGGGCGTCGCCGCCGGGATCAAGGCCGAGGGCAAGCTCGATCTCGCGCTCGTCGTCAACGACGGGCCGCTGCAGGTCGCGGCCGGTGTGTTCACGCGCAACGTGATCAAGGCCGCGCCCGTCCTGTGGTCGCAGGAAGTGCTCAAGCAGCAGCGGCTCAAGGCCGTCGTCCTCAACTCCGGCGGTGCGAACGCCGCCACCGGCCCCGGCGGTTTCCAAGACACCCACAAGACCGCCGAGAAGGTCGCCGAGCTCCTCCAGGCGGGCGCGATCGAGGTCGCGGTCTGCTCGACCGGCCTGATCGGCGAGCGGCTGCCGATGGACGCGCTGCTTTCCGGTGTGGACACCGCCTTCGGGCGGCTCGGCACCGGTGCCGAGGCCGATCTCGCCGCCGCCACCGCGGTCATGACCACCGACACCAAGCCGAAGCAGGCGGCCGCGAAACACGACAGCGGCTGGAGTGTCGGCGGGTTCGCCAAGGGCGCGGGAATGCTCGCCCCGAACCTCGCGACGATGCTCTCCGTCCTCACCACCGACGCGGTCGTCACCCCCGAAATCCTGGACAAGGCCCTGCGCGCCGCCACCGGCGTGACCTTCGACCGGCTCGACGTCGACGGCGGGACCTCCACCAACGACACGGTGCTCGTCCTCGCGTCCGGCGCCAGCGGCGTCGAGCCGACCGAGGCCGAACTGACCGAACTCCTCACCGCCGTCAGCCTCGATCTCGTGCTGCAACTGCGCGCGGACTCCGAAGGCGCGACCAAGTACGTCGACGTCACGGTCACCGGCGCGGCGAACGAGGCCGACGCCATCGCCGTCGGCCGCACGATCGCCGAGGACAACCTGGTCAAGACCGCCTTGTTCGGTTCGGACCCGAACTGGGGCCGCATCGCCATGGCGCTGGGCCGCGTGCCGGCGGAGATCGACCCGGAGAAGGTCGCCATCGCGATCAACGGCGTCACCCTGTTCGCCAAGGGCACCCCCGCGGCGGACCGCTCCGAGGCGGATCTTTCGGGCCGCGACATCCAGATCGTCGTCGACCTCGGTCTCGGCGAAGGCGGGGCGACGATCTACACGACCGACCTCTCGCACGCCTACGTCGAAGAGAACAGCGCGTACTCGTCATGAGCCCTTCCGAATCCACGGTCCCCGCGGACGAGCGGCTCGCGACCGCCGCCGAAAAGGCCTCGATCCTCATCGAGGCCCTGCCCTGGCTGCAGCGTTTCCACGGCGCCACCGTCGTGGTCAAGTACGGCGGCAACGCCATGATCGACGAGAGCCTCAAGCAGGCCTTCGCCGAGGACATGGTCTTCCTGCGCATGGCCGGGCTGCGCCCGGTGGTGGTGCACGGCGGCGGCCCGCAGATCACCGCGATGCTCAACCGGCTCGGTGTCGAAGGCGAGTTCAAGGGCGGCCTGCGCGTCACCACGCCCGAGACCATGGACATCGTCCGCATGGTGCTGACCGGCCAGGTCAGTCGCGAGCTGGTCGGCCTGATCAACGCGCACGGCCCGTACGCGGTCGGCATCTCCGGTGAGGACGCGCGGCTGTTCACCGCCGAGCGCAAACAGGCCACTGTGGACGGTGTACCGGTCGACATCGGGCTCGTCGGCGAGGTCTCGGAGGTCAACCCGGACGCGGTGCTCGACATCGTCAACGCGGGCCGGATCCCGGTGGTGTCCACCGTGGCCCCGGACGTCGACGGTGTCGTGCACAACATCAACGCCGACACCGCCGCCGGCGCGCTGGCCGCGGCGCTGGGTGCGGAAAAGCTCGTCGTGCTCACCGACGTCGAAGGTCTTTACGCCAACTGGCCGGACCGCGGTTCGCTGGTCGACCGGATCCGCGTGGACCGTCTCGAAACCCTGCTTCCCGGGCTCGCCAGCGGCATGATCCCGAAGATGGAGGCCTGTGTGCGCGCCATCCGCGGTGGCGTCCGCCGCGCGCACGTGATCGACGGCCGCATCGCCCACTCGGTGTTGCTGGAGGTCTTCACCTCCCGCGGCATCGGTACCATGGTCTTCCCCGAAACGGAGCTCCCGTGACCACGTACAAGTCCAATGTAGACGGCCAGGAGCACTGGAAGTCGTCCCTCATGGACAACTACGGCACCCCGGCGCTGACCCTGGTCCGCGGTGAGGGGGCGAAGGTCTGGGACGCCGACGGCAAACCGTACGTCGACCTGCTGGGCGGGATCGCGGTCAACGCGCTCGGCCACGCGCACCCCGCCGTGATCGCCGCGGTCACCGAGCAGGTCGCGAAACTCGGGCACACCTCGAACCTCTACGTGAACCCGGTCGCCGTCGAACTGGCCGAAACCCTCTTGGACGTCGCCGGCCTGTCCGGCAACGCGAAGGTGCTGTTCGTCAACTCCGGCGCGGAGGCCAACGAAGCCGCGATGAAGATCAGCAGGCTCACCGGGCGGACCAAGATCGTCGCCTGTGAGGGCGCCTTCCACGGCCGCACCATGGGCGCGCTGACGCTGACCGGTCAGCCGTCGAAGCGGGACGCGTTCGCGCCGCTGGTCCCCGGTGTCACCCACGTTCCCTATGGTGACGTCGACGCCCTTCGCGCCGCGGTGGACACCGAAACGGCGGCGGTGTTCCTCGAGCCGATCCTCGGGGAGGCGGGCGTCGTCCCGGCGCCGGACGGTTACCTCCAGGCCGCGCGGGAGATCACCAAGGCGACCGGCACCCTGCTGGTCCTCGACGAGGTGCAGACCGGTATCGGCCGCACCGGCGCGTGGTTCGCCTTCCAGCACACCGGCATCGTCCCCGACGTCATCACGCTGGCCAAGGGGCTCGGCGGCGGGCTGCCGATCGGCGCGGTCATCGGCGTCGGCGAGGCGGGGGAGCTGATGAAGCCAGGCCAGCACGGCACGACGTTCGGGGGCAACCCGGTCTGCTGTGCCGCCGGCCTCGCCGTGCTCAAGACCATCGCCGACGACAACCTGAACGACCACGTTTCCGCGCTGGGCAAGGACATCGCGTCCCGCGTGGAGGAGCTCGGCCACCCGCTGGTGTCCGGCGTCCGCGGCGCCGGGCTGCTGCTCGGCATCGCCCTGCGCGAACCGGTCTCGGCGAAGGTCGCCAAAGCCGCGCAGGACGCGGGTTACCTGGTCAACCCGATCGCACCGGACACGATCCGGCTGGCACCGCCGCTGATCCTGAGCGCCGAAGAGGCCGCGGGATTCCTCGAAGCCCTTCCCGGGGCGCTCGATTCCACCACCACCTAGGACAGAGACGAAACCCATGCTCCGCAACTTCCTCCGTGACGACGATCTCAGCCCCGCCGAACAGGCCGAGATCCTGGACCTCGCCGACCAGCTGAAGGCCGAGCCGCTGAGCTCCCGCGCACTGGAGGGCAAGTCCGTCGCGGCGATCTTCGAGAAGAACTCCACCCGGACCCGGTTCTCCTTCGAGGTGGGCATCGCCCAGCTCGGCGGCAATCCGGTCATCGTCGACGGCCGCTCCATGCAGCTCGGCCGCGAAGAGACCATCGAGGACACCTCACGGGTGCTTTCGCGGTACCTGGACGCGATCGTCTGGCGGACCTTCGCCCAGAAGCGCATCGACGCGATGGCCTCGGCGGCGAGCATCCCGGTGATCAACGCGCTCACCGACGAGTTCCACCCGTGCCAGGTGCTCACCGACCTGATGACCATCCGCGAGCGCAAGGGCAAGCTCGCCGGGCTCACCCTGGTGTACCTCGGCGACGGCGCCAACAACATGGCGCATTCGCTGCTGCTGGGCGGGACCACGGCCGGGATGCACGTGCGCGTCGTCTCGCCGGAGGGTTTCCAGCCGGATCAACAGGTCATGCTCGACGCCAAGCACCGTTCGACGGAGACCGGCGGCAGCACCACGGTCTTCACCGATCCGTACGCCGCCGTGGAAGGCGCGGACGTCGTCGTCACCGACACCTGGACCTCCATGGGCCAGGAGAACGACGGTCTCGACCGCGTCGGCCCGTTCCGTGAGCTGCAGGTCAACACCGCGCTGATGCGCCGCGCCGCGGACGAGGCGATCGTGCTGCACTGCCTGCCCGCGCACCGCGGCTGGGAGATCACCGACGAGGTCATCGACGGACCGGCGAGCGCTGTCTGGGACGAGGCCGAGAATCGGCTGCACGCGCAGAAGGCGCTCCTGGTTTGGCTCATGGACGAGAAGCGACGATGACCGGCAGCAGGGTCACCCGGCAGGCACGGATCACCGAACTCGTGTCCACGATGGCCATCCGCAGCCAGACGGAGCTCGCGAAGCTCCTGGCGGCGGAAGGCATCGACGTCACGCAGGCGACGCTGTCGAGGGACCTCGACGAACTGGGCGCGGTGAAGCTCCGTGGTGCGGATTCCGGCGCGCCGGTGTATGTCATCCCGGAAGACGGCAGCCCGGTACGCGGGGTGCAGGGCGGTACGTCCCGGCTTTCGCGGTTGCTCGCCGAACTGCTCGTTTCGGCGGACTCGTCGGGCAACTTGACGGTGCTGCGCACCCCGCCGGGGGCGGCGCAGTTCCTGGCCAGCGCCATCGACAGGGCGGCGCTGGAGGAGGTCGTCGGCTCGATCGCCGGCGACGACACGGTCGCGGTGATCGCGAGGGAACCGTTGTCCGGCAAAGACCTGGCCGAGCGTTTCATGGCGCTGGCCCGACGGTCGTCCACAGTGGACGGCGGTGAGGAGACCGAAGGTGACGCCTGACGGGTTCGCCTTCCCGGACGATCCGGAGAAGCTGGTCATCACCTTCGACGAAGGGGTGCCGGTGGCCATCGACGGGGAGACCGTGACGCTGCTGGAGGCCTTCCAGCAGCTGAACCGCCGTGTCGGCGCCTTCGGGCTCAAAGGACGCGAGATCTACGAGGGGCCCGGCGCGCTCGCGCTGGTCACCGCGCACGAGGAACTGCAGAAGGTCAGCACCGGGCGCGTGTCCGGCGAGGTCCGGCTGGTCCTGCACCGCGGGAACGCGGTCGTGAACTCCGCGCGCGACGAGCGCGCGCTGTACGACTTCACCACAGGCGCTACCTTCGACCGGTCAGTCGCCTGAAGAGAACCAAGGAATTCGAGGAGTGTTGTGAGCGGGAATGAGCAGCCGGTGCAGCTGTGGGGCGGCCGGTTCGCCAGCGGACCGGCCGAGGCGATGGCGGCGCTGAGCGCGTCGACCCATTTCGACTGGCGGCTGGCGCCGTACGACATCGCCGGGTCGCGGGCCCACGCGCGGGTGCTGCGGAAGGCGGGGCTGCTCACCGAAGACGAGCTTGCGGGCATGCTCGCCGCGTTGGACACCCTCGCGCAGGACGTCGCCTCTGGCGCGTTCACCCCGACGGTCGCCGACGAGGACGTCCATACCGCGCTCGAACGCGGACTGCTGGAGCGGGCGGGCACCGAACTCGGCGGCAAGCTCCGGGCGGGTCGTTCGCGCAACGACCAGGTCGCGACGCTGTTCCGGATGTGGCTGCGGGACGCCGCCCGCCGCGTGGTCGCGGGCACCCTCGGCGTCGTCGACGCGCTCGTTTCGCAGGCGAAGCGGCATCCGGACGCGATCCTCCCGGGCCGCACCCACCTGCAGCACGCCCAGCCCGTCCTGCTGGCGCACCACCTGCTCGCGCACGGCCAGTCGCTGCTGCGCGACGTCACCCGGTTGCGTGATTGGGACGTTCGCACCGCCGAGTCGCCCTATGGCTCCGGCGCGCTGGCGGGTTCCTCGCTCGGCCTCGACCCGGAGGCCGTCGCCGAGGAACTGGGCTTCGACACCAGCGTCGAGAACTCCATCGACGGCACAGCCTCGCGTGACTTCGTGGCCGAGTTCGCCTTCGACGTCGCGATGCTCGCTGTCAACCTGTCCAGGATCGCCGAAGAGGTGATCATCTGGAACACCGCCGAATTCGGCTACGTCACCCTCGACGACGCCTGGGCGACCGGCAGTTCGATCATGCCGCAGAAGAAGAACCCCGACGTCGCCGAGCTGACCCGCGGCAAGGCCGGGCGGCTCATCGGCAACCTGACCGGTCTGCTCGCGACGCTCAAGGCGCAGCCGCTCGCGTACAACCGCGATCTGCAGGAGGACAAGGAGCCGGTCTTCGACTCCGTCGAGCAACTGGAACTGCTGTTCCCGGCGATCGCGGGCATGCTCGAGACGCTGACCTTCCACACCGACCGGCTCGCCGAACTGGCGCCCGCCGGGTTCACCCTCGCCACGGACATCGCCGAATGGCTGGTCCGGCAGGGAGTTCCGTTCCGCGTCGCGCACGAAGCGGCGGGGGAGAGCGTCCGCGTCGCCGAGGCTCGCGGCGTCGGGCTGGACGAACTGACCGACGAAGAGTTCGAGAAGATCAACCCGGCGCTGACACCCGCCGTGCGCGAGGTGCTGACCGTCGAGGGCTCGGTGAGTTCGCGCGACGCCCGCGGCGGTACCGCTCCCGCGCGGGTCGCCGAACAGCGTGATCGCCTGGTCGCGCGGGTCGCCGAACACCGCGCCTGGCTGGGCTGAACCAAACCCCCAAAGCGCGTGAAGGCCCCCTTCGCTCGGCTCAGCCGAAGGGGGCCTTCACGCGTATCAGGGAAGCCTGGTCGCCAAGCCGTCGAAGACGCAGTCGAGGCCGCGCTCGAAGTCGGCCTCATTCGTCTCGCCCGGGTCCTGCCTTCGTCGCGCCGCGTACAGCTTCTTGAGCCGCGGATGATCACGCACCGCTTGTTCGGCCGCCGGCCACAGGCGCTCCTTCCACTCCGCCTCGCTCTGCCCGCCGCGTTCGAGTGTGGTCAGCCACGCGGCTTCGCTGGTGGCCCGCCCGACGACGAACGCCATGACCGTGTTCCACGCCAGGTCGGCGTCGTCCAGCGAGAAACCGGCGTCTTCGAACAGGGCTAGTGCAGCCTCCGACATCTTCAGCACGTTCGGCCCGAGGTACGCCACTCCCGTCTCGCCGAGCAGCGAGCCGAGCCACGGATGGCGAAGGAAGACCGAACGCAGGTCGCGCGCGAACCGCCCCGCCGTCACTCGCCACGGACCCTCCTCGGGGAGCGCGACCTCGCCGTACACCGCGTCGACGACCAGTTCCACCAGCTCGTCCTTGGTGGCCACGTGCGTGTACATCGACGGGGCGGCCACACCGAGCCGGGCTCCGAGCTTCCGCATGCTCAGTGCGTCGACGCCACCCCCATCGAGAAGCTCGATGGCCTGGGAAACGATCTGTTCCCGGCTCAGCGACGGCTGCTCGCGCTTGCGTTTCGGGGGACGCATCCACACCGACATCCGCGATCCCTCACTTTTCCGTACAGTGTTCAGTATGCCTAACACTGTACGGAACAAGTTCGACCACGCCTACTGGCAGTCCAGGCTCGACGACCTGAGGGTCGAACACCACGTGCCGGGCGCGACGCTCGCCGTGCTGGCCGAGGGAGAGATCCACGAACTGGCGAGCGGGGTCCTGCACCGGGGGACCGGGGTGGCGGCGACCCCCGATTCGATCTTCCAGCTCGGCTCGATCGCGAAGGTCTACACGGCCGCGCTGATACTGGCTGGCCGAGGAAGGCCGCCTGGACCTCGACGCCCCGGTCATCGAGGTGCTGCCGGAGTTCGCGACGATCGATCCCGCGGCGACGAAGATCATCACCGCCCGGCGGTTGCTCAGTCATACCGGTGGACTCACGTGCGACTTCGTCGAAGACACCGGACGCGGGGACGATTGCCTCGCCAAGTACGTCGAGGCCGCCAGGGGAGTGGCGCTCGACTGCCCGCCGGGGACGGCCGCGTCCTACAGCAGCGTCGGATACAACGTGCTCGGCCGGATCGTCGAGGTCCTCGCCGGTCTGACCTGGGACGAAGCCCTGCGCGAGCGGCTGATCACCCCGCTTGGGCTCGCCGAGACGATGACCCTGCCCGAAGAGGCGCTGCGCTTCCGGGTGGCGATGGGACATCTCGGTCACGACCCGGAGCCGACCGCTGCCTGGGATCTCCTGCCGCGCTCCGCCGGACCGTACGGCCGCGTCCTCGCCACGGCCGGCGACGTCGTCCGCTTCGCCCGGATGTTGCTGGACGGCACGGCACCCGACGGGACTCGCGTGCTGGCCGAGGAGACGGTGACCATGATGCGGCGTCTCGAGGCGGAGGTGCCCGACAAGTGGACGCTCGGTTCCGAAGGCTGGGGGCTCGGGCTGTCGATCCACGACTGGAACGGAGTTCCCGGCTTCGGACACAACGGATCGTCGATCGGGCAGCGCTCCTACCTGCGAGTGGTGCCGGACGCCGGAGTGGCCTTCGCCCTGCTCACCAATCACGGCACGACCGACAGGTTGTACAACCAGCTTTCGCGAGAACTTTTCGGCGAACTCGCCGGGGTCGAAGTTCCTGGCGACTTCGCCCCGCCGACGCCACCGCCCTCGGTGGACGTCGCCCCTTACGCCGGTACCTACCGCCGTGAGGGGGTCGTCATCACTGTCACCGAGACGGCGGGAAAGCTCCACTTCGTCTACGAATTCGCGGACGGGCTCAAGGGGATCGCCCCGCCGATCGAAGCGGATCTGGTGCCCGTGTCGGAGTGTGTCTTCGCCGGGATGAACCCCATGTTCGGCGACGACTGGATGCCGGTGCTGTTCACGAAACTCCCCGACGGCACCGAGTGCTGTCACACGAGCATGCGGGTGGCGCCGAAGATCGAGGTGGCCGGTTAAGGTCGGCGCAGGGAGAATGCGATTTAAGGGGACGTGGTGACCGGCAGACAGTTCACCCGGCGCGAACTGGCGCTGGATCCGGTGGAGCTGTCCACGCTCCTGCTCGGCGCGGTGATCGAAGCGAGCGGCCCCGACGGCACCGTCGCGGTCCGTCTCGTCGAGGTCGAGGCCTATCGAGGGCTCGACGACCCCGCATCGCACTGCTATCGCGGCAAGACCCCGCGCAACGCGGTCATGTGGGGGCCGGCGGGGCACCTGTACGTGTACTTCGTCTACGGCATGCATTTCTGCGCGAACGTCGTCGGCACCGAAGACGGGCAGCCGGGTGCCGTGCTGCTGCGGGCCGGGGAGGTCCTCTCGGGTGCGGACATCGCCAGGGCTCGCAGGCCATTCGCGCGCGGCAACGGCGAACTCGCCAAAGGCCCGGCCATCCTCACCTCCGTGCTCGGTATCGATCGGGCCGAGAACGGCGTCGACCTGACCGACCCGGCATCACCCGTCCGGTTGTTCACCGGTGAACGCGTTCCCGAAGCGGACATCCGCACCGGGCCACGCGTCGGTGTCGCGATGGCGATGGACACGCCATGGCGGTTCTGGATCGACGGATCGCCCGCGGTCTCCACCTATCGCCGCGGCGGCAAGCGACGGGCGGCCGCCCCCGGCCGATAGTCGGTTGACCTGGTGCGGGAGGATCTACAGGCGTGAGCGAGCACATCCTTGACGAGCTGACCTGGCGCGGCCTGATCGCGCAATCCACCGACCTCGACGCACTGCGGCGAGACCTCGGCCAAGGACCCCTCACGCTCTATTGCGGATTCGACCCGACCGCGCCCAGCCTGCACGCCGGCAACCTGGTCCCGCTGCTGATGCTCTCCCGCTTCCAGCGCGCCGGCCACCGGCCGATCGTGCTGGCGGGCGTCGCCACCGGGATGATCGGCGACCCGCGTGACACCGGTGAGCGCACCCTGAACACGGTGGACACCGTCTCCGCATGGGCGGACCGGATCCGCGGGCAGCTGGAGCGGTTCGTCGATTTCGACGACTCGCCGACCGGCGCGGTCATCGAGAACAACCTGGACTGGACCGCGAAGCAGAGTGTGGTCGAGTTCCTGCGCGACGTCGGCAAGCACTTCCCGGTCAACATGATGCTGAACCGCGAGACGGTGAAGCGCCGCCTCGAAACCGACGGCATCTCCTACACCGAGTTCAGCTACCTGCTGCTGCAGTCGCAGGACTACCTGCACCTGCACCGCGAGTACGGCTGCAAGCTGCAGATCGGCGGCTCCGACCAGTGGGGCAACCTCGTCGGCGGTGTCGATCTGATCCGCCGCACCGACGGCGGGCACGCACACGCGCTGACCGCGCCGCTGGTCACGGACTCGGACGGACGCAAGTTCGGGAAGTCCACCGGTGGCGGCAGCGTCTGGCTCGACCCGGAGATGACCTCGCCGTACGCGTGGTTCCAGTACTTCCTGAACGTCGCCGACGCCGACGTCATCCGCTACCTGAAGATGTTCTCCTTCCTCGGGCAGGAGGAGATCGCGGCGCTGGCCGAGGACACCGAACAGCGTCCCCACCTGCGGTCCGCGCAGCGGAAGCTGGCGGAGGACTTCACGACCCTCGTGCACGGTGAAGAGGCGACCCGCCAGGTCATCGCCGCGAGCCAGGCGCTGTTCGGCAGGGGAGAGCTGCGTGAGCTCGACTCGCCGACCCTCGACGCCGCCATGGCCGAGGTGCCGAACGGCAAGATCGACCCGAACGGCGAGGCGACCATCGTCGACCTGCTGATCGCCGCCGGGCTCGTCGACAGCAAGGGCGCCGCGCGCCGCACCGTCAAGGAAGGCGGCGCGTACGTCAACAACACGAAGATCGCCGACGAGGAGTGGAAGCCGTCCGCGGACGACGCTCTGCACGGCCGCTGGCTCGTGGTCCGCAAGGGCAAGCGCAACGTCGCCGGCGTGCGCGTCGGGGGCTGATCGCGGCCTCGGCCCGAAACAGGGGCTCTGACCTGCGGAAACGCAGTTAAGGTACCCCCCTGTTTCGGGCCCCTGCGGGCCATGTAAAGTTCTCCAAGTCGCCAGGGAAACCGGGTGGCCGCCGGGACACGAACCAAGCTCTCACCTCAAGGTGATTGAGTGGGTGTCCCACCAAAAACTGCTAGGAATGACTGCTTCGGATAAGGCCGAGTTTTGCTCGGTGCGATCTGGGGTGTGTTGCTTGAGAACTCAACAGTGTGCTAGTGAACTAAGCCAGTAGAGCTTATGTATTTGAACCTCGTTTGAGGTTCCTTTGAGAGCATTACTTT